>NZ_JBIWOE010000007.1:0-126023 GCF_044767585.1 Streptomyces sp. NPDC101225
AACAGTGATCTTGGTCGACACGGTTCTAGCAGGAGCTCCATCTCTGCTTCCTACGGCTTGACACACCAACCCCACGCCTAACTACACGGCGTTGGATCTAGAGCTGCCCTACGGCTCGGACCGGTGGGGCAGTTCGGCGCGGCGCAGCGCGGGCACGCACAGGGCGACCACGCCGCCCAGACCGCAGACGACCGCACTGACCAGGAAGACCGGGCCGGTGCCCCAGGCACCGATCGCGGCGGCGGACAGCGGCATGCTGAGCGGGGTGAGGCCGAGGCTGACCAGGCCGGCCACGGCGGTCACCCGGCCCAGGTAGGCGGGGTCCGCCTGGGTCTGCAGCAGGGCCGCGCACATGGCGCCGCTGAGGCCGGTCAGCAGCCCGATCAGCAGGGCCGTACCGACGGCGAAGGGGACGGCCGGCGCGTGCGCGAGCGCGCCGACCGCCACCGAACCCGCCAGGATCGACCAGCCGGCGACCTGCCCGGCGTGCGGCAGCCGCCCCCGTACGGTCAGCAGCAGCGAGGCGGTGCCCGCACCGACGCCGAAGCCCGCGAGCACCCAGCCCATACCGGCCGCGCCCCAGCCGCGCTCGTCGCACAGCAGGGTCAGACCGACGTTGAGCGGTCCGACGAAGCCGAGGTCGCCCAGGGCGATGGCGAGCATCAGCGGTGCGAGCACGCGGTGCCGGCGGATGTGGCGCAGGCCGGCCACCAGGTCCTGCCCGGCGGTCGCGCTCCCGCCGCCGGCCGTGTCGTCCGGCGGCAGCTCGCGCATCCGTACGCCGATCAGCAGCGGCACCGACACGGCGATCAGCAGCCCCGCGAGCCCGAACGCGGCCGTCACCCCGCCCAGCGCCGCGCCGAGCCCGCCGAGCGGGCCGCCGACCACGCTCGCGAACCGGATCGCGAGTCCCCGCATGCCCTGCACGCGCGCGAGCTGGTCGCGGTGCGTCACGCGCGCGGGCAGGGCGCCCACGGCCGGCAGGAACACGGCGTCGACGGTGCCGAAGACCAGGGCGAGCAGCGCCAGGGGCCACAGGCCGGGGCCGGTCAGGAACAGCAGTGCGGCCACCGCGAGCACGGCCGCGCAGCGCACGGCGTCGCTGCCGATCACCACCCGCCGCGGCCCCAGCCGGTCGGCGATCACCCCGCCGCCGAGCATCAGCACCGCCCGCGGCAGCGCGCTCACCGCCATCACCAGGCCCGCCTGGGAGGCGGTGCCGGCCTGCACGGCGGCCCAGGACAGGGCGATGTAGTAGACGCTGTCGCCGACCATCGAGAAGGTGAAGGCGGCCAGCCAGCGCAGGACGTTGGGGTCGCGGTGGGCGGGGAGCCCGGCAACGGCCCCGGGGGCGCTGCCGAGCGCGGCCTCAGACACGGAACGGGAAGCCGTAGGTGTGCACCGCGACGTGCTCGCGGCCCTCGGTGTCGCCGGCCAGCACGGCGGCGCGTCCGCGCTCCTCGTAGCGGCGCACGACGTCGTGCATCTCCCCGGCCAGCGCGGCCAGTTCGTCCGGGGTGAGGCGCAGCAGCCACTCGGCGGATTCGGCGGCCGACGTCCACGCGTCGCCCCAGTGCGCCCGCTCGTCGAGGTAGCGCCGGTACATGTCGGCGCGCTGCTCGAAGAAGAGCCGGCTGGCCGCGGTGTGCGCGGCGGCCTTCTCGGGGGCGTCCCTGAAGTCCTCGTCGCGGATGCTCACCCCCTCGGAGGCGGGCCGCCACCACCGCTCGCGGCCGTCCCCGCTGCGCCCCTCGGCCTCCTCGATCAGCCCGTGCTCGGCCAGCTTGCGCAGGTGGTAGCTGACCAGCGAGACGGCCTCGTCGACCTGCTCGGCGAGCTGCGAGGCGGTCGCCGTCCGCGCGATGGTCACCAGCCGGTACAGCTGGGCGCGCAGGGGGTGGGCGAGGGCCTTGAGGGTGCCCACGTCCTTGATGCGGCGGTTTCGCTCCTTCTCCGTCATGCGCCCGACCCTAGATACGAAAGAAAAATTGCACAACAGATTTTGCGCAAGAAACCTTTCGCTTCTGCTCGTGAAGAAGCCCCGGCCGCAGTCCGGCCGGGGCTCGACCTCCTAGCGCACCGGGTGCCCGGCTGCCCGCAGGGCTCCCTTCACCTCGCCGATCCGCAGGTCGCCGAAGTGGAAGACCGACGCGGCCAGGACCGCGTCCGCGCCCGCCGCGACGGCCGGCGGGAAGTCGGCGAGCTTTCCGGCGCCGCCCGAGGCGATCACCGGGACCGTGACGTGCTTGCGGACGGCCGCGATCATCTCCAGGTCGTAGCCGTCCTTCGTGCCGTCCGCGTCCATCGAGTTCAGGAGGATCTCGCCGGCGCCGAGTTCGGCGGCCCGGTGCGCCCACTCCACGGCGTCGACACCGGTGCCCTTGCGGCCGCCGTGCGTGGTCACCTCGAAGGTGCCCTCGGGCGTGCGGCGCGCGTCCACCGAGAGGACCAGCACCTGCCGCCCGAAGCGCTCGGCGATCTCGCGGATCAGGTCGGGGCGGGCGATGGCCGCCGTGTTGACGCCGACCTTGTCCGCGCCGGCCCGCAGCAGCTTGTCCACGTCCTCGGCGGTGCGCACACCGCCGCCGACGGTGAGCGGGATGAACACCTGCTCGGCGGTGCGGCGCACCACGTCGTAGGTCGTCTCGCGGTTGCCCGACGAGGCGGTGATGTCCAGGAACGTCAGCTCGTCGGCGCCCTCCGCGTCGTACACCTTGGCCATCTCGACGGGGTCGCCCGCGTCGCGCAGGTTCTGGAAGTTGACGCCCTTGACGACCCGGCCGCCGTCCACGTCCAGGCAGGGGATGACGCGCACGGCGAGGGTCATGCGGTCACTCCGTGTTCTGCGCCGGGGCGGTACGCCTCCACCTCGACCTCGACGACCAGGCTGGGGTCCACGAAACCGGAGACGATGATCATCGATGCGGCGGGGCGCACGGTGTCGAACAGCTCCTTGTGAGCCCGCCCGACGTCTTCCACGTCCCGGGCGTGCGTGATGTACATGCGCGTACGCACCACGTCGTCACGGCCGAGCCCCACTTGTCCGAGCGCCGCCAGCGCGACGTTGAAGGCGTTGACCGCCTGCTCGTAGGGACCGCCCCCGGCGATCTCGCCGTCCACTATGGACGTGCAGCCGGACACCAGCACCAGGCCGTTCGGCAGTTCGACCGCGCGGGAGTAGCCGAACGCCTCCTCCCAGGGCGCACCGGTCGTCAACCGTCGTAGATCGCTCACTGGGCTACCGCCTCCAAGGCCTCTTCCAAGGTGAACGCCTTTGCGTACAGGGCCTTCCCGACGATGGCGCCCTCGACACCGAGGGGAACCAGTTCGGCGATGGCGCGCAGGTCGTCCAGCGACGACACGCCGCCGGAGGCCACCACCGGGCGGTCGGTCGCCGCGCACACGGAGCGCAGCAGCTCCAGGTTGGGACCCTGCAGGGTGCCGTCCTTGGCGATGTCGGTGACGACGTACCGCGCGCAGCCCTCCTTGTTCAGACGCTCCAGCGTCTCGTAGAGGTCGCCGCCGTCGCGGGTCCAGCCGCGGCCGCGCAGTGTGGTGCCGCGCACGTCCAGGCCCACCGCGATCTTGTCGCCGTGCTCGGCGATGACCCGGGCGACCCAGTCCGGAGACTCCAGGGCGGCCGTGCCCAGGTTCACCCGGGTGCAGCCGGTGGCGAGGGCCGCCGCCAGCGAGGCGTCGTCGCGGATGCCGCCGGACAGCTCCACCCTGATGTCCATCGCCCGCGCGACCTCGGCGATCAGCTCGCGGTTGTCGCCCGTGCCGAACGCGGCGTCCAGGTCGACCAGGTGCAGCCATTCGGCGCCCGAGCGCTGCCAGGCGAGGGCGGCCTCCAGCGGGGAGCCGTAGGAGGTCTCCGTGCCGGACTCGCCGTGCACCAGGCGGACGGCCTGGCCGTCGCGGACGTCGACGGCGGGGAGGAGTTCGAGCGTGCTCACAGGGTTCCGATCCAGTTGGTGAGGAGCTGGGCTCCGGCGTCGCCGGACTTCTCGGGGTGGAACTGCGTGGCCCACAGCGCGCCGTTCTCGACGGCCGCCACGAAGGGCTTGCCGTGCGTCGACCAGGTCACCTTGGGGGCGCGCATCGCCGAGTGGTGCGTCTGCAGGGTCCAGTCGTGGACGGCGTAGGAGTGCACGAAGTAGAAGCGCGCGTCCGCGTCCAGGCCGGCGAACAGCTCGGTGTCGGCCGGCGCCTCGACGGTGTTCCAGCCCATGTGGGGCACGACGTCGGCCTGCAGCGGCTCGACCGAGCCGGGCCACTCGTCGAGGCCCTCGGTCTCCACGCCGTGCTCGATGCCGCGCGCGAAGAGGATCTGCATGCCGACGCAGATGCCCATGACCGGGCGGCCGCCGGACAGGCGACGGTCCACGACCCAGTCGCCGCGCGCCTCCTTCAGGCCCTTCATGCAGGCGGCGAAGGCGCCGACGCCCGGGACCAGCAGGCCGTCGGCGTTCATGGCCGTATCGTAGTCACGCGTCGTCTCGACGTCCGCGCCCGCACGCGCCAGGGCGCGCTCCGCCGAGCGGATGTTGCCGAAGCCGTAGTCGAAGACGACGACCTTCTTGCGGGCGCTCAATTCCATACCTCCAGCCTCATCACACCGGCGACCAGGCACATCGCGGCTCCGATCGACAGCAGCACGATCAGCTGCTTCGGCATCTGCTGCTTGGCGAAGGAGATGATGCCGCCGACCAGGAAGAGGCCGACGACGATCAGCAGGGTCGATAGGCCGTTCACAGCGCGCCCTTCGTGGAGGGGAGGATGCCGGCGGCGCGCGGGTCGCGCTCGCTCGCGTAGCGCAGGGCCCGCGCCAGCGCCTTGAACTGGCACTCCACGATGTGGTGCGCGTTGCGCCCGTACGGCACGTGCACGTGCAGCGCGATCCGGGCCTGGGCGACGAAGGACTCCAGGATGTGCCGGGTCATCGTCGTGTCGTACGCGCCGATCATCGGCGCCATGTTCTCGGGCTCGGTGTGCACGAGGTAGGGGCGGCCGGAGAGGTCGACGGTGACCTGGGCGAGGGACTCGTCCAGCGGGACGGTGCAGTTGCCGAAGCGGTAGATCCCCACCTTGTCGCCGAGCGCCTGCCCGAAGGCGGCGCCCAGCGCGAGGGCGGTGTCCTCGATGGTGTGGTGGGAGTCGATGTGCAGGTCGCCCTCGGTCTTCACGGTGAGGTCGAACAGGCCGTGCCGGCCGAGCTGGTCGAGCATGTGGTCGTAGAAGCCGACGCCCGTCGACACCTCGACCTTGCCGCTGCCGTCGAGGTCGATCTCGACGAGCACCGACGTCTCCTTGGTCACCCGCTCGATCCTGCCGACGCGGCCTTCGCGAGTCATGCGCTCTGCTCCTTCTTCAGTTCACGGACCGCGTCGAGGAACGCGTCGTTCTCTTCGGGGGTACCGGCGGACACCCGCAGCCACCCCGGGATGCCGTTGTCCCGGACCAGGACACCCCGGTCGAGGATCCCGCGCCAGGCCGCGTGCGAGCCGCCCTCGCCGTCGAACCTGCCGAACTGCACGAAGTTCGCGTCGGACTCGACCACGTCGTAGCCGGCCGCGCGCAACTCGCTCACCAGCCGGTCCCGCTCCGACTTCAGCTGCTCGACGTACTTCAGCAGCGTGTCGGTGTGCTCCAGGGCGGCCAGCGCGGTCGCCTGGGTGACGGCCGAGAGATGGTACGGCAGCCGTACCAGCTGGACGGCGTCGACCACCGCCGGGTGCGCGGCGAGGTAGCCGAGGCGCAGGCCCGCGGCGCCGAAGGCCTTCGACATCGTGCGCGAGACGACGAGGTTCGGCCGGCCCTCGATCAGCGGCAGCAGCGAGTCGCCGTGACTGAACTCGACGTACGCCTCGTCCACGATCACCATGGACGGCTTGGCCGCCTGCGCCGCCTCGTACAGCGCGAGGACCGTCTCGCGCGAAACCGCGTTGCCCGTGGGGTTGTTGGGGGTCGTGACGAAGACGACGTCCGGCTTGTTCTCGGCGATCCACCGCTCGGCCGCCGGGAGGTCGATCGTGAAGTCCTCGCCCCGCGGGCCGGAGATCCAGCCCGTGCCGGTGCCGCGCGCGATCAGCGCGTGCATCGAGTACGACGGCTCGAAGCCGATCGCCGTGCGGCCCGGACCGCCGAAGGTCTGCAGCAACTGCTGGATGACCTCGTTGGAACCGTTGGCGGCCCAGATGTTGGCCAGGCCGACCCGGTGACCGGAGGTGTCCGACAGGTAGGTGGCGAGCCGGGTGCGCAGCTCCACCGCGTCCCGGTCCGGGTAGCGGTTGAGGTCGCGGGCCGCCTCGCGCACGCGCTCGGCGATCCGCTCGACCAGCGGCTCGGGCAGCGGATAGGGGTTCTCGTTCGTGTTCAGCCGTACGGGCACGTCCAACTGGGGCGCGCCGTAAGGGGACTTGCCACGCAGCTCGTCCCGTACGGGGAGATCGTCGATGCCGGTCACTTGCCCTCGGGTACCTTCCAGCCGAACCGTGCCTTGACCGCCGCGCCGTGCGCCGGCAGGTCCTCCGCCTCCGCCAGCGTGACCACGTGGTGCGCGACCTCGGCCAGCGCGTCCTTCGTGTAGTCGACGATGTGGATGCCGCGCAGGAAGGACTGCACGGACAGGCCCGAGGAGTGGCAGGCGCAGCCGCCGGTCGGCAGCACGTGGTTGGAGCCGGCCGCGTAGTCGCCGAGGGAGACCGGCGCCCAGGGGCCGATGAAGACCGCGCCCGCGTTCTGCACGCGGTCGGCGACCGCGGTGGCGTCGGCGGTCTGGATCTCCAGGTGCTCGGCGCCGTAGGCGTCGACGACCCGCAGGCCCTCGTCCACGCCGTCGACCAGGACGATCGCGGACTGGCGGCCCGCGAGCGCGGGGCGGATCCGGTCCTTGACGTGCCGGGTGGCCGCGACCTGGGGCTCCAGCTCCTTCTCGACCGCGTCCGCGAGATCCACGGAGTCGGTGACGAGGACGGCGGCGGCGAGCGGGTCGTGCTCGGCCTGGCTGATCAGGTCGGAGGCGACGTGCACCGGGTCGGCGGTGTCGTCGGCGAGGATCGCGATCTCGGTGGGGCCGGCCTCGGCGTCGATGCCGATCTTGCCGGTGAAGTAGCGCTTGGCGGCGGCGACCCAGATGTTGCCGGGGCCGGTGACCATGTTGGCGGGCGGGCAGGACTCGGTGCCGTGCGCGAACATCGCGACGGCGGTGGCGCCGCCGGCGGCGTACACCTCGTCGACGCCGAGCAGGGCGCACGCGGCGAGGATGGTCGGGTGCGGCAGGCCGCCGAACTCGGCCTGCGCGGGCGAGGCCAGGGCGACCGAGCGGACGCCGGCCTCCTGGGCGGGCACCACGTTCATGATCACGGAGGACGGGTAGACCGAGCGGCCGCCCGGCGCGTACAGCCCGACGCGCTCGACCGGCACCCACTTCTCGGTGACGGTGCCGCCGGGCACGACCTGGGTGGTGCGGGTCGTACGGCGCTGCTCACGGTGGACGATGCGGGCGCGCCGGATGGACTCCTCCAGGGCCGCGCGCACGGCCGGGTCGAGCTCGTCGAGGGCCTTGGCCAGCGCCTCGGCGGGCACCCGCACCTGCTCGAGCCGGACGCCGTCGAACTTCTCGGCGAAGTCGATCAGCGCCGCGTCGCCCCGATGATGCACGGCCTCACAGATCGGACGCACCTTCTCCAGGGCGGCCGAGACGTCGAAGTCGGCTCGGGGCAGCAGGTCGCGCAGAGCGGGGCCCTCGGGAAGGGCGTCGCCGCGCAGATCGATTCGGGAGATCACGTACCCAATTCTCTCAGACCCGGGTCCGGCGCCGTGCGCGCGTATCAATGGCTGATACAGAACGCGCGCGGAACCCGGAAGATCGCCTTCACGTCCTGTGCTTCGGGGGTCACTCAGCGGGCATCAACGGTTGTGCGAACACACGAACGGAGGAGCGGGGAGCGGTGACTGAGGGGGCCGGCCTGCGCGCCGGAGACCTGCCGGAGGAGCTGACCGCGGCGGAGGCCGGCATGTGGCAGGCCTTCCGCAACGGCAGTCTGTACGACCTGAGCAGCGGGGACGCGGCCGTGGACGACCCGCACGGCGGGCAGCCCTGGGGAGCCGGGCGGACCGTGCGGGCGCGCATCGTGTGCTGGCTGCTGCTCGACGGCCCGCCCGCGCTCGCCGGGCGGGTGTCCTCCCTGAAGCTGCGCGGGGTGCAGATCGACGGCAGCCTGGACCTGGCCGGCGGCACGGTGGTGCCGTACGTCGAGCTGCGCGGCTGCCGCTTCGAGCGGGACGTCCTGCTGCCGGAGGCCCGCTTCACGACCGTGCGCCTGGTGAACTGCTCGGTGCCCCGCCTGGAGGCGGCCCGCCTGCACACGGAGGGCGACCTGCATCTCCCGCGCTGCCGCTTCCTGGGCGGCATCCGGCTGACCGACGCGCACATCGGCACGGATCTGCTGCTCAACCAGGCGATCGTGCACCGTGACCGCAGCGGCCGCTCCCTCGCGGGCGACGGCATGACCGTGGGCCAGGACTTCCAGGCCGAGCTGCTGGAGTCGCACGGCGAGCTCAGCCTGCGCAGCGCCAAGATCGGCGTCTCGCTGAGCCTGCGCGGCGCCCGGCTGGCCAACCCCCGCACCCGGCTCGCGCTGAACGCGCCCCAGCTGACCGTGGGCCGCACGCTGTACCTCACCCCGGCGGGCGTCGGCGCGTCCATGTCGAGCGGCGCGACCCCCGCGCGCGGGACGCGGATCCAGCGCTTCGAGTGCCAGGGCGGGGTGCGCCTGGACGACGGGCGGTTCGGGGACGCGGTGGACTTCGAGCGGGCCCGGTTCGTCCTCACCGACGACCAGGAGCTGTCGATGCGCCGGGTGCAGACGCCCGAGCTGCGCTTCCTCGGCGAGCGCCCGCAGCGCGGCAAGGTCACCCTGTCGGGCGCGCGGGTGGGCAACCTGGTCGACCGGGCGAGCGCCTGGCCGGGCCCGGGCAACCTGCACATGGGCGGCTTCACCTACGAGAACCTGGTGCCGCAGGGCCCCTTCCCGCTGACCGAGCGGCTGGACTGGGTGGCCGCGGCGACCGCCGAGTACAACCCGGAGCCGTACGAGCGCCTCGCCTCCGTGCTGCGCAACGGGGGCGAGGACGAGGACGCCCGCGAGGTGCTGCTGGCCAAGCAGCGCCGCCGCCGCGAGAGCCTGCCGCCGGCCGCCAAGCTCTGGGGCTACGCGCAGGACTGGACGGTGGCCTACGGCTACCGGCCGGGGCGGGCCGCGGTCTGGATGGCGCTGCTGTGGGCGGCGGGCTCACTGGCCTTCGCGCACGCCGGCCATCCGCCGGTGCAGCCGGGGCAGCATCCGCACTGGAGTCCGGCCCTGTTCGCCCTGGATCTGCTGCTCCCGGTCATCGATCTGGGCCAGGCAGGCCAGTGGCAGCTGAGCGGCGGCTGGCAGTGGCTGGCCGCGGTGCTGGTCCTGCTGGGCTGGATCCTGGCCACGACGGTGACGGCGGGGGCCACGCGTCTGCTGCGCCGCAATTGAGCGGACCCGCTCAGTGGGGCCACAGATGCGCAACAGTAGTTGAACAGTTTACCTTTACTCTGTCTTGACCGATTCGCGTACAACTTTCCGCGGATTACGCGGTGCCGCTGGCGCATGCGTGACCTGCGGTCTTTCAATGGTCGTCACCATGGCACTGCTGCATCCCTTCAGCCGTACGGCCCGCACCACCCGGGCCGTGCAGCCCCTCGACGGCGCCCCGCTGCCCGCCGACGACGAGGTGCTGCTCGACGCCCCCGACGACCGCCTCGGCCATGCGCTGGTCGCGGCCGCGCGCGGCGAGCACGGGCCCGCGGCCGCCCTGCTGGCCGGCACCCGCCGATCCGCGGACTGGGAGATGCGCGACCGGAACGCGAGACGGCTGGCGGCCTTCGCCCGCCCGCGCCCCGAATGGCTTCGGCGGTGGTCGGCCGCCGACCCGCACGACCCGGACCTGCTCCTCGTCCGCGCCCAGCTGGAGGTGGACCGCGCCTGGGACTCCCCGGCCCGCGCGGAGCTGCTGCGCGAGGTCAGCCCCCTGATCACGGCGGCCGCACGCGGCGACGACCGCGACCCGGTGCCGTGGCGGATCGCGCTGGACCACGCGCGTGGCACCCGGGCCGGGCACAAGTACTTCGGCGAGCTGTGGGAGGCGGCGCTGCGCCGCGCCCCGCACCACTACGGCTGCCATGTGGCGGCCCTGCGCTATCTGGCCGAGTCCTGGCAGGGCTCGCACCGCGAGTGCTTCGACTTCGCCGACCTGGCCGCGCAGGACGCCCGGCCCGGCTCCCTGGTCCAGGCACTGCCCGCACGGGCGGCCCTGGCCTGCCTCACCGACGGCGACGGCGCCTCCGGCCCGGTGCCGCGCGCCCGGCTACACGCGGCGGCCGACCGGGGGATCGCGCTCTCGGCCCGCTTCCCGGTGGCCGACCCCTGGCCGTCGCCGATCCGCAACAAGCTGATGTACGTCCTGTTCCGGCTGGAGCGCTGGCAGGAGGCCCTGGCCGAGGCCCACCGGATCGGGCCCTGCGCCACGTCGTCCCCCTGGCACCGCTGGTCGGACGACCCGCTGGCGCATTTTCTCCGCGTGCGTGGCGAGATTCGCGCCCGTGCGGCGGGCGCCGCGCCCCCGTCCGGACATCCACGAAGTGAACGCGGCGGACGCACCACCTCCGGCGACCACTAGGCTTTTGCGCCGTGACCATCGTCCGTCTCCCGCTCTTCCCCCTGAACTCGGTGTTGTTCCCGGGGCTGGTGCTGCCGCTGAACATCTTCGAGGAGCGCTATCGCGCCATGATGCGCGAGCTGCTCAAGGCTCCCGAGGACGAGCCGCGCCGGTTCGCCGTCGTGGCGATCCGCGACGGCCACGAGGTGGCGCCGAGCGCGCCCGGCATGCCCGACCCCACGGCGCTGCCCGACCGCGGCCCCGCGGCCGGCTTCGGTCCGCACCCGGAGAAGTCGTTCCACGCGACGGGCTGCGTGGCGGACGCGGCGACCATCCGTGAACGCGCGGACGGCACCTTCGAGGTCCTGGCCACCGGCACCACCCGGGTACGCCTGGTGTCCGTGGACGCCTCGGGCCCGTTCCTGACGGCGGAGCTGGAGGAACTCACCGAGGACGTGGGCGAGGAGGCGGGCGCGCTGGCCGAGGGCGTGCTGCGCGCCTTCCGCCAGTACCAGAAGCGCCTGGCGGGCGCGCGCGAGCGCTCCCTGTCGACCGGCGCCGAACTGCCGGACGAACCGTCCGTGGTTTCCTACCTGGTCGCCGCGGCGATGATGCTCGACACCCCCACCAAGCAGCGGCTGCTCCAGGCCCCGGACACCGCGTCCAGGCTGCGCGACGAACTGAAACTCCTTCGCACCGAGACCGCGATCATCCGTAACCTTCCGTCACTGCCGGCGTCGGAGCTGACGCGCGGCCGGACGAGCCTCAACTAGGGGAACCGCGGCATGGCGAAGAAGCAGAAAAAGCAGCGGGAAGCAGGGGCGGGCGGCACCCCCGCGACGGTGGCCCTGACGGCCGCCGGCACCACGTACACGGTCCATTCCTACGACCACGACCCCTCCCACCCCTCCTACGGCGAGGAGGCCGCGGAGGCGATGGGCGTGGCGCCGGACCGTGTCTTCAAGACCCTGGTGGCGGACGTGGACGGCACCCTGACGGTCGCCGTGGTCCCGGTGGCGGGCCAGCTCGACCTGAAGGCCCTGGCCTCGGCGGTGGGCGGCAAACGTGCCGCCATGGCGGACCCGTCCCTGGCCGAACGCACCACGGGCTACGTCCGCGGCGGCATCTCCCCCCTCGGCCAGCGCAGGAAGCTCCCCACGGTCCTCGACGCCTCGGCCGGCGCCCACAGCACCATCTGCGTCTCGGCGGGCCGCCGCGGTCTGGAGGTGGAGCTCTCCCCGGAGGACCTCGCCGCGCTCACCGGAGCGGTCGTGGCCCCCATCGGTCGTGCGTGACCCCTGGACGGCGGGCCCTGCCTCGGTTAATGACGAGGGACATGTCGAAGAAAACCAGAAAACGCAAGTGGCGCACCAAGAAGGGCCGCTCCAACCACGGCCACCGCCCGGCGTAACGCCGTCACCGCTCACACCACACGCCGGCCCGCCGCTCTCGGCCGGTCCGGCCGTCGAGGACGAGGCCGTCCAGGCCGAAACGGGGGTCCAGGGGGCAGAGCCGAGCCCCCCTGGACACGACGGGCACCCCGGGCAGGACGCCACCGCCCACCTGACCGGCGCCGCAGGCTACCCCAGCGGCGCCCCGTAGGGATGGTGCGGCTCCGGGTACGACTCCGGGTCCCGCGGCCCGAACAGCGCCATCAGCCCCAGATGCACCACCAGCGCGGCCAGCGGCCACGCCAGCAACGCCCCCTTCGCCCCCATCTTCAGCGGCGCGGAGAAGACGACGCCCTTGCCCACGGCCCTCGCATGGGCGATCACGTCCTGCGTGGGCCCGAGCCACACCCCGACCTTCCAGGCCAGCAGCGAGCCGAGCAGGCCGCCGATCCCGAGGGCCACCACCAGCGGCACACCCCCGCGCCGCCGCAGCAGGAAGACGGCCAGCGCGCTCAGCACACCGAAGCCCAGCGCGAGCAGCGTGAACGTTCCGTCCACCCCGATCGCCTGCTCGCCCTCGCTGTCCGAGAGATAGACGACCCAGTTCTTGTCGACCACGTCCGCGACCAGCGGCACGTGCGGCGCCAGCCACCACCACAGGACCCCCAGCAGCGCCCCGGCGAGCGCCAGGGCCACCGTGACCACGGCGGCTTCCCGCACTTCGGTCTTCATTCCGGGCCCGTCCTGTCCGTACGTGCCGTGCCAGACGGCGTCATGGGGCGCGGCCGCCACATGCCCGGCAGCCGGCGGCTGCCACGCGTTGTGCGAGGACTGTTCATGCGGCGGCGGAGGCGGAGTCAACGGTGCGGTCACACTGCCATCGTGCCAGGCCCGCCTGCGCGGCGCGTCACCGGACGGCCGCCCGGCGGTAGGCCCAGGTGGCGACGGCCAGCGAGACGACGCCGACCACCCCGCAGACCGCGAGGTCACCGAGGACGTAGGCCCAGTCGGGACGCTCGCTGAAGGTCCGCGCGAAGGCCTCGACGCCGTACGTCGACGGCAGCAGGTCCCGCGCGAACCGCACCGCCTCGGGCATCCGGTCGGCCGGCAGCACCCCGAGCAGCAGCGCCGCCGACATGCCCAACTGGCCCAGCAGCGTGGCGAGCTCCGGCCGCGGCGCCAGCAGCCCCAGCGCCGCGCCCAGCCCGGACAGCGCCGCCCCGGCCAGCGGGATCACCGCGGCGAGCACCCACAGATGCGCCATCGGCAGCCCGAACAGCACGCACCCGAACACCGCCGTGATCACGGTCCCGGGCACCGTGAACGAGGCGTACGCGCCCGCCGCCCCCAGCACCACGGCCGCGGGCGGCACCGGCAGCGTCGCGTAGTGGTCGAGCCCGCCGCTGGCCCGCAGCTGCCCGAAGTACTGGGCGAGCAGATTCAGCGCGACGAACGCCACCACCAGCACCGCGGAGCCGGCCACCACCGACTCGGCCTCGCCCCCGCCGGTCACGACCCCGCGCATCAGGACCATGATCCCGATCGACTGGAAGGTCGCCACGAACAGCAGCGGGATACGGGCCACCCGCGCGCGCGACAGCTGCGCCCGGTACACGGCGGCGAGGGCCGGCCACAGCCGCGCCCGCGGCCCGAGCTCGGCCGCGCCGCGGCCTGCCTCCTCCACGGCCAGGCCGCCGCCCGGCAGGACATCGGCGGGTACGACACTCACGTCGCGCTGCTCCCCTTCCGGGTCGGGCTCACTGAGGCGTCTCTACGGGGTCTGCCCAGAGACCATACGAACATGACGGCCCGCGCGCTCACGACGTGACTCACGCCTTCACCAGCCCCTGCCGCGCCGCGCCCCCCAGCGCCAGGTACACGTCCTCGAGACTGGGCGTGGTCAGTGTGAAGTCGTCGAGCGCAGCGAAGGCGCTGCCGCCGGTGACGGTGGCGACCACCGCGCGGGCCTCCTCCGGGACGAGCCGGAGCGTCCAGCGGCGCCCGGACTCCACGGCCCGCTCGCGCAGCGCCGCGACCTCGGGCACGTGCAGCGGCGCCGTCTCGCGCCACACCAGCTCGACCCGCACCTCGCCGGCGACCTGCTCCTTGAGCCCGGCGGGGGTGTCGCAGGCGATCACCCGCCCCTGGTCGAGCACGGCGACCCGGTCGAGGACCGTCTCGGCCTCGATGACGTTGTGGGTGACCAGCAGCACCGTCGTCCCGCGCTCGGCCCGCCGCCGGTCCACGGCCGCCCACACGGCCCGCCGGGCCACCGGATCCATCCCCGTGGTCGGCTCGTCGAGCACCAGCAGCGGCCGCTCCCCGACCAGTGCGGCGGCGAAGCACGCGAGCCGCCGCTGCCCGCCGGACAGCTTCTTCAGGGGGCGCCCGGCGATCGCGGTGAGCCCCAGCTCCTCCAGCACGGCGTCCCGCTCGGCCCGCGCCCGGCGCGTCTCGAGGCCGCGCAGCCGCCCGGTCGTCTCGGCGGCCAGGGACACCGTCAGCTCGTCCAGCGCGCTCGACTCCTGCCCCAGATAGGCGAGGATCCGCGCGGCCCGCTCCGGGTGCCGCACGATGTCGTGCCCGAGGATCTCGACACGGCCGGCGTCGGGCCGCATCAGCCCGGTCAGCTGCCGTACGAGGGTGGACTTGCCGGCGCCGTTGGGCCCGAGCAGCCCGAAGATCTCACCGCGGCGGATGTCGAGGCGCACGTCGTCGACGGCCCGCACGGCGGGAGCGGCGGGGGCGCTGCGCCGCCCTCGTACCGCCGGATAGGTCTTGGTCAGTCCGCGCACCGCGCACACGACATCACCACGGTGCCGAAGTGCCTGTGTCGCGCGCGTACCCACAAACCACGAGGGTACGGGGTCCGAAGCCCCCTTCGGCCCTCGGGTTGGTCCACAACGGCAAATGCGCCGGTAAAAGACCTACTCGCCCGCGGGCGCGTGCTCCGCGGCCGTCCGCGCGTCGATCTCCCGCCAGAACCCGGCCCGGATCGCGTACCGGTCGTGCTCGTCGATCTGGTCGTCCTTGTGGGCGAGCAGCCCGAAGCGGGCGGCGTAGCGCAGCAGTTCCCCGTCGATACGGTGCGGGACCCGGGGATACATCGCGGACAGCTTCTGCAGATGGGCCTGGTCGCCCAGCCGTTCCATCCAGCGCCGCGCGAACACCTGACCGACTTCGAAGGGATCGCCGCCGACCGTGGTGATGTCCTCCTCGCGGTCGGCCCAGCGCTGCTCGGCCGTGGTCAGCTGCGCGAGCGTCGGCATCGAGGCGGCGTCGGCAGGCTCCGTGGGCGGGCGGTCCACCCAGCCCTTGTCGGAGGACCAGCGCAGGGTCGCGGTCGGCGGGTGCGGGGCGGGGTGCACCCCCGGGGCGCGCAGCGCGGCCAGGTCCTTGGGGGTGGGCACGCCCTTGGCGGCGGGCACGCGCTCCTGCGTGCCGTTCCCGGTGGCGGCCGCGGCCGGGGCGTGCTCGGTCTCCTCGGTGGTCCGCTCGGGCGCCGGGGCGAGCGAGGTGTCCGGCAGCGGGGCGGAGAGGATCGCGGCGATCTCGGGACGCGGCGCGGGCGGCGGCGCGCAGACCCCGCCGAGCTCCTTGGCCCGTACGGCCTTGGTGATCCAGGTGCGGTCCAGCACGCGGCGCTCGTCCGCCTCGGCGACGAGGTCCTCGGACTGGTTGTAGTCGCCGTCGGCGGCCTGCACGGCCCACAGGTGCACGGCGACGCCGTGCTCCTTGGCGGCCATCATGCCCGGCAGCAGGTCGCCGTCGCCGGTGACGAGGACGATGTCGGAGCAGGCGCGGTTGCGGGCCAGCTCGGTGAGCTCGGCGTGCATGGCGGCGTCCACGCCCTTCTGGGCCCAGCGTCCCTCGCTGCGGGTCAGGGCGCCGAGCCGGACGGTGACCCGGGGCATCACGCGCAGCCTGCGGTGCTCGGGCTGGGGGACGCGGTCGGGGGCGCCGTCGAACCAGTAGATGCGCAGCAGCGGCCGTTCCGTGTCGGACTCGGCGCGGTCGCGCAGCGCCTGGATGAGGGCGGTGTGGTCGACGGAGATCCGCGAACGCGAGGGCTCCCCCGCGAGGAGACTGGCGGCGGCCCCCAGCAGATACCCGGCGTCGACAAGGACGATGCAGCGGTCCACGCGATCCACCCTCTTTCCGGGAGGTTTGCTTCGGGCTTCCTTCGAGTCTGCCCGACGGCACGGGGCTTAACGGCCCGAACTCGATCTTCGGCGTGGCGTTTCGGGTCACGAGCTGAGCCCTCGCGCTCCGACAAGCCCTGTCACGGACGGTAATTATCCGAAATGCACTCCTTGCAAGCCTATGTGAATCTGATCCCGATCCTGGCCCTCAGATCCCCCACAGGAGGCAGATCACCATGGCCAAGAACAAGAAACAGAACCGTAAGCAGCCGCAGTCCGAGCGTGGGCAGCAGCAGGCCCAGCAGCCCTCGATGGAGGCGCAGGCCGAACAGCGTCCCCTGCAGGTCACGCCGAGTGACATGCCGCGCAAGGGCCGGCAGAAGAGCTTCGGTCACAACTGACGGCTGCGTCACGGGTCGTTGAGATCCGGCCACGGCCGAGGGGCGCACCCCCGTGAAAGGGTGCGCCCCTCGCGTGTGCACCGGTGCTCAGCCCGCCAGGCAGGAGGGGCCGAGCAGCACCTTCAGATCGCCGAACAGCGCCGGGTCGGGCTTGACCCGGTGCCGGTCCAGGCGCAGGACCGTCGTCCTGGTCGGGCCCTGCAGCTTGATCCGGACCTCGCTGTCGCCCCTGTGGTGGCTGAGGATCTCGCCCAGGCGGCTGACCATCGGCGGAGTGACCCGGGTGGCCGGGATGGTGAGGACCACGGGCGCGTTGGTGCCCGCGTTCGACAGGTCGGGGACCTGGAGCTCCATCGCCACCAGCCGGGGGATGTCCTCCCGCTTGTCCAGGCGCCCCTTGACGAACACCACCGCGTCCTCGACCAGTTGGGTCGACACCAGCTGGTAGGTCGCCGGGAAGAACATGCACTCGATGGAGCCGGCGAGGTCCTCGACGGTGGCGATCGCCCAGGCGTTGCCCTGCTTGGTCATCTTGCGCTGGAGGCCCGAGATGATGCCGCCGATGGTGACGACCGCGCCGTCCGCGTGCTCGCCCCCGGTGAGCTGGGCGATACCCGCGTCGGCCTTGTCCGACAGCACGTGCTCCAGGCCGAAGAGCGGGTGGTCGGAGACGTAGAGACCGAGCATCTCCCGCTCCTGGGCGAGCAGATAGGTCTTGTCCCACTCCTCGTCGGTGAACTGCACGTCGAGGCCGAAGCCCGGCTCGCTGGACTCCTCCTCGCCCATGCCGCCGAAGAGGTCGAACTGGCCCTCGGCCTCCTTGCGCTTGACCGCGACCACGTTGTCGATCATCGGCTCGTAGTGCGCGGTGAGGCCCTTGCGGGTGTGCCCGAGGGTGTCGAACGCACCCGCCTTGATCAGCGATTCCGTGGTGCGCTTGTTGCAGGCGGCCGCGTCGATCTTGTCGAGGTAGTCCGGGAAGGAGGCGTACTTGCCCTTGGCCTTGCGGCTCTTGATGATCGACTCGACCACGTTCGTGCCGACGTTGCGCACGGCCTCCAGGCCGAAGAGGATCACGTCGTCGCCCTGGGCGGCGAAGTTGTGCACCGACTCGTTCACGTTCGGCGGGAGCACCTTGATGCCCATGCGGCGGCACTCGTTGAGGTAGACGGCCGACTTGTCCTTGTCGTCCTTCACCGAGGTCAGCAGCGCCGCCATGTACTCGGCGGGGTGGTTGGCCTTGAGATACGCCGTCCAGTACGACACCAGTCCGTACGCGGCGGAGTGCGCCTTGTTGAAGGCGTAGCCGGCGAAGGGGACCAGCACGTCCCACAGGGCCTGGATCGCCTCGTCGCTGTAGCCGTTCTTGCGGGCGCCCGCCTGGAAGATGGTGAAGTTCTTGGCCAGTTCGTCGGGCTTCTTCTTGCCCATCACGCGACGGAGGATGTCGGCCTCGCCGAGCGAGTAGCCCGCGATGATCTGGGCGGCCTTCTGCACCTGCTCCTGGTAGACGATCAGGCCGTAGGTGACCGCCAGCACCTCTTCGAGCGGCTCCTCCAGCTCCTTGTGGATCGGGGTGATCTCCTGGAGCTTGTTCTTGCGGAGCGCGTAGTTGGTGTGCGAGTCCATGCCCATCGGGCCCGGACGGTAGAGCGCGGACACGGCGGAGATGTCTTCGAAGTTGTCCGGCTTCATCAGGCGCAGCAGGGAGCGCATGGGGCCGCCGTCGAACTGGAAGACGCCGAGGGTGTCGCCGCGCTGGAGCAGTTCGAAGGTC
The DNA here is from genome assembly GCF_044767585.1 of Streptomyces sp. NPDC101225. Lineage (NCBI taxonomy): Bacteria > Bacillati > Actinomycetota > Actinomycetes > Kitasatosporales > Streptomycetaceae > Streptomyces > Streptomyces sp. NPDC101225. Next base: position 18,404 of record NZ_JBIWOE010000007.1, read on the forward strand.
TTCGGGTCGTCCAGCGGCAGGCTCAGCAGCTCCAGGTCGACACCCTTGTTGGACTTCACCATCTTGACGGCGTCGTCCATGATCGTCAGGTTGCGCAGGCCGAGGAAGTCCATCTTCAGCAGGCCGAGCGACTCGCAGCTCGGGTAGTCCCACTGCGTGATGGTCACGCCGTCGGTGTGCCGGACCCAGACGGGCACGTGCTCGGTGATGGTCTCGCTGGACATGATCACGCCGGCGGCGTGCACGCCCATCTGCCGGACCAGGCCCTCGACGCCCTTGGCGGTGTCGATGACCTTCTTCACGTCCGGCTCGTTCTCGTACATCCCCCGGATCTCGCCCGCCTCGTTGTAGCGCGGGTGCGAGGGGTTGGTGATGCCATCCAGGTCGATGCCCTTGCCGAGGACGTCGGCGGGCATGGCCTTGGTCAGGCGGTCGCCCATCGCGTACGGGTAGCCCAGCACGCGCGCGGAGTCCTTGATCGCGTTCTTGGCCTTGATCTTGCCGTAGGTGCCGATCATGGCGACCTTGTCGGCGCCGTACTTCTCCGTCACGTACCTGATCACCTCGACGCGCCTGCGCTCGTCGAAGTCGATGTCGACGTCGGGCATCGAGATGCGCTCGGGGTTGAGGAACCGCTCGAAGATCAGGCCGTGCGGGATCGGGTCGAGGTCGGTGATGCCCATGGCGTAGGCGACGATCGAGCCGGCCGCGGAGCCGCGGCCGGGGCCGACCGCGATGCCGTTGTTCTTGGCCCACATGATGAAGTCGGCGACCACGAGGAAGTAGCCGGGGAAGCCCATCGAGATGATGACGTCCATCTCGTACTCCGCCTGCTTCTGGCGGTCCTCGGGGATGCCGCCGGGGAAGCGGCGCTCCATGCCGCGGCGGACCTCCTCCTTGAACCAGGTGACCTCGGTGTAGCCCTCGGGGATCTCGAACTTGGGCATGAGGTCGCGCTTCTCGAACATGCCGGAGGTGTCGACCATCTCGGCGACGAGCAGCGTGTTGCGGCAGCCCTCCTGCCAGGCGTCCGAGGAGTCGATGGCGTACATCTCGTCCGTGGACTTCAGGTAGTAGCCGGTGCCGTCGAACTTGAAGCGTCCCGGGTCGGAGAGGTTCTTGCCGGTCTGGATGCACAGCAGGGCGTCGTGGGCGGTCGCCTCGTGCGCGTACGTATAGTGCGAGTCGTTGGTGACCAGGGGCGGGATGCCGAGCTTCCGGCCGATCTCCAGCAGCCCGTCGCGGACCCGGTGCTCGATGTCGATGCCGTGGTCCATCAGCTCCAGGAAGTAGCGGTCCTTGCCGAAGATGTCCTGGTAGTCGGCGGCCGACTTCAGGGCCTCGTCGAACTGGCCGAGGCGCAGCCGGGTCTGGACCTCGCCGGAGGGGCAGCCGGTGGAGGCGACGATCCCCTCGGACCACTGGGAGATCGTCTCCTTGTCCATCCGGGGCCACTTCTGCAGCCAGCCCTCGGCGTACGCGTCGGAGGAGAGCCGGAAGATGTTGTGCAGGCCCGTCCTGTTCACGGCCCACATCGTCTTGTGGGTGTAACCGCCGGAGCCGGAGACGTCGTCGCGCTTCTGGTGCGGCTGGCCCCACTGGATCTTGCGCTTGTTGCGCCGCGACTCGGGGGCGACGTACGCCTCGATCCCGATGATCGGGGTGATTCCGGCTTTCTGGGCGGAATGGAAGAAGTCGTACGCCCCGTGGAGGTTGCCGTGGTCGGACATGGCGATGTGCGTCATCCCCATCTCGTTGCACGCGTTGAACATGTCCTTGAGCCGCGCGGCACCGTCCAGCAGTGAGTACTGGGTGTGGACGTGCAGGTGCGTGAACGGCGGCTTTGACACGGTGTGGCCTCCATGGCAAACGGTCGGTGACGGGCGGTCGGACAGTTCCGGGGTCAGCGCCGAAGTCTATGCCTCGGCACTGACACGCGGAGGGCTCCCCCGCGTACCTTCACAGCGAGGATCCCGGGCACTTCCGAGGGTCCTCACCCGTTGGAATCGACGAAACGCCGTCGTACACATCCAGGCACCAGGAGGCACCCCGCGATGTCGGTACCCCAGCTCAGCGACGAGCAGCGCGGCGAGGAGATCCTCGCCGTCTTCGACACCGCCTTCGGCGAGCTCCTGGCCGCCGACCCCGCCGCGTTCCGGGTGAAGTTCCGGAAGATGGCGGCGTCGGCGTTCGCGTTCTACCGGGGCACGGCCTGCCTCTTCTACCACGACCTGGCCGCCGAGAAGCGGGGCGGCCCGTACCTGGACGAGCGCACCTCGCGCGTGTGGATCCACGGCGACCTGCACGCGGAGAACTTCGGCACGTACATGGACTCCAACGGCCGGCTGATCTTCAACGTCAACGACTTCGACGAGGCCTACGTCGGCCCCTTCACCTGGGATCTCAAGCGCTTCGCCGCCTCCGTCGCGCTCATCGGGTACGCCAAGGCGCTCAGCGACGAGCAGATCACCGAGCTGGTGCGGGTGTACACGGGCGCGTACCGCGAGCGGATCCACGCCCTGGCGACCGGCGCGAAGAGCGACGAGGTGCCGCCCTTCACGCTGGACACCGCCGAGGGCCCGCTGCTCGGCGCCCTGCGCGCCGCCCGCTCCCTGACCCGCTTCGAGCTGCTGGACTCGATGACGGAGATCCGTGACTTCGAGCGCCGCTTCGCCCCCGGCGGCGGCTCGATCGAGCTGGACGCGGCGACCCGGTACAAGGTCCTGGCGGCCTTCGACGGCTATCTGGAGACGCTGCCGGACGCGTCGCTGGCCCGCCCGGACTCGTACCGGGTGAAGGACGTGGTCGGACGCCGCGGCATCGGCATCGGCTCGGCCGGCCTGCCGTCGTACAACATCCTCCTGGAGGGCACCAGCGACGCCCTGGAGAACGACGTGGTGATCTACATCAAGCAGGCCCAGACCCCGGCCGTCTCCCGCCACGTCACCGACCCGGCGATCCGCGACTACTTCCAGCACGAGGGCCACCGCACGGTGATCTCGCAGCGCGCCCTGCAGCAGCACGCGGACCCGTGGCTGGGCTGGACCGAGCTGGACGGCGCGGGGCAGCTGGTCGCCGAGGTCTCGCCGTACGCGGTCGACCTGGACTGGGGCGACCTCGACGACCCGGAGGAGATCGCCGCCGTCGTCGCCGACCTCGGCCGGGCCACGGCGACCATGCACGCGGCGGCGGACGACACCTCCGGCGAGTCCCTGGTGCCCTTCTCCACCGAGCGCGCCATCGACGCGGCGATCGCGGCCGACGAGGACGGCTTCGTGGACCTGCTGACGGACTTCGCGCACGCCTACGGCGCACGCGCGCGTGCCGACCACCAGATCTTCGTCGACCTGTTCCGCAACGGCCGGATTCCGGGTCTGTGACGTTCCGTGCTCTCACAGGGACCTTTTAGGGGTCCCTTACCGGAGCGCATGACAGACTCTTCCTCGCTATGGACATATCCGGGATCCGACTCAGAGCGCTTCGCGCCGCGCTGTTCACGGCACTCGTCGTGACGCTCAGCACCGCGTCGCACGTGCTGCTGTCGCAGGTCCCGCTGCCGCTGAACACGGTGGCCGCGGTCGCCGCCGCCGTGTTCGCGGCCTCCTACGCCCTGGCCGGCCGCGAACGCGGCTTCGGGCCGATCGCCGCCCTGCTGATCCCGCTGGAGCTGGCCGCCGACACGGTCTTCACCACCGGTCAGCACGTCTGCTACGGCCCCGCGGGCGGACCGGTGACCGGCCCGCTGCGCTCGGTCGGCTGGAACCTGCTGTGCGGCACCACCACCCAGGTCGGCACCCCGCTGACCCGGATGACCGAGACCACCGGCACCGACCGGCTCACGGCGCTGCTCGCCCACGCGGACCCGGCCACCGCCTGGCTGCTGCTCGGCGCGCACGTCGGTGTCGGCCTGCTCGCCGCCGCCTGGCTGCGCCGCGGCGAGCGTGCCCTGACCCAGCTGCTGCGGGCGGTCGCCGCGACGACGTTCCGGCCGCTGCTGCTCGCGGTCGCCGCGATCACCGTGCGGCCGGCCACCACGGTCCGGCGCCTCGGGCGCACCGGCCCGCCCGTCGCCGTCGCCCGCGAGCGGCTCCTCGTGCACTCCCTGGGACGGCGGGGCCCGCCGTGCTCGGTCGCCCTGGTCTGAGCGACCCCTCCGGTCGCCGGGCCGGCCCCACCGAGCACGACCAGTCCCCCACACGCATCCCGCGCAGGACATCTGCGCGTCCCACAGGGAGAAGACCAGCATGAGCAAGCGGAACAGCCAGGCGGCGAAGACGGCGGCCCGGGAGCGGCTGCGCCAGGAGCGCGAGCGTCAGGCCAAGCGGGCCAAGGTCAAGCGGCAGGCCATCGTGGCCGCCTCGGTCGTCCTCGTCCTGGCGGCGGCCGGCGGCATAGGTTACGCCGTCGTCCAGGCCAACAAGCCCAGCCACTGGGAGGCCGTCAAGGACGAGAAGGTCGTCGCGCCGGCCAACACCACGGGCAAGAACGGCACGACGGTCGTCATCGGAAAGGCGAGCGCCAAGAAGACCCTGAAGGTCTACGAGGACCCGCGCTGCCCGATCTGCGCCCAGTTCGAGCAGACGGTCGGCTCGACCGTCAAGAAGGACTACGACGAGGGCAAGTTCAAGATCCACTACATCGGCGGAACCTTCCTCGACGGTGACACCGACAAGGGCGGCAAGCTGCAGATCGGTTCCCGCGGCGAGGGCTCCAAGAACGCGATGAGCGCCCTGGGCGCCGCGCTGAATGTGAGCCCCGAGGCCTTCCTGGAGTACAAGACGGCGCTGTACTCGGCGAAGTACCACCCCGAGGAGACAAACGACAAGTTCAAGAGCGACGCGTACCTGATCAAGGTGGCCAACACGGTCGATGCGCTGAAGGGCAACACGACGTTCCAGAACGCCGTCAAGAACGGCACGTACGACGCGTGGGCCCTGGCGATGTCCGAGACGTTCAACACGAACAAGGACGGAGTCAACGGCACGCCCAGTCTCGTCATGGACGGCAAGAAACTCACGGGCTCGGACGGCCAGAACGCACCGATGACCGTCGCCGAATTCAACACTGCCATCAACGCCGCGCTCAAGGCCTGAGGCCGACCGCGGCCTGCGGCCGTCCACACGCCTCCGTGGACGGCCGCAGCCGCCTTCCCTGAAGATCATTGACGCCGGAAGATTTCATGGCATATGCATGTCATGACCATTTTTCTGCATAGATCCAAGGGGGAAGGCAGATGACACTTCGCGCCAAGATCCTCGGCGGCACGCTGGCCGCAGGAGCGGCCATCGTGTTCGCAGCCGGTCCGGCGACCGCGGGCACGGATGTGTACGTCGACACGACGGACCCGTTCAACAGCGCCGCCGCCGGCTTCAAAGCGTATGGCGAGATATTCACGGTGTGTGACAACCGCGCCGACGGTATGCGGGCGAGCGGCCACATCGGCTGGACCGACTCGAGCGCCTCTCACTGGGTTCCGCTGGAGGACACCAACGGCGCCAACAACTCCTGCGCCCGCAAGGACCTGTCGATCGGCGAGGGAATCCCGGTAACCGTGCAGATCTGCGTCAAGAACGGCGCCAACGGCGACCCGAAGTACTGCGCCATCAAGCACGGGAAGGCGTAAGGCCAGTCACTGCGGCCACACACCGCGGATGGCCGCCGACCGAAGAGCGGGCGAACTTTTGCGAGTTCGCCCGCTCGCGCACGTACCGATCAGTAACCTGTTCGGTCGTGACCAGTCGATACAGATCATCCGAGGCATCCCAGGCCGTCAACTCTCGCTCGCCCCGCCGCCGTACGGTCGTCAAGGCCGCGGCGGCGACCGCTGTGCTGGCAGGCCCGCTCGCCGCCGCGCTCCCGGCCCGCGCCGCCGCGGACACGCCCGCCTTCCTGCACGGTGTCGCCTCCGGCGACCCGCTGCCCGACGGCGTGCTGCTGTGGACCCGGGTGACCCCCACGTCCGAGGCGGTTCCCGGTTCCGGGCTCGGCCCGGACACCCGGGTCGGCTGGATCGTCGCCCGGGACAAGTCGCTGACCGACGTCGTGGCCGAGGGCTCCACCACCGCGACCGCCGCCACCGACCACACCGTCAAGGCGGACATACGCGGCCTCGCCCCCGCCACCGACTACTGGTTCCGCTTCTCGGCCGACGGCACCGACTCCCCCGTGGCCCGTACCCGCACCGCGCCCGCCGCCGACGCGGCCGTGCCCGGCCTGCGCTTCGGTGTGGTCTCCTGCGCCAACTGGGAGGCCGGCTGGTTCGCCTCGTACCGCCATCTCGCGGCCCGCGGCGACCTGGACGCCTGGCTGCACCTCGGCGACTACATCTACGAGTACAAGTCCGGGGAGTACGCGGCCCGCGGCACGGTCGTGCGCCCGCACGCGCCCGCCCACGAGATCATCACGCTCGCCGACTACCGCACCCGGCACGGCAAGTACAAGACCGACCCGGACCTGCAGGCCCTGCACCACAAGGCGCCGGTCGTCGCGATCTGGGACGACCACGAGTTCGCCGACAACGCGTGGTCGGGCGGCGCGGTCAACCACACCGAGGGCGCCGAGGGCACCTGGACCGACCGCAAGGCGGCCGCCAAGCAGGCCTACTTCGAGTGGATGCCGGTCCGCCCGGCGATCGAGGGCACGACCTACCGCCGGCTGCGCTTCGGCAAGCTCGCCGACCTGTCGCTGCTGGACCTGCGCTCCTTCCGCTCCCAGCAGGCGTCCACGGCCAGCGGTTCGGTCGACGACCCGGACCGCACGATCACAGGACGCGCCCAGCTCGACTGGCTGAAGGCCGGGCTGAAGACCTCGGACACCACCTGGCGGCTGGTCGGCAACTCGGTGATGATCTCGCCGTTCGCCATCGGCTCCCTCTCCGCCGACCTGCTGGGGCCGCTCACCAAACTGCTCGGGCTGCCGCGCGAGGGCCTGGCCCTCAACACCGACCAGTGGGACGGCTACACCGACGACCGCCGCGAGCTGCTGGCGCACCTGCGCTCCCACGCCATCCGCAACACGGTCTTCCTGACCGGCGACATCCACATGGCGTGGGCCAACGACGTGCCGGTGGACGCCGGGACGTACCCGCTGTCGGCCTCCGCCGCCACCGAGTTCGTCGTCACGTCGGTGACCTCCGACAACCTCGACGACATCGTGAAGGTCCCCGAGGGCACGGTCTCCGCGATCGCCTCGCCGATCATCCGCGCCGCCAACCGCCACGTCCACTGGGTCGACACCGACCGCCACGGCTACGGCGTGCTGGACATCACCGCCGCCCGCGCGCAGATGGACTACTACGTCCTGTCCGACCGCACGGACAGGAACGCGACGTCCAGGTGGGTACGTTCGTACCGCACCCGCACCGGTACGCAGAAGGTCGAGCGCGCCTACGACCCCGTGTAGCCCCCGGCTACAGGCTTTGGAGGAAGCCGAGTGCCACCCGCCAGGTGGCCTCGGCCGCCTCCTCGTCGTAGTCCGGCAGGCCGGGATCGGTGTACAGGTGGCCCGCGCCCGCGTATCGGTACACCTCGACGTCCGCGCCCGCCCTGCCCATCTGCAGATACCAGGCGCTCAGCCAGTCGTCCGTCTCGAAGGGGTCGGGCTCGGCCACGTGCAGCTGGACCGGCAGGTCGTCCACCGCGGCGTTCGGCGCGATGTCCGACGTGCCGTGCAGGAGCAGCAGTCCCCGGGCTCTCTCGTCGCCGAGCGCGAGGGTCTGCGCGACGGAGGCGCCGAGCGAGAACCCGGCGTAGACGAGCCCTCGCTCCGAGTAGGGGGCCGCGGCCAGGACGGCCCGCTTGAGCAGCTCGTCCTTGCCGGTCTCCGCGTTGAACGCCATGCCCTCCTCGACCGTCTCGAACGTACGCCCGTCGAAGAGGTCCGGGGTCCACACCTCGTGCCCGGCGCCGCGCAGCCGGTCCGCGGCCTCGCGCACCGCGGGCCGCAGGCCGTAGGTCGAGTGAAACAGCATGATGTTCATGAGGCCATGGTGCCAGCCGGGTCCGACAGCGCCCTCCCGCGGCCTTGCCCGGATCGAGGTTCAACTCACATGTTCATGACCCCCCGCAGCCGGTTACGTTCGGAGGCATGGAGAACGTACTGCGTCCGCTGATCGTGCTCGGCGGCTCGGTCGTGCTCACGCTGATCATCGGCTGGGCCACCGATCAGCTGCTGCGCAAGGCCGACGAACGGCACCGGGAGACGCCGCTGTGGGGGCTGCTGCGCCGTGCCCGGGTGCCCTACCAGATGGTGATCTGCGCCGCCTTCCTGAGAGGCTCCTACGACCAGTTGCAGCGCTTCCGGGACTACCGGGTCGGCATCGGCCAGGTGCTGACCCTGGTCCTGATCGGTGCCACCGCGTGGCTGGTCGTGCGGATCGCCGCCGCCATCGTCGAGACGTCCTACAGCCGTTACGCGCGCGTCCACCACGACGCCGCCCGGGTGCGCCGGGTGCGGACCCAGGTGTCGCTGATCATGCGCGTGGTGACGGCGATCGTCGGGGTGGTGGCCGTGGCCTCGATGCTGCTGACGTTCCCGGCCATGCGCGCGGCCGGCGCGTCGCTGCTGGCGTCGGCCGGCCTCGTCGGCATCGTCGCCGGTGTCGCCGCCCAGTCGACGCTCAGCAACATGTTCGCCGGCTTCCAGATCGCCTTCGGCGACATGGTGCGCATCGGCGACACGGTCGTGGTCGACGGCGAGTGGGGCACGGTCGAGGAGGTCACCCTGACCTTCCTGACCGTACGGACCTGGGACGAGCGCCGGATCACCATGCCGGTGTCGTACTTCACCTCGAAGCCGTTCGAGAACTGGTCGCGCGGCGGCAACCAGATGACGGGCACCGTCTACTGGCACCTCGACCACACCGCGCCGGTCGAGGAGATGCGCGAGCGGCTGCGGGACATCCTGCGCGAGTGCCCGGCCTGGGACGGCCGTGCCTGCGGCGTGGTGGTCACCGACTCGACCCCGAACACCATCCAGGTCCGCGCCCTGGTGACGGCCAAGGACGCGGACGACATCTGGACGGTCCGGGTCACGGTGCGCGAGCAGATGCTCGACTGGCTGTGCAAGAAGCACCCGTACGCCCTGCCCCGCGTCAACACGGCGGAGGCGGTCCTGCCGACGGACTGGCCCACCGCGGACGGGCAGCACGACGGCCACCGGGAGTGGCGCGACGGCCACTCCGACGGCGCCGCCACCGCGCGCCGTGTGCCGGAGCCGCCGCGGCCGGGGCGCGGCTGAGACGGGAGTGCCGCCGGGGCCGTACGGGTGCGCCCGTACGGCCTCAGTTGCCGCGCTCCGCGCCCCCGTTGACCTGGACGATCTGCGAGGTGACGTGGCCCGCGCCCGGGGAGGCGAGCCAGTGCAGCGTCGAGGCGACGTCACCGGGCGTACCGGCGCGCCCGGTCGAGGTGTCGGCGATGAGCCGCTCACGCCGCGCCGGGTCGATCCGCGCCCCGAAGAACTCGGTGTCCTCGACGTAGCCCGGCGCGACCACGTTCGCGGTGATCCCGCGCGGCCCCAACTCCCGTGCCAGGTCATGGGCGTACGGGTGCAGCGCGGCCTTGGCGCCTGCGTACGCCCCGGTCCCGGACCCCCGGTACGCCGCGATGGAGCTGACGAACAGCACCCGCCCGCCCGGGGAGGCGAGCCGGTCCTTCAGCGCCTCCGTGAGCAGCGCGGCGGTCAGCGTGTTGATCCGGAAGTTGACGGTCCAGTCGTGCGCGACCCGGTCGAGCGGGTCCTCGCTCGCGGACCCGGGCTCCAGCTGCCCGGTGCCCCCGGCGCCGTGGACGAGCACGTCCACCGTCCCGAACTCCTGCGCCACGAAGCCGGCGACGCCTCGTACCGCGGCCGGGTCACTGAGGTCGGCGGCGTACGTCGACGCCCCGGGCACCCCGGCCCTGCCGAGCACGTCCGCCCGGCGCCCCAGCAGCAGGACACGGTCCCCGTCCGCTGCGAAGACTCGGGCCGCGGCGAGCCCGATTCCCGTACCGCCGCCACTGATCACGACATTGCGAGCCATGAGGCGACTCTACGAAGCCTCGTCGCCGTTCGCGATCGATATCCGGGCGGCGGGGCGAACGGGCGGACGGGCCCACAGGCCCACAGGCCCTGAGCCCGGCAGGCGGACAGGCCGCGAAACGGAGAGGGCGGGGCGTCGAGGTCGCCGCCGGACGCCGCGGGTCACCGCAGACTGCGCACGTCCAGATGGCGCAGCACCCGGTCCACGATCTCCGGGTCAGCCCCCGGCTCACTGCGCGCGGACAGCACCTCGTGCCGCGCGGCGCTCAGCAACTCGCCCTGGATCCGGCGCATCCGCTTGAGCCGGCGCACCCGCATCTCGTGCGCCTCCCGCCGCTCCTCCTCGCCCATCTCGGGGCTGATCCGCACCCCGATCTCGAAGGCCCGCCGCAGCATCTGCTCGGACAGTTCCTCCGGCAGCTCCTCGACCTCCTCGATCTCCCGCAGCCTCCGCCTGGCCGCCTTGGCCGCCCGCACCGCAAGCGCCCTCTCGAACTCCTTCTCCCGCTCCGTGTCGGACCGCACGCCGAGCCGCTTCACCAGCCACGGCAGAGTCAGTCCCTGGAGCACCAGCGTCGCCATGATCACGCCGAAGGCGATGAACACGATCTCGTCCCGGTCCGGGAAGGCCGAGCCGTCCTCGGTCTCCAGCGGGATCGCCAGCGCCAGCGCCGCCGAGGCCACTCCGCGCATCCCCGACCACCACATGATGACGGTCTCCCGCCAGCTCATCGGGATGTCCTCGTCGTGGTCCCGCTGGGCGTGCAGCCGTTTGGTGAGCCAGGTCGCCGGCAGCAGGTACACCAGCCGTACGACGACCACCACGGCCGCGATCACGCCGGCCCACCCGAGCATCTCGCTCCAGTGCCCGGACGCCGTCCGGATCGCGTTGTGCAGTTCGAGCCCGACCAGACCGAACGCGACGCCCGTGACGAGGGTGTCGACGATGTCCCAGAACGTGTGCCCGGCGAGCCGTGTCATCACGTCGTCGGGGTCGGTGCCGTACTCGGAGAGGAACAGCGCGGTGGTCAGGACGGCGAGCACCCCGGAACCGTGCAGCTCCTCGGCGAGGACGTACGAGGCGTAGGGCACCAGCAGCGTCAGGCCGACCTGCAGGGTCGCGTCGCCCAGCAGGTCCAGGAGCCGGTTGGCGCTCCAGCCCAGGGCCACGCCGACGGCGACGGCGACGACGGCGGACAGCACCAGGTCGAGCCCGGCCCTCCCCGCGTGGAAGTCACCGCTGACGGCGGCGGCGACCGCGACGTGGTACAGCACGATCGCCGTCACGTCGTTGAACAGGCCCTCGCCCTCCAGGATGGACACGATCCGGCGGGGCAGTCCCAGCTGCCCGGCGACGGCCGTCGCGGCGACCGGGTCGGGCGGCGCCACGAGCGCGCCGAGCGCCACGGCGGCGGCGACGGGCAGCCCCGGCACGATGCTGTGCGCCACGGCGGCGACGCACACGGTGGTGACGAAGACCAGGGCCACCGCCAGCAGGAAGATGGGCCGGCGATTGGCCGCGAACTGCCGCCAGGAGGTGCGCCGCACCGCCGCGTACAGCAGCGGCGGGAGCAGCAGGGGTAGGATGAGGTCCGGCGGCACGTCGACGTTCGGTACGAAGTCCACCACGGCAAGGACGATCCCCAGCAGGGTCATCAGCACCGGCGCGGGCAGCCCGAACCGGTCCCCCAGCGGGACACTCACCAGGGCCCCGAGCAACAGCACGAACAGCAGGGCCAACTGATCCACGGTCAGCGCTCCGGGCGGGTCGACGTACGGCAGCAGGCCTCAAGCCTGCCACGCCGCCGCTCCGACCAGCGTCTTCAGCCCGTGGGCCGCAGCACGCGCCGCATCGCGCGGTGCGGGATGCCCGCCTCCGGGTACTCCGGTCCGTACGCCTCGTAGCCGAGCCGCTCGTAGAACCCCAGCGCGTGCGTCTGCGCGTGCAGGTCCACGGCCGCCAGCCCCCGCGCGTGTGCCGCGTCCTCGATGGCCCGCACCAGCGCCACGCCGACGCCGAGCCCGCGCGCGTCCCGGGTCACCGCGAGCCGCCCGAGCGAGCCCACCGCCGGATCGCCGCCGGTCTTCGCGGCCGCCGCCGCGCCGTGCAGCAGGCGCCCGGTGCCGAGCGGCACGCCGTCCTCGCGCACGGCCAGCACATGCACGGCCACGGCGTCGTACTCGTCGTACTCCAGGTCCTCGGGCACCCCCTGCTCGGCGACGAAGACGTCCTTGCGCAGAGCGAAGCACGTCTCCAGGTCGGCGGGGTCCCCGGCGACGCGCACCTCGTACGCGTGCGTGCTCATCCGTACGTCTCCTCACGGACCTGGTCCAGGGCCTTCTGCAGGTCGGCCGGGTAGTCGCTCTCGAACTCGGCCCACTGCCCGTCCCCGGGGTGCTCGAAGCCGAGCCGTACGGCGTGCAGCCACTGGCGGGTCAGATGCAGCCGCTTGGCGAGCGTCGGGTCGGCGCCGTAGGTGAGGTCGCCGACACAGGGGTGGCGGTGGGCGGCCATGTGGACGCGGATCTGGTGGGTGCGGCCGGTCTCCAGCTTCACGTCGAGCAGGGAGGCCGAGCGGAACGCCTCGATGAGGTCGTAGTGGGTGACGGAGGGCTTGCCGTCGGCGGTGACCGCCCACTTGTAGTCGTGGTGGGGGTGGCGGCCGATGGGGGCGTCGATGGTGCCGCTGGTCGGGTCGGGGTGGCCCTGGACGAGCGTGTGGTACCGCTTGTCGACCGTGCGCTCCTTGAACTGCCGCTTGAGCGAGGTGTACGCGCGCTCCGACTTGGCCACCACCATCAGGCCCGAGGTGCCCACGTCGAGGCGGTGCACGATGCCCTGGCGCTCGGCGGCGCCGGAGGTGGAGATGCGGTAGCCGGCGGCGGCCAGTCCGCCGATGACCGTCGTACCGGTCCAGCCGGGCGACGGGTGGGCGGCGACGCCGACCGGCTTGACGATCACGACCACGTCATCGTCGTCGTACACGATCTCCATGCCCTCGACGGGCTCGGCGACGATCTGCACGGGCGCGGGCGCCTGCGGCATCTCGACCTCGAGCCACGCCCCGCCGTGCACCCGCTCCGACTTCCCGGCCACCGATCCGTCGACCGTGACCTTCCCCGCCGCGGCGAGCTCGGCCGCCTTGGTCCGGGAGAAGCCGAACATGCGGGAGATGGCGGCGTCGACGCGCTCGCCCTCCAGGCCGTCGGGCACGGGCAGGGTACGGATCTCGGGAATCGTGCTCACCCGTCGAGTATGCCGGACGGGGCGGACGGCCCGGACCGGAGCCTGTGGATCAAGCCCGCCGCACCCCCGCCGCGCCCCTCCCCGCGGTCAGTCCTTGTGGACGGTGCCGTCCGGGTCGAGCCCCTTGAACGACAGCAGCACGATCAGGATGCCGCCGCACACGATCGCCGAGTCCGCCAGGTTGAAGACCGCGAAGCCCTTGGGCGAGATGAAGTCGACGACCGCGCCCTCGAAGACGCCGGGCGAGCGGAAGATCCGGTCGGTGAGGTTGCCGAGGGCGCCGCCGAGCAGCAGGCCGAGCGCGATCGCCCAGGGCAGGCTGTAGAGCTTGCGGGCGAGCCGGGCGATCACCACGATGACGGCCGCCGCGATCACCGTGAAGATCACGGTGAAGGCCTCGCCGAAGCCGAAGGCCGCGCCCGCGTTGCGGATCGCCTCGAGCTTCAGCCAGTCCCCGATGATCTGGATCGGCGCGTGGTGCTCCAGCTTGGCGACCACGATCATCTTGCTGATCAGGTCGAGGGCGTACGCGAACGCGGCGACCGCGAACAGCACGACGACACGGCGCTTGCCCCTAGGGCGTGCGGTACCGCCCTGCTCCGGCTCGGCCCCCGCTGCCTCTGGGGTGTCCGGGGTACCGATGATGCGCTCCGCCTCTGCCACGTGAGTCCCTCAACCTAGATACCTGACTGAGGACGAGGGTACGACACGCCTCCCGCCCCCATCAGTACCGGCGTTCCTGCTTCTGCTTGCACTCCACGCACAGGGTGGCCCGCGGGAACGCCTGCATCCGGGCCTTGCCGATGGGGTTGCCGCAGTTCTCGCAGAGACCGTAGGTGCCGGCGTCCAGCCGCTGCAGGGCGCGCTGCGTCTGTTCGAGCATCTCGCGCGCGTTGGCGGCGAGCGCCAGCTCGTGCTCGCGGGTGATGTTCTTGGTGCCGGTGTCCGCCTGGTCGTCGCCCGCGCCGTCGCCGGAGTCCCGCATCAGGCCGGCGATGGCGTTCTCGGACGAGGTGATCTCCTCGTTCAGCCGGGTCGCCTCGGCGTGCAGCTCGGCCCGCGCCTCCTCGACCTCCTGGGGGGTCCAGGGGTCCTCACCGGGACGTACCGCCAGTTCGCCGGGCTCCGCCGCGGCGATTCGCGCCTTGGGCAGGGCCGTCTTCGCCGCCGTGGCCGTGCCTGGAGTCTTCTTCGCAACCACCTCAGTGGCTCCCGTCTCCTCCGCGGCCTGAGCCGCACCCACCGTCTTGGCCGTACGTTTCCTGCCCACACCCGCACTCTTGGCGCGCGTGGCCTTGCCCTTCGCGACCGTGCTCTCCTCACCCGCACGCCCGCCGGCCGAGCTCTTGCCGCCCGCGGACCCGGCAGCCGCGGCCGCCTTGCCCCCGGCCTTCGCGGCCACGGCCGCCTTGGCCGCGGTCTTCGCGGCCGCCGGCTTCCTGCCCGCGCGCTTCGTGGCCGCGGCCTTCCCGGTACGGCCCCTCGCGGCCGCCGCCGTCCCGGCCGTGGCCTCCTCGTCCGCGGCCTCGGACGCGGCGCCCCGGCCGCCGCCCGCGCTCTCCCTCGCCGGGGCCTCCTGCTCCGCGGCCTCGGCGGCCGCGGTCCTCCTGCCCGCGCGCTTCGTGGCCGCGGCCTTCCTGCCCACGGCCTTCTTCGCCGCGGTCTCCTCACCCTCGGTCCCCGAAGCCGCGGTCTTCCTACCGGCAGGCTTCACGGCACCGCCCTTCCTGGCCGTGGTCTTCGCGGCCGTGGTCCTTGAAGCCGAGCCCTTCCTGGCCGCGGACTTCCCGGCCGCGGTCTTGGTACCCGCAGCCTTCCCGGCCGCGCCCTTCGCGGCGGTGGTCTCCTCGTCGCCCACCCCTGCAGCCGGGCCCTTCTTCGCCGCGGTCTTCGCAGCCGTGGTCCTCCTGGCCGCGGGCTTCCCGGCCGCGGTCCCCCTGGTCGTGCCCGCGTCGGCCGTAGCCGCCGCGTCCCCGGTCCTTCCTGCCCTGCTCTTCGCGGCCGCGGACGCGGACGCCTTGGCCGCGCCCTTCCCGCCCTCGGTCCTCCTGCCCGCGCCGGTCCCCTCCCCGGACTTCCCGGTCGCGGGCGCACCCGTCACGGTCTTCTTGCCGGCGCCTCGCTCGTGCGAGCCCCGTCCTTCGCCGCCCTTCGCCCCGGCCGCCCCCGTGCCCCCCGCTCCGCCCCGGCCCTCCCCCGCGGCCGACCTGGCCGGCGAAGCCGTGCCGGAGGCCGACGTCGCTCTCTTGGTGGCGGGCTTCCCGGCGTGCTTCGCCGCGCCCGGCCCTCCCCCTCCGGCCACCCCCCGCATGGCCGCCGTGGACGACGCCGGCTGCTGTACGGCGGTCTTTTTCGCCACCATGGCCGCGGCCCCTTCACATTTTGTGATCTTGCACGCGAATCGTGCTGGGACGATAAATCGACTTCAGTCCCGCGGCAACGGGGCACACCGCCCGATTCGCCCGGCCCGCGCACGCCGCTCCGCGAGCCTGCATGCGTTGTGCCCAGCTCCCCGCGGGGTAATCCGCCGGGCCACCCGTCCCAGAATCCGAACACGCGTACCGCCCCATTCGGGTCATCTCCGGCCGCCCGGCCGCCGGACCCCCGGGTACCCCGAAATCGGTCGGCCGCTGTCCTCGCGGCGCCGTACACTGGGCGCAGCGAAAAGCATGGATGGGGACGAGTAGCGGCGTACGCGGCCCAGAGCGACCCGGGGACGGTGGAAGCCCGGGGGCGAGCGCGACGCGAAGATCACCCCGGAGCCGCCGGAAGAAAGCCGCAGCCGACAGGCAGCGGCCGGTAGAACCGGCATCGCGACCCCAATGAGGGGGCTCACCGTCGCACACCCGGCGCCGGCGGGCCAAGGAGGGTGGTACCGCGGGAGCCCGCCGAAACCGGCGTAGAGACAGACACGGCTCTCGTCCCTCCGGACGGAAGGCAGCAAGTCCGCCGGAGGAAGCCCGCTGATGACAACGCCGACGTACCGCCAGGTGCCCGCCCAGGTCGACCTGCCCGCGCTGGAGCACGCCGTGCTCGACTTCTGGCGCGAGCAGAAGATCTTCGCCAAGACCCTGGAACAGTCCGAGGGCCGCCCCGAGTGGGTCTTCTACGAGGGCCCGCCCACCGCCAACGGCATGCCGGGCGCCCACCACATCGAGGCCCGCGTCTTCAAGGACGTCTTCCCCCGCTTCCGCACCATGCGCGGCCACCACGTGGCCCGCAAGGCCGGCTGGGACTGCCACGGCCTCCCGGTGGAGCTCGCGGTGGAGAAGGAGCTCGGCTTCAGCGGCAAGCAGGACATCGAGGCGTACGGCATCGCCGAGTTCAACGCCAAGTGCCGCGAGTCGGTGACCCGGTACACGGACGCCTTCGAAGAGCTCACGACCCGCATGGGGTACTGGACCGACCTCACCGACCCCTACCGCACGATGGACCCCGAGTACATCGAGTCGGTCTGGTGGTCGCTCAAGACGATCTTCGACAAGGGCCTGCTGGTCCAGGACCACCGCGTCGCCCCCTGGTGCCCCCGCTGCGGCACCGGCCTGTCCGACCACGAGCTGGCGCAGGGCTACGAGACGGTCGTCGACCCGTCCGTCTACGTCCGTTTCCCGCTCACCTCCGGTCCGCTCGCCGGCGAGGCCGCGCTCCTGGTGTGGACGACGACCCCCTGGACGCTGGTCTCCAACACGGCTGTCGCCGCGCACCCCGGGGTCACCTACGTCGTGGCGACCGACGGCGAGGAGAAGGTCGTCGTCGCCGAACCCCTCGTCGGCAAGGCGCTCGGCGAGGGCTGGGAGACCACCGGCCAGACCTTCACCGGCGCCGAGATGGAGCGCTGGACGTATCAACGACCGTTCGAGCTCGTCGAGTTCCCGGAACCCGCCCATTTCGTCGTCAACGCCGAATACGTCACGACCGAGGACGGCACGGGCCTGGTCCACCAGTCCCCCGCCTTCGGCGAGGACGACCTCAAGGTCTGCCGCGCCTACGGCCTGCCCGTGGTCAACCCGGTCCGCCCCGACGGCACCTTCGACCAGGATGTCCCGCTGGTCGGCGGTGTCTTCTTCAAGAAGGCGGACGAAAAGCTCACCGAGGACCTCCAGCAGCGCGGCCTGCTGTTCAAGCACATCCCGTACGAGCACAGCTACCCGCACTGCTGGCGCTGCCACACCGCGCTCCTCTACTACGCGCAGCCGTCCTGGTACATCCGCACCACGGCCGTCAAGGACCGCCTCCTCCAGGAGAACGAGAACACCAACTGGTTCCCGGACACGGTCAAGCACGGCCGGTACGGCGACTGGCTGAACAACAACATCGACTGGGCGCTGTCCCGCAACCGCTACTGGGGCACCCCGCTGCCGATCTGGCGCTGTGAGGAGGGCCATCTCACCTGCGTCGGCTCCCGGGCGCAGCTCACCGAGCTGACCGGCACCGACCAGTCCGGCCTGGACCCGCACCGCCCGTACATCGACGACGTCACCTTCCCGTGCCCCGAGTGCCGGCAGACGGCCACGCGCGTGCCGGAGGTCATCGACGCCTGGTACGACTCGGGTTCGATGCCGTTCGCGCAGTGGGGCTACCCGTACAAGAACAAGGAGCTGTTCGAGGCCCGTTACCCGGCGCAGTTCATCTGCGAGGCGATCGACCAGACCCGCGGCTGGTTCTACACGCTGATGGCCGTCGGCACCCTGGTCTTCGACAGGTCCTCGTACGAGAACGTCGTCTGCCTCGGCCACATCCTCGCCGAGGACGGCCGCAAGATGTCCAAGCACCTGGGCAACATCCTGCAGCCGATCCCGCTGATGGACCAGCACGGCGCGGACGCGGTGCGCTGGTTCATGGCGGCCGGCGGCTCCCCGTGGGCGGCACGCCGCGTGGGTCACGGCACCATCCAGGAGGTCGTCCGCAAGACCCTGCTGACGTACTGGAACACGGTCGCCTTCCAGGCCCTGTACGCGCGCACCTCGAACTGGGCGCCCAGCGCGGCGGACCCGGCCCCGGCCGACCGCCCGGTGCTGGACCGCTGGCTGCTGAGCGAACTGCACGCGCTCACCGACCAGGTGACCGAGTCGCTGGAGACCTACGACACCCAGCGCGCCGGAAAGCTCCTGTCCGCGTTCGTCGACGACCTCTCCAACTGGTACGTCCGCCGCTCCCGCCGCCGCTTCTGGCAGGGCGACAAGGCGGCGCTGCGCACCCTGCACGAGGTCGTGGAGACGGTCACCAAGCTGATGGCCCCGCTGACCCCGTTCATCACCGAGCGGGTGTGGCAGGACCTGGTCGTGCCGGTGACGCCGGGCGCGCCGGAGTCGGTGCACCTGTCCTCCTGGCCGGAGGCGGACCTGTCGGCGATCGACCCCGAGCTGTCGAGGCAGATGGTCCTCGTCCGCCGTCTCGTCGAACTGGGCCGTGCCACGCGCGCCGAGTCGGGCGTGAAGACCCGCCAGCCGCTGTCCCGGGCGCTCGTCGCCGCGTCCGGCTTCGACGCGCTCGACCGTGAACTGCACACGCAGATCACGGAGGAGCTGAACGTCAGCTCCCTCGCCTCCCTGTCCGAGGTCGGCGGCAGCCTGGTCGACACCACGGCGAAGGCCAACTTCCGCGCCCTGGGCAAGCGGTTCGGCAAGCGCGTCCAGGACGTGGCGAAGGCCGTCGCGAACGCGGACGCCGCCGCGCTGTCCCTGGCCCTGCGCGAGGGCACCGCGACGGTCGAGGTCGACGGTGAGACGATCACCCTCGCCCCGGACGAGGTGATCATCACCGAGACCCCGCGCGAGGGCTGGTCGGTGGCGTCCGACGCGGGTGCCACGGTCGCCCTCGACCTGGAGCTCACCGAGGAGCTGCGCCGGGCGGGCCTCGCCCGCGACGCGATCCGCCTGATCCAGGAGGCCCGCAAGAACAGCGGCCTCGACGTCGCGGACCGGATCGCCCTGCGCTGGACGTCCACGGACCCGGCGGTCATCGCCGCCCTGTCCGAGCACGCGGGCCTGATCTCGGACGAGGTCCTGGCCACCGACTTCGCCCAGGGCGAGGCCGACGACTCCTACGGCGCCCCGTTCACCGACGAGGGCCTGTCGCTCACGTTCCGCCTCCACAAGGCGTAACCGCGCGGCACGCCCCGGGCCCGGCCGCCGGAGGAGCGGCCGGGCCCGGCTCCGTGAGCGGCCGACAACAGAGATCAACACGCGTAAAAGGGCGGGGCCCCGGATCGAAATCCGGGGCCCCGCCCTTGGTGAACGCTGCCGACGCCTACCGCGTACTACTGGCCGGGACGGCCGTCAGTTGTCGTCCTCGTCGATCAGGAACCCGCGCATCGGCGAGGGGGCCTGACCCATCGGGGACGGGCTCTGCGGGCGGACCGGCGCCATCGGCTGGGTCATCGCCGGGGACATCTGCTGCTGGCCGCCGTAGGACGGGGCAGCGGGGCTCGGCGCACCGCCCATGCTCTGGTTGCCGCCGTACGACGGGGCGCTCGCGCCGGCCGGTGCCATGGAAGGCGCGGGGGACGGCGGCAGGGACGCGGTCGCCGGGGTGCGCGGCGGAGCCAGCGAGTCGTCGGCCTGGGTCTCCAGCTGACGCAGCTGGGACTCGAGGTACGACTTCAGGCGCGTACGGTACTCGCGCTCGAAGCCGCGCAGGTCCTCGACCTTGCGCTCCAGCGTGGCGCGGGCGGACTCCAGGGAGCCCATCGCGACGCGGTGCTTCTCCTGCGCGTCCCGCTCCAGCGCGTCGGCCTTGGCGCGGGCGTCACGCTCGAGGCCCTCGGCACGCGAACGCGCCTCGCCCACGATCTTGTTGGCTTCGGAACGGGCCTCGGCGATCGCCTGGTCGGCGGTCTGCTGGGCCAGCGAGAGGACGCGGGCGGCGCTGTCGCCGCCGGGGCCCTGACCGGGGCCGCCCATCGGGCCACCCATGGGGCCGCCCATCGGACCGCCCATCTGCTGCTGCATGGGGGGCTGGCCGCCCATCGGGCCCTGGCCCATGGGGCCCTGACCCATCGGCCCCTGACCCATCGGACCGGGACCCTGGTGACCGCCCTGACCACCACCGGGACCGGCGGGCAGCTGCGGAGCACCGCTGGGCAGCTGGGGCGGGCCTCCCATGGGGCCGCCCATCTGCTGCTGCGGCGGGCCCGATATGCCGGCGGGCACGGGAGCGCCGGGACCGCGCATGCCCTGCTGCGGGTGCTGCGGGTGCTGCGGGTGCTGCTGGTCCTGCGGACCGGGGCCACCGGGCCCACCAGGTCCACCGGGACCACCAGGACCGCCGGGACCCTCCGGAGGCTTGCGCATGTTCTGCTGGTTCTGGGCGGCGGCACGGGTGGCCGCGGCCAGCTTGGCGCGCAGGTCCTCGTTTTCCCGGAGCAGGCGGGTCAGTTCGGCTTCGACCTCGTCGAGGAAGGCATCGACCTCGTCCTCGTCATAGCCTTCTCGGAGGCGGACGGTCGTGAACTGCTTGTTCCGCACGTCCTCGGGGGTCAACGGCATCTCTTCACCTCAACGTAGTCGTCGGCATTCGGCAAGACGGTAGGTCACATCGCTCATCACAGCCGGCTCACGATCGAGATCAGGATGTAGACGATGATCATCAGTACGAAGAAGGACAGGTCGAGCGCCACGCCCCCGAGACGCAACGGCGGGATGAACCGCCGCAGAAGCTTGAGTGGTGGATCAGTGACAGTGTAGGTGGCCTCCAGAACGACCACCATCGCCTTGCCGGGTTGCCATGAGCGGGCGAACTGGAAGACGTAGTCCATGACCAACCGGAAGATGAGCACGATGAGGAAGCACATCAGCGCGATGTAGATCACATCAAGGACCACGCTCATGACTCGTGCTTCCCTCTCCCCTGTTTCCGTGCTGCTTGATACTGCTTTGTACCGCTGATTCCGGTCGTGCGTCTCAGCTCTGGTTGAAGAACCCGCCCTCTGCGATGCGGGCCTTGTCCTCCGCCGTGACATCGACGTTAGCAGGCGACAACAGGAACACCTTCTGCGTCACCCGCTCGATGCTGCCGTGAAGACCAAACACCAATCCTGCCGCAAAGTCGACAAGTCGCTTCGCGTCTGTGTCATCCATCTCAGTCAGATTCATGATCACCGGGGTGCCCTCACGGAAGTGTTCCCCGATGGTACGGGCCTCGTTGTAGGTCCGCGGGTGGAGTGTGGTGATCCGGTAAGGCTCTCGTTCCGACACGACCTTGGGCATGATCACCGGTGCGTTCTTCTCCAGGCTTGCGCGTTCTTGTGTGATGGACGCCACGGGCGCGATACGCGCCGGACGACCGGATTCCGCGGGTAGCGAAGCGGAACGGCCGACCGGTTCACGCGCCGCCGGCGGCTGCACGATTCGCACCTCTTCGTCCCTTTGGGACTGATGTGCCACGTGCTGCTGGTGGGACGGTTCATGCCGCCTGTGATCCCGTTCGGGCTCGGGGTCCAGCTCGGGCTCGAAATCGTCATCGGGGTCGAATCCCCTGCCGTCGTACCCATCGTCCTCCACGAGGCCGAGGTAGACCGCCATCTTGCGCATCGCGCCGGCCATGCTCTGAGTCCTCCGCTCTGTGGTGGATCCGCTGACGACCGCCAAGTGCCCGCGATCCACGAGGTCGTTGCGCCCGCCTTCGACGACATTGACCATATTTTCTGCTGTGGTCCGACTTCCTGGCGACGTTACCCGAGCCCGGGGCGGACTCCGAGTACCGCCGTACCGACGCGTACATGTGTCGCCCCGGCCGCCACGGCCTGTTCGAGGTCCGCACTCATTCCTGCCGAGACCATGTTCGCAGCCGGACGGGTTCGGCGCAGGTCGGTCGACAAATCCATCAACCGCTCGAACGCCGCCCGTTCACGGCCCGCGTACGGCCCGGTCAGCGGCGCGACGGTCATCAGACCGTCCCACCGCAGACCCGGCGACCGGGCGACCAGTTCGCCCAACTCTTCGATTCCGTCGGGCCCGACGCCCCCGCGCTCGCCCCGCCCGCCCTCGTCCGCGTCCAGCGCGACCTGGACCAGGCAGCCGATCTCGCGCCCCTGCCGCACGGCCTCCTTGGAGAGCGCCGTGACCAGCCGGGCCCGGTCGACGGATTGCACGAAGTCGGCATAACCGACCACGGAACGGACCTTGTTGGTCTGCAACTGGCCCACGAAATGCCATGTCAGCGGCAGATCCGAGCACTCCGCGGCCTTGGGCGCCGCGTCCTGGTCCCGGTTCTCCGCCACGTGCCGCACACCGAGCTCCGACAGGATCCTCACGTCGCTCGCCGGGTACGTCTTGGTGACCACGATCAGGGTCACCTCCTCGCGCTTGCGTCCGGCGGCGTCACAGGCGGCGGCGATACGACGCTCCACCTTCGCCAGGTTCGCGGCGAGTTCGCGCTTACGGTCCGTCATGCCCCTCAGTCCAGCCAGACATATCCCGCGAGTCGCCCCGTGGTCCGGTCGCGACGGTACGAGAAGTGATCGCCCGACTCGATCGTGCACACCGGCGACTGCTCCCGGTCGCGCACCCCGAGCCGTTCGAGCTGGGCGAGCACTCCGGCGGTCACGTCGACCGCGGGGGTGCCCCAGCTCGTCTCGGAGTGCGCCGCCGGTTCCACGGCGGCCACGTCGGCGCGCATCTCCTCGGGCACTTCGTAGCACCGGCCGCACACGGCGGGGCCGGTGCGGGCCACGATCCGGCCCGGCTCGGCACCGAGTTCGGTCATGGCCCGTACGGCGGCGGGGACGATCCCGGCGACCATGCCGGGCCGCCCCGCGTGGGCCGCGGCCACCACCCCGGCGACGGGGTCGGCGAGCAGGACGGGGGTGCAGTCGGCGGTGAGGACGGCGAGGGCGAGACCGCGCCGCGCCGTGACGACGGCGTCGACCTCGGGCGCGGGACGATCGCCCCACGGTCCGTCGACCACCGCCACCTCCGCGCCGTGCACCTGGTTCATCCAGACCACCCGGGCCGGGTCGAGGCCGAGGGACGTGGCCGCCAGCTCGCGATTGGCCCGTACCGCGCCGGCGTCGTCACCGACCGCTCCGCCGAGGTTGAGCTGCTCGTACGGAACGGCGCTCACCCCGCCCCACCGGTCGGTGAAAGCGAAGTGCGCGCCGTTCACGGTGCTTGTCCCGGAATGCTGTCCTATCACTTCAGGAAGTCCGGGACGTCCAGCTCCTCCGCGCCGCTTTCCGCGTAGGACCGCGACGGCGGGACCGGCGGGGTGGCCGGGAGCTCGTTCGCCGGCTCGGGTGCGGGCTCCGCGTTCTCCTTCGGCGTGACGCTGCCGAGCGAGCCGAAGGAGGGGCGGCTCTCGGACTGCCGCGCGGGGGCCGGCTCCTCGCGGCGGGTGGAGGGGGAGGACGAGCCGAGGACGTTCTCCCGCTTGGCGGGCGGCTGGCCGCCGTCGAAGCCGGCCGCGATGACCGTGACCCGCACCTCGTCGCCGAGGGCGTCGTCGATCACCGCGCCGAAGATGATGTTGGCCTCGGGGTGGGCGGCCTCGCTCACCAGCTGCGCGGCCTCGTTGATCTCGAACAGACCGAGGTCGGAGCCGCCGGAGATGGAGAGCAGCACGCCGCGGGCGCCGTCGATGGACGCCTCCAGCAGCGGCGAGGAGATCGCCATCTCGGCCGCGGCCACCGCGCGGTCGTCGCCGCGGGCCGAGCCGATGCCCATGAGGGCCGAACCGGCTTCCGACATGACCGACTTGACGTCGGCGAAGTCGAGGTTGATCAGGCCGGGCGTGGTGATGAGGTCGGTGATGCCCTGGACGCCGGAGAGCAGGACCTGGTCGGCCGACTTGAAGGCGTCCAGCACCGAGACCTGGCGGTCCGAGATGGACAGCAGCCGGTCGTTCGGGATCACGATGAGGGTGTCGACCTCTTCGCGGAGCTCGGCGATGCCGTCCTCGGCCTGGTTGGCCCGGCGCCGTCCCTCGAAGGTGAACGGGCGGGTGACCACACCGATGGTGAGGGCGCCCAGGGAGCGGGCGATGTTGGCCACGACGGGCGCGCCGCCGGTGCCGGTGCCGCCGCCTTCACCGGCCGTCACGAAGACCATGTCGGCCCCCTTGAGGACCTCTTCGATCTCCTCGCGGTGGTCCTCGGCGGCCTTGCGGCCGACGGCCGGGTTGGCTCCGGCGCCGAGTCCGCGGGTGAGTTCACGGCCGACGTCGAGCTTGACGTCGGCGTCGCTCATCAACAGCGCCTGTGCGTCCGTGTTGATGGCAATGAACTCGACACCCTTGAGACCGACCTCGATCATCCGGTTGATGGCATTGACACCACCGCCGCCGACACCGATGACTTTGATGACTGCGAGGTAGTTCTGCGGTGCTGCCACGTCGAAGGCCTCTCGCCTCGAGTTACGTGTCGTCCTCTCGCGGGCCTTGCCGCGGTCGTACGACTGATGCCGATTGGGACGGTCCGTATCGCCGACCCAAACCCTAACGTTGAAGTTTAGGGTTACCAGTGTGTCTGTTCGCTGGACTCTTCCCAACAGGACACTAAGTCGACAAGTGGCGCACGTTCAACGAACACGCCGAACCTCCCGTTTTTCTTTTCACCCTATGTGATCAGCCATAGCGGTGCCCAGCCAGGGTGCTGGCCTGCGCGGATGTGCGTCAACTCCCCGATGACGCAGGGGCGGTGGGAACCGAGACGTCGAAGTGCCGCGCACGGGGCGCCGCTTTCATGAGAGCGGTGAGCGTACGGGCCTTTGCGGAACCCTTCTCGCCGCTTCCCCAGGCGACGGTACGGCCGTCGCTCAACTCCAGTGAGATGTCGTCGAAGGAGCGCACCTTGACGGCTTCGGTCCGCCGGGCCACGGCGGCCGGAACGGCGCCGGCGACCCGCACCGCCTCGCGCACCAGCCGGTCCTCTCCGAAGCGCCGCAGGCTCGCCGCGGAGGAACCCGAGGAGGACGGCGCCAATTCCAGTGCGGGAACGCCTTTCGGGGCCCGGGAAACCGTGGCGAAACGGACACCACCGTCGTCCACTTCGACGAAGTTTCCGCCTTTTTGCACCACCAGAACCGGAGTGCGCTCAACCACTTTCAGGCCGATTCCATGAGGCCAGGAACGAACCACGTCAACCGTGTCAATTCGGCGCAGTTTCCGGGCCAGACGCGTCTCGATCGCGTCGGTGTCCACGGAAATCAGCGGTGCCCCGACGGGGACTTGGGCGGCCTCGCGGACCTGCTCCGGCGTCAGCACCCGGGTGCCGGAGACCGATACCCGCTCCACGCGCGTCCACTGCGAGCCGTACAACAGCCAGACGGCGCCCGCCCCGAGAAGGACCAGCGCGACGGCAAGGATGATGATCGTACGAGGGCGCGGAAGCCTCAACCTCCGTACCGGAGGCGGGCCGGACGACTCCTGCTGGCGTTCACCGCGCTCGGCGGTGGTCGGTCCGGCCACGCTTCCTGCCCTTCGCCTACCTCGAAATACGGTCCCTATCGGCGTGCACGGCCGGCGGAGACCGCCTCGTACACCATGCCGACGAGCAGGTCGTCGGCGTCCCGGCGGCCGAACTCGGCGGCGGCGCGGGACATCTCGTACAGCCGGTGCGGATCGGCGAGCACGGGCAGCACGCTCGCCCGCACCCAGTCGGGCGTCAGTTCCGCGTCGTCGACGAGCAGTCCGCCGCCGGCCTTCACCACCGGCTGGGCGTTCAGCCGCTGTTCGCCGTTGCCGATGGGCAGCGGGACGTAGGCGGCCGGGAGCCCGACGGCGGAGAGTTCGGCGACGGTCATCGCGCCCGCGCGGCAGAGCATCATGTCGGCCGCCGCGTACGCGAGGTCCATCCGGTCCAGGTAACTTACCGGGATGTACGGGGGCATTCCCGGCATCTGCTGCACCTGCGGCAGTTCGTTCTTCGGGCCGACCGCGTGCAGGATCTGGATGCCCGCCTGCTGGAGCCAGGGAGCGACCTGCTGGACCACCTCGTTGAGCCGGCGGGCGCCCTGCGAACCGCCGGAGACCAGCAGCGTGGGCAGGTTGGGGTCGAGCCCGAACATCGCGCGGGCCTCGGGGCGGGCGGCGGCCCGGTCCAGGGTGGCGATGGTGTGGCGCAGCGGAATGCCGATGTAGCGGGAGTTGCGCAGCTTGCTGTCCGGCGTGGCGACGGCGACCTGGGCGGCGTAGCGCGAGCCGATCTTGTTGGCCAGGCCCGGGCGGGCGTTGGCCTCGTGGATCACGATCGGCACGCCCAGGCGCTTGGCCGCGAGGTAGCCGGGCAGGGCGACGTAGCCGCCGAAGCCCACCACGCAGTCCGCCTTGGTGCGCTCCAGGACCTGCTCGGTCGCCTTGATCGTGCCGCGCAGCCGGCCCGGGACGGTGATCAGTTCGGGCGTCGGCTTGCGCGGCAGCGGCACCGCCGGGATCAGCGCGAGCTCGTAGCCCCGCTGCGGAACGAGCGTGGTCTCCAGACCGCGCTCCGTGCCCAGGGCCGTGATCCCCACGGTCGGATCCTGCCTGCGCAGGGCGTCCGCGAGGGCGAGCGCGGGCTCGATGTGGCCGGCGGTCCCCCCACCGGCGAGTACGACATGCACCGAAATTCACCGCTCTCCGGACGAACGCGCCGCCTAGGCGCGCCGTCGCATCGTGTTCCATCTCCGAGGCCCCCGGTTCCGTACGCCTCCCGCCCGCTTTCTACCAAAGCGAGGTTGCCGCACGGAAAGCGCCGCCCGCGCAGCGGGCTCGTCACGCGCGAACGCGATCAGCAGCCCGATGGCGAACATGGTCGGCAGCAGGGCGGACCCTCCGTAGGAGAACAGCGGGAGGGGGACGCCGGCGATCGGCAGCAGGCCGAGCACCGCACCGATGTTGATCACCGCCTGCGCGGTGATCCAGGTGGTCACGCCTCCCGCGGCATACCTGACGAAGGGGTCCTCCGTGCGTCCGGCCACGCGGATACCCGCATAGCCTAGAGCCGCGAACAGGGCGAGCACCGACAGCGTCCCCGCCAGACCCAGTTCCTCACCGGTGACGGCGAAGATGAAGTCCGTGTGGGCCTCGGGGAGTTGGCCCCATTTTTCCACACTCGCGCCGAGTCCGGACCCGAAGATTCCGCCCGATGCGAGCGCGTAGATCCCGTGCACGGCCTGCCAGCAGTCGGCCGGGCCGGACTGCGGCGAGGTGGCGCCGATGCAGGACAGCCGGGCCATGCGGTTGGGGCTGGTCTTGATGAGGATCACACCGATGACGGCGGCGATCGACAGCACGCCGGCGAACAGGCGCGTCGGTGCCCCGGCCAGCCACAGCAGACCGAACAGGATCGCGGTGAGGATGATCGCGGTGCCCATGTCGCCGCCGAGCATGATCAGTCCCAGCAGCATGAAGGCGACCGGCACGAGCGGCACCAGCATGTGCTTCCACTGGTTGAGCAGCTTCTTGTCCTGTTTGCGGGCCATCAGGTCCGCGCCCCACAGCACCAGGGCGAGCTTGCCGAACTCGCTGGGCTGGATCTGGAAGGAGCCGCCGAGCGCGATCCAGTTCTGGTTGCCGTTGACCGACATCCCTATCCCCGGCACCTGCACCAGCGCCATCAGGAAGACGGCGCCCGCGAGCATCGGGTAGGCGAGCGCCCGGTGCAGCTTCACCGGCATCAGCGAGGCGATCAGCAGCAGGACTGCGCCGATCACGGCGGCGAGCAGCTGCTTGCGGAAGAAGTACGAGCCCGGCAGCGACATCTGCAGCGCCGTGATCTGGGAGGCCGAGTAGACCATCACCAGGCCGAGGACGGTGATCAGCACACTGCCGCCGACGATCAGGTAGTACGCGGTCAGCGGCCGGTCCCAGGCCCTGCGGGCGTTCGCGTGGAGCCGCGTCACGGGGTTCTCGCGCGCCGGCCGGGAAGCGGCGGGGCGTCTGGCGGCCCGCTGCACGGGCGGCCGTCCGGTACGGCTACTGGGCATCAGCGCCTCCGCTGCGTCGGTCAGGAGCCGAGTTCGCGAACCGCCTCCGCGAACGCGTCACCGCGCTTGTTGTAGTTGGCGAACATGTCCATGGAGGCGCAGGCCGGAGCCAGCAGCACCGTGTCGCCCGGCTCCGCGAGCCGCCTGGCCTCCTGGACGGCCGCGAGCATCGCCCCAGTGTCGGTCCGGTCGAGGTCGACGACGGGTACTTCCGGCGCGTGTCGCGCGAGGGCTTCCCGGATCAGGGCGCGGTCCCTGCCGATGAGCACGGCGCCGCGGAGCCGCGGTGCCGACTTGGCGACCAGTTCGTCGAAGGTCGCGCCCTTGGCGAGGCCGCCCGCGATCCACACGATGGACCCGTACGCCGCCAACGACGCCTCGGCGGCGTGCGTGTTGGTCGCCTTGGAGTCGTCGATGTACGCCACCCCGTCCACGTCGGCCACGTGCGCGATGCGGTGCGCGTCCGGCGTGAAGTTCCGCAGCCCGTCGCGTACGGCCGCGGCGGGCACCCCGAAGGCACGCGCGAGGGCCGCCGCCGCAAGGGCGTTGGCGATGTTGTGCGGGGCCGGCGGATCGACGTCGGAGATCTCGGCCAGTTCCTGGGCGTTCTTGTGCCGGTTCTCGACGAAGGCGCGGTCGACCAGGATGCCCTCCACGACGCCGAGTTGGGAGGGGCCCGGGGTGCCGAGGGTGAAGCCGACGGCCCTGCAGCCCTCCTCGACGTCCGCCTCGCGCACCAGGTCCTCGGTGGCCTTGTCGGCGGCGTTGTAGACGCAGGCGACGCGATTGCCCTCGTAGACACGGCCCTTGTCGGCCGCGTAGGCCTCCATGGAGCCGTGCCAGTCGAGGTGGTCCGGCGCCAGGTTCAGGACGGCGGCGGAGTGGGCGCGCAGCGAGGGCGCCCAGTGCAGCTGGTAGCTCGACAACTCGACGGCCAACACGTCGTACTGCTCGTCGCCGAGCACCACGTCGAGCAGGGAGACGCCGATGTTGCCCACGGCGGCGGTGCGCAGTCCGGCGGCCTTCAGGATCGACGCCAGCATCTGGACGGTGGTGGTCTTGCCGTTGGTGCCGGTGACCGCCAGCCAGGGGGCCGCGCCGGGGCCGCGCAGGCGCCAGGCGAGTTCGACGTCGCCCCAGATCTCCAGGCCGGCTTCGCGGGCCGCGGCGAACAGGGGCTTGTCCGGCTTCCAGCCCGGTGCGGTGACGACGAGTTCGGTGCCCTCGGGCAGGGTGGCGCCGTCACCGAGGCGCACCGTGATGCCCAGCGCCTCCAGTTCGGCGGCCTGTTCACGCGCGCGTGCGTCGTCGCCGTCGTTGACGACCGTGACGGCCGCCCCGCGCGCGTGCAGCACCTTGGCCGCCGGGATTCCCGAGACGCCGAGCCCGGCGACGGTGACGTGCTTGCCCTGCCAGTCGGTCACTTGTCCGCTGCCCATCCGGCGTAGAAGAGACCCAGTCCGACGATCACACAGATGCCCTGGATGATCCAGAAGCGGACCACCACGAGGACTTCGGACCAGCCTTTGAGTTCGAAGTGGTGCTGGAGCGGCGCCATGCGGAAGACCCGCCGGCCGGTCAGGCGGAAGGAGCCGACCTGGATGACGACCGACATGGTGATGAGGACGAAGAGGCCGCCCATGATGGCCACCAGCAGCTCGGTGCGGGAGCAGATGGCGAGGCCGGTGAGGACACCGCCGAGCGCGAGCGAACCGGTGTCGCCCATGAAGATCTTGGCGGGCGAGGTGTTCCACCACAGGAAGCCGAGGCAGGCTCCCATCAGCGCCGAGGCGATGACCGCGAGGTCGAGGGGGTCGCGCACCTCGTAGCAGGCGTTGGGGTTGGTGAGGGTCTGCGCGTTGGCGCACGACTCCTGGAACTGCCAGACGCCGATGAAGGTGTAGGCGCCGAAGACGAGCACGGAGGCGCCGGTGGCCAGGCCGTCCAGACCGTCGGTGAGGTTCACGCCGTTGGACATGGCCAGGATCATGAACAGCGCCCAGACCACGAACAGGATCGGGCCGATCTTCCAGCCGAAGTCCGTGATGAACGAGAGCTTGGTGGAGGCCGGGGTGTTGCCGCGGGCGTCCTGGAACTGCAGGGCGAGCACCGCGAAGGAGATGCCGACGATCAGCTGGCCGGCCATCTTCGCCTTGGCCCGCAGGCCCAGCGAACGCCGCTTGACGATCTTGATGTAGTCGTCGAGGAAGCCGACCAGGCCCATGCCGACCATCAGGCCGAGCACCAGCAGGCCCGAGTAGGTCGGGGCGTAGCCGGTGATCACCTTGGACAGGAAGTAGGCGGCGACCGTCGCCAGGATGAAGGCGATACCGCCCATGGTCGGCGTACCGCGCTTGCTGGCGTGCTCGCGCGGGCCGTCGTCCCGGATGTACTGGCCGTAGCCCTTGCGGGCGAGGAGCTTGATCAGCAGCGGGGTGCCGACCAGCGTGAGGAAGAGGCCGATGACTCCCGAGAACAGGATCTGCTTCATCATCGGGCGGCGACCTCACCCTCGGTCCCGGTCGCGAGGAGCGCCTGGGCGACGCCTTCGAGACCGACCGAACGGGACGCCTTCACGAGGACGACGTCCCCCGGGCGCAACTCGCTGCGCAACAGGTCGATCGCCGCCTGTGCGTCGGACACGTGCACCGACTCCTCACCCCACGAACCCTCGTTATATGCGCCCAGTTGCAGCCAGGACGCTTCCCTGCCCCCGACCGCGACGAGCTTGCCGACATTGAGCCGGACGGCGAGCCGCCCGACCGCGTCGTGCTCGGCGAGCGCCTCGTCCCCGAGCTCGGCCATCTTGCCGAGCACCGCCCAGGTCCGCCGCCCCCGGCCCATCGCCACGAGCGCGCGCAGGGCCGCTCGCATGGACTCGGGGTTCGCGTTGTAGGCGTCGTTGACGATGGTCACGCCGTCCGGTCGCTCGGTGACCTCCATGCGCCAGCGGGAGAGGGAGTCCGCCTCGGAGAGCGCGGTGGCGATCTCTTCCGCGGACATGCCCAGCTCATGGGCGACGGCGGCCGCGGCGAGCGCGTTCGACACGTGGTGCTCACCGTACAGGCGCATGGTCACGTCGCTTGCACCGGAGGGTGTGTGGAGCCTGAAGGCGGGCTGTCCGCTGTCCGTGAGTCGCACGTTCTCGGCGCGTACGTCCGCTTCGTCGGCCTCTCCGAACAGGACGACCTTCGCCTTCGTACGGGACGCCATGGCCCGTACGAGCGGGTCGTCCGCGTTGAGGACCGCGACGCCGCCGTCCCCGGCCGCCGGCAGGCTCTCGACCAACTCGCCCTTGGCCCGGGCGATCTGCTCGCGGCCGCCGAACTCGCCGATGTGGGCGGTGCCGACGTTCAGGACGAGGCCGATCCTGGGGGGCGTCAGCTCGGCGAGGTAGCGGATGTGACCGATGCCGCGGGCGCCCATCTCCAGGACCAGGAACCGCGTCTCCTCGGTGGCGGACAGGGCGGTCAGCGGCAGCCCGATCTCGTTGTTGAGCGAGCCCGGCGTGAACACCGTCGGCGCCTTGCGCCGCAGTACCTGGGCGATCAGGTCCTTGGTGCTGGTCTTTCCCGCGGAGCCGGTGAGGGCCACGAGGGTCGTGCCGAGCCGGCGTACGACATGACGCGCGAGGGCGCCGAGCGCCCGCTGGACGTCGTCGACGACGATCGCGGGCACGCCGACGGGGCGCGACGCCAGTACGGCGACCGCGCCCGCCTCGACGACCTGCCGTGCGAAGTCGTGGCCGTCCACCCGCTCGCCGACGAAGGCGACGAACAGGCTGCCGGGCTCCACCTCGCGGGAGTCCCGGACGACCGGAGCGGTGACCTCGACGGACGGATCCGGTATGTCGTACGTCTGCCCGCCGACGACTTCTGCGATCTCGGCGAGAGAGAGGGCGATCACAAGTTCATCCCTGGGTCTTCTGGATGGCTTCTCGAAGCACCTGGCGGTCGTCGAAGGGACGGACCACCCCGGCGATGTCCTGGCCCTGCTCGTGGCCCTTGCCCGCGACCAGCACGGTGTCCCCGGGCTGCGCGCGGGCGACGGCGGCGGCGATCGCGGCGGCCCGGTCCTCGAAGACCTGGACCTCGCCGCGTTCGTGTGCTGGTACGGACGCCGCGCCCACGAGCATGGTTGCAAGGATGGCGAGGGGGTCCTCGGAGCGGGGGTTGTCGGAGGTCAGTACGGCGGTGTCGGCGAGGCGCGCGGCGGCGGCACCCATCGGTTCCCGCTTGGTCCTGTCGCGGTCGCCGCCGCAGCCGAGCACGATGTGCAGACTGCCCTCGGTGACCTTGCGCAGGGCGCGCAGCACCGACTCGACGGCGTCGGTCTTGTGGGCGTAGTCGACCACCGCGAGATACGGCTGCCCGGCGTCCACGCGTTCCAGGCGCCCCGGCACACCCGGCACGGCGGCGATGCCGTCGGCGGCGGACTGCGGGTCGAGGCCCGCGGCCGCGAGAGCCACGATGGCGGCGAGGGTGTTGGCGACGTTGAAGGGGCCCGGCAGCGGCGACGTGGCGTCGATCCGCTCGCCCTCGGGGCCGATCGCGGTGAACGTGGAGTGCAGCCGGCCGATCCGGACGTCGTCGGCGCGCCAGTCGGCGTCGGGGTGGCCCTCGGCGGAGTAGGTGACGACCGGGACGGTCGCCTCCCTGACCAGCCGGCGGCCGTACTCGTCGTCGACGTTGACCACGCCGAGCCTGCTGCGCTCCGGGGTGAACAGCTGCGCCTTGGCCTGGAAGTAGTCCTCCATGCCGGAGTGGAACTCCATGTGTTCCGGGCTCAGGTTGGTGAAGACGCCGATGTCGAAGACGCAGGCGTCGACCCGGCCGAGGACCAGGGCGTGGCTGGAGACCTCCATGGCGACCGCCTCGACCCCGCGCTCGCGCATGACGGCGAACAGGGCCTGCAGGTCGGTGGCTTCGGGGGTGGTGCGCTCGGACCTGATGCGCTCGTCGCCGATGCGCATCTCGACGGTGCCGATCAGACCGGTGTTGCTCTTGGTCTTCAGACCGCCCTCGACGAGGTAGGCGGTGGTGGTCTTGCCGGAGGTGCCGGTGATGCCGATCTGGAGCAGATCGCGGCCCGGGTGGCCGTAGATCGTGGCGGCCAGCTCGCCCATCTGCGCCCGTGGTTCGTCCACCACGAGGACCGGCAGGCCGGAGGCCGCGGCGCGTTCGGCGCCGGTCGGGTCGGTCAGCACGGCGACCGCGCCGAGGCCGGCGGCCTGGGTGACGAAGTCCGCGCCGTGCAGACGGGCGCCGGGCAGGGCGGCGTAGAGGTCTCCGGGGCGGACGGCTCGCGAGTCATGGGTGATGCCCGTGACGTCGGCGGTGCGCTCCGGCCTCGCGGCACCCAGCTGACCGGCGAGTTCCGCCAGGGGTGTGGCGGAGACCTGAACCGGCCTGGGCGGCCCGGGGTATGTCACGGATACGCCCTTCTGGGTGGTTTGGGACTGATCAGCGTGTGGCACGGCGGTGAGCGTACCGGGCGCACCCGCCTGCGGGCGAAGCGAGGGCACGGGCGGGGTCTGGTTCCCGGGATCGGGGGTGATCATGGTCACGGAGCGTTCCTGGCTGGTTGCGCTGATCAGGGCTTGAAGCTGACGGGAAGGTTCGCGGCCTTGGCCCCCGTGGGCGGGACCTGGAGGGTCTTCAGGGCGAACTCCATGACCTGCTTGAAGATCGGGCCGCAGATCTGGCCGCCGAAGTAACTCCCAGTCGTGGCGTTCTGGATGGCGCAGTAGACGGTGACCCGGGGCTTGTCCGCGGGGGCGAATCCGGCGAACGACGAGGTGTAGCCGCGGTACTTGCCGGTGGCCGGATCCACGCGGTTGGCCGTACCCGTCTTGCCCGCGACCCGGTAGCCCGGGATGCGCGCCTTGGTGCCCGTTCCCTCCTGGTCGTCCACGACCGACTCCAGCATCTGGGCGAGCGTCTTCGCCGTCTTCGCGCTGACGACCCTGGTCTTCTTGGGCTTCGCGGCCGGTGTGAAGCGTCCGTCGGGCCCCTTCGTGCCGCGTACGAGCGTGGGTTCGACGCGTACGCCGCCGTTGGCGATGGTCGAGTACACGGAGGCCGCCTGCAGCGCGTTGAGGGACACGCCCTGGCCGAAAGGAATCGTGTACTGCTGCGAGGTCGACCACTTGCCGGGCGGGGCGAGGATGCCCTTGGTCTCACCGGGGAAGCCGAGGCCGCTGTAGCTGCCGAGGCCGAACTTGCGCAGGTACGAGTAGAGGACCTTGTTGGCCTGCGCCTGCGTCTTGCCCAGCTGGCCGGTGGCCAGGATGGTGCCGATGTTGCTGGACTTGGCGAGCACGCCGTTGAGCGTGAGGTTCCAGGTCGCGTGGTCGATGTCGTCCTTGAACAGCCGGTCGCCGCGGTGCAGCCGGTTCGGCACGACGACGTGCGTCAGCGGGGTGGCGACGTTCTGCTGGAGCACGGCCGCCATCGACATGATCTTGGCGGTGGAGCCGGGTTCGAAGGCGTCCTCGACGGCCCAGTTGTGCAGGGCGCTCGAGCGGGCCTTGGACAGGTCGTTGGGGTCGAAGCCGGGCGAGTTGGCCATGGCGAGGATCTCGCCGGTCCGGGTGTCCTGCACTATCACGTAGCCGCGGTCCGCCTTGGACTTCGCGACCTGCCGGCTGATCGCGTTCTGCGCGGCCCACTGGATGTCGCGGTCGATGGTCAGCTCCACGTCGCTGCCGGGCACCGCGGGCGTCTCGGTGGATCCCGCGGTGGGCACCAGCCGCCCCCCGGACTGGGCGTAGCGGATCTTGCCGTCCTTGCCGGCCAGGTCGCCGTTGTACTGCCGCTCGACGCCTCCGCCGCCCTTGCCGTCGAGGTTGACCCAGCCCAGTATCCCGGCGGCGAGGTCGCCGTTGGGGTAGACCCGCTTGCTGCTGGGGTCGGCGAAGACGCCGGCCAGGACGTTGACCGTGGACCGGTCCGTCTCCCCCTTGGCGGCCAGGGCCGACCTCAGGTCCTTGATCTGCGTCCACACCTGCGGGGTCTGCCGGCGGGCGAGCAGGACGTAGCGCAGGTCCTTGTTCTTGGGGCGCAGCTTCTTGACGATCGACTCCTGGTCGACGCCGAGGATCGGGGCGAGGAGCGCGGCGGCCTGCTCGGGCCCGTCGCCGACCTTCAGCTGCTTGCGGTTGAACATGGTGGGGTCGGCCGTGATGTCGTAGGCGTCCACGCTGGTCGCGAGGGCCACGCCGTCGCGGTCGGTGATGCCGCCGCGCTCGGCGGCCAGGACATGGCCGACGTAGCGGTTCTGCTCGGCCTTGGCGGCGTACGCGCTCGCGTCCACCGCCTGCACCTGGAGCAGCCGCACCACGAAGGCGATCAGCACCAGGGTGAGGGCGAGGCTGACCATGCGCAGCCGGGGGCGGGGGCTGCCCAGCCGGAGGATCTTGGGGGCCGCGGGGCGGCCGGGCGCCGGGCGGCGGGCCGGGCGGGCGCCGGGACCGGGGCGCCGCTGCGCGGAGGCGGGACGCGCGGGACCGGGCACGCGGCGGCGCGGCGGCTGCCGTTCTCCAGAAGGGTCGGGCACTTCCGTCACCTGCCGGGAGTCGAGGTCGTCGGGGTGGGCGGGGCCGCCGGGGTGGTCGCCTGCTCGGGAAGGGCCGCCGGGGTGGTCGCCCCGGCCGGCAGGGCGGCCGGCGTCGTCGCCCGGACGGGAAGGTCCGTCGGCGTGGCGGAGGCGCTGGGCGCCGGCGTGGACGCGAGGGCCTCGGGCGGGAGCAGGACCAGCGGCCGGTCGGCCGCGGGCTGCTCGGCGGCGGCCGAGGGCACGCCCTTCACGGTGCCGTTCGGGTTCAGGAAGGCGGGGTCGCCGCCGGGGACCATGCCGAGCTCGTGGGCGCGGCGCTGGAGGGCCTCCGGGGCGGAGTAGGAGTCGATGTCGCGCTGCAGCGCCTGTTCCTCGTCGGTGAGGTTCTTGGTGTCCTTCTGCAGGTCGTCCAGCTGGAACGAGCCTTCGCTGACCGCGGAGTTGAGCAGCAGCAGCCCGATCAGGCCGCCGCCCAGGAGGAGCACGACGAGCAGGACGAAGGGGGTGCGGGCCGCCCGCCCGCGGCCCGCGGGTCCCGGGAAGAGCCGTGCGAGGCGGGCGGCCCGCCCCCTCAGTTCGGGTTTCCTACTCACACCGCCTCCAGTGAGTCCGGTTTCCCAACTCGCTCACTCCCCCGCCCGTTCGACCAGCCGGCTCACTCGGCGTCCTCCCTGATGCGCTGGGCTCCGCGCAGCCGGGCGGGTGCCGCCCGCCGGTTCTCGGCGACCTCTTCCTCCGTGGGAAGTTCGGCACCGCGGGTGAGCAGCTTGAGCCGGGGCTGGTAGCGCTCGGGCACGACGGGCAGCCCGGGCGGCGCGGTGTTGGCGGCGCCGGCCGCGAACACCTGCTTGACCAGACGGTCTTCGAGGGAGTGGTACGACAGCACCGCGATCCGCCCGCCCACGTCGAGCGCCTTCACCGCGGCCGGGATCGCCCGTTCCAGGACGGAGAGTTCGCCGTTGACCTCGATGCGCAGGGCCTGGAAGGTGCGCTTGGCCGGGTTGCCGCCGGTGCGCTTGGCGGCCTGCGGCAGCGCGTCCCGGATGAGCTCGACGAGCCGCGCGCTGTTGCGGAACGGCTCCTTCCCGCGCTCGCGCACGATCGCGGAGACGATCCGCTTGGCCTGCTTCTCCTCGCCGTACGCCCGCAGGATCCGGACGAGTTCACCTGGCGGGTAGGTGTTCAGGACCTCGGCGGCGCTCATGCCCGCCGTCTGGTCCATGCGCATGTCGAGCGGGGCGTCCTGGGCGTAGGCGAAACCACGGCCGGCCTCGTCGAGTTGCATGGACGAGACGCCGAGGTCGAACAGGACGCCCTGCACGCGCGCGACACCGAGGCGTTCCAGGACGTCGGGGAGCTCGTCGTAGACGGCGTGCACCAGGGTGGCGCGCTCGCCGAAGGGGGCCAGCCGCTCACCCGACAGGCGCAACGCCTCCTTGTCGCGGTCGAGGGCGACGAGCCGGGCCTCGGGGAACCGCTCCAGCAGGGCCTCGCTGTGCCCGCCGAGGCCGAGGGTGCAGTCGACGACCACCGCTCCCGGCCGCTGCAGGGCGGGGGCCAGCAGGTCCAGGCACCGCTGGAGCATCACCGGGACGTGCCGGCCCTGTCCCTCCCGGCGCCCATCAGCGCCCTCATTCGCATGCGCTTCGCGCCCCATGTGATCGTGGGCCCTCTCAG
Source organism: Streptomyces sp. NPDC101225 (assembly GCF_044767585.1). NCBI lineage: Bacteria > Bacillati > Actinomycetota > Actinomycetes > Kitasatosporales > Streptomycetaceae > Streptomyces > Streptomyces sp. NPDC101225. The sequence continues at coordinate 55,805 of NZ_JBIWOE010000007.1, forward strand.
ATCCGGCACGGCCGTACGCACCGCCGGGTCCCCGCCCGCTCGGGAAGGGGAGGCCTGCCGGCGCCGGAAGCGTCAGCCGACCGGGAGCGGGAGGAGGCCGAGCCGTACGTACGCGCCGCGCGCGTGGGGAGGCCGTCCGCGCGTCTGGCCTCCGGGAATGTCAGTCCAGCAGGGAGGGCCTCGCCTCCCGCTTCGCGTCACTTTAGTCCACGGTGTCCCGCGGTCAATCAACCGGCCTGCGCGTCGCGCGGCAGGATGAGTGCGATGCGGCGCGTCGGGGAAAATCACCCGCGCGGATCGGACTCCGCACCCATGTGGGGTAGCTCACATCAGGAGGGTGATGACCGCCTTTCCTCGCCCCCGCACCGCGACCGGAGCGCATCTGACCAGTACCGTCATGGGTATGACGACTTCCGCATCAGCTCCCACCGAGTCCGAAGGCGCCATACGCGGCGGCACCGTCACCGACCGCCTCGTCGAGGCGAACGAACGGTACGCATCCGCCTTCACCGATCCCGGCATGGACGCCCGCCCCGTCCTGCACGTCGCCGTCGTGGCCTGCATGGACGCCCGTATCGACCTGCACAAGGCCCTCGGCCTGCAACTCGGCGACTGCCACACCATCCGCAACGCGGGCGGTGTGGTCACCGACGACGTGATCCGCTCGCTGACCATCAGCCAGCGCAAGCTCGGTACCCGCAGCGTGGTGCTCATCCACCACACCGGCTGCGGCATGGAGACGATCACCGAGGACTTCCGCACCGAACTGGAGGGCGAGGTCGGCCAGCGCCCCGCCTGGGCGGCGGAGGCCTTCACCGACGTCGACCAGGACGTACGGCAGTCCATGCAGCGCGTGCGGACCTCGCCGTTCCTGCAGCACACCGACGACGTCCGGGGCTTCGTCTTCGACGTGCGGACGGGTCTGCTGCGCGAGATCGACCCCGTCTGACCGCCACCCGGCCCTTCTCGTTTTTCGCAAAAGCCGCGCATGCTGGAGCCCAAGCGTCGTAAAACCCGACATATCGCAGCCAGTTGTCCACAGTCGAGTGACACGAATCGGTAACGGCAGCAAGAATGCGGGTGTGACGTCACGCGGAACTATTCACGCGTGGTGTCCGTGTTTCGGGGTGGGCCGGTCCGCATCGCAGAGCGACGGCCCGGAGAAAGAAACGGGCCGAGGAGGGCCGGGTGACGACCTATGACGATCGAGCGAGCCTCACTGATCTGACCGCCACTGTGGAGAGGGTCCGCAGTTCGGTGGAAGGAGTGATCGAGGGCAAGCCCGAGGTCGTACGGCTTTCGCTGACCGTACTGCTCGCCGAGGGACATCTTCTGATCGAGGATGTCCCCGGCGTGGGCAAGACCATGCTCGCCAAAGCGCTGGCCCGGTCCATCGACTGTTCGGTGCGGCGCATCCAGTTCACCCCCGACCTGCTGCCCTCGGACATCACCGGGGTGTCGATCTGGGACCAGCAGCGCCGGGACTTCGAGTTCAAGCCGGGAGCGATCTTCGCGCAGATCGTGATCGGCGACGAGATCAACCGCGCCTCGCCCAAGACCCAGTCGGCACTGCTGGAGTCGATGGAGGAGCGCCAGGTCACGATCGACGGGCAGACCTACGAGCTGCCCAGCCCCTTCATGGTGGTGGCCACGCAGAACCCGGTCGAGATGGAGGGCACCTACCCGCTGCCCGAGGCCCAGCGCGACCGTTTCATGGCCCGGGTCTCGGTGGGCTATCCCAGCGTGGAGGCCGAGCTGCAGATGCTCGACGTGCACGGCGGCGTCTCCCCGCTGGAGGACCTCCAGCCGGTGGCCCACGCGCACGACATCGTGAAGCTGATCGAAGCGGTCCGCGGCGTCCACGTGGCGGAGACGGTCCGCCGGTACGCGGTGGACCTGGTCGCCGCCACCCGCACCCATCCCGACCTCAGACTCGGCGCCTCCCCGCGCGCGACGCTGCACCTGCTGCGCGCGGCGAAGGCGGCCGCCGCCCTGAGCGGCCGGGAGTACGCGCTGCCGGACGACGTGCAGACGCTCGCCGTCGCCGTCCTGGCCCACCGCCTGCTGCCCACCGCCCAGGCCCAGCTCAACCGCCGCACCTCGGAGCAGGTCGTGCAGGAGATCCTGCAGCGCACCCCGGTTCCGTCGGCGCCCCAGCAGCAGGCCGGCTTCGGCGGGCTGGGCCGCGGTGCCCCGTCCTATCCCCAGCAACCGCCGCGGAGGCTGTGATGGCCTTCGGGGGTACGGCGCAGCCGGAGGCCGACCGGGGCGAGAAGGGCGGTGTGCGCACCGCCCTTGCCGGTCTGACCACCCGCGGACGCTCCTTCCTGGCGGCCGGCATCGCGGCCGCCGTCTGCGCCTACGTCCTCGGGCAGAGCGATCTGCTGCGGGTCGGCCTGCTGCTGGCCGTCCTGCCGCTGGTCTGCGCGGGGTTCCTGTACCGCACGCGCTACCGGGTGGCCGGCAGCCGCCGCCTCTCCCCCGGCCGCGTACCGGCCGGCAGCGAGGCCCGCGTCCATCTGCGGATGGACAACGTCTCGCGGCTGCCCACGGGCCTGCTGATGCTCCAGGACCGGGTGCCGTACGTGCTCGGCCCGCGCCCCCGGTTCGTGCTGGACCGGGTGGAGCCGGGCGGCCGCCGCGAGGTGTCCTACCGGGTCCGCTCCGACCTGCGCGGCCGCTATCCGCTCGGCCCGCTGCAGCTGCGCCTGACCGACCCGTTCGGGATGTGCGAGCTGACCCGGTCCTTCTCGGCGTACGACACCCTGACGGTGATCCCGCGTGTGGAGGCACTGCCTCCGGTGCGGCTGGCCGGCGAGGCCAAGGGGTACGGCGACGGGCGGCAGCGCTCGCTCGCCCTGGCCGGCGAGGACGACGTGATCCCGCGCGGCTACCGCCACGGCGACGACCTGCGCCGCGTCCACTGGCGTTCCACCGCCCGCTACGGCGAGCTGATGGTGCGCCGCGAGGAGCAGCCCCAGCGCGCCCGCTGCACGGTGCTGCTCGACACCCGGGGCATCGCCTTCGACGGTGCCGGCCCGGACTCGGCCTTCGAGTGGGCCGTCTCGGGCGCGGCGTCCGTGCTGGTGCACATGCTCGAACGGGGCTTCTCCGTGCGGCTGCTGACGGACACCGGCAACTCGGTGCCCGGCGAGGGCTCCGACGGTTTCGCGGGCGCGAGCCAGGAGACGGCCGACTCGGCCGGGCTGATGATGGACACCCTCGCGGTGGTCGACCACTCGGACGGCACGGGCCTGTCGCGGGCGTACGACGTGCTGCGCGGCGGGAACGAAGGGCTCCTGGTGGCCTTCTTCGGCGACCTGGACGAGGAGCAGGCCGCGGTGGCCGCCAAGATGCGCCAGCGCAGCGGGGGCGCGGTCGCCTTCGTGCTGGACACCGGTGCCTGGATGCGGGAACCCGGCGACGTGCCCGGGGCGCTGGACCGGCATGGGGAGCGGCTGCGGATGCTGCGGGAGGCGGGCTGGACGGCCCTGAGCGTGCCGCGGGGCGCCGCGCTGAGCGAGCTGTGGCGGCAGGCGGACCGTGAGCGCACGGGCCTCGCCGCGACGACGGGGACGATCCGTGAGGGGGCGGGCTCATGAGCGGGCGGGCACGACTGGCGCTGTGCGCCTGGGCGGCCACGCTGATGGCGTCCTGCTCCCTGCTGCCCCTGGTCACCCCCGCCACCTGGATCCTGCAGGCGGCCGTCCTGCTGGCGGTGCAGACGGGCGTCGGCGCGGTGACCCGCCGGGTGCCGCTGGCTCGTCCGCTGACGATCGCGGCGCAGGCCCTGGTCACGCTGCTGCTGCTGACGCTCGTCTTCGCACGCCAGCAGGCCCTGGCCGGGATCGTGCCGGGCCCGGAGGCGTTCCGTCACCTCTCCGACCTGCTCCGGCAGGGCGGCGACGACATCGCGCGGTACGCGATCCCGGCGCCCCTGGAGTCCGACGGCATCCGGCTGATGCTCCTCGGCGGGGTCATGCTGGTCGGCCTCGCGGTGGACACGCTCGCGGTGACCTTCCGCAGCGCGGCCCCGGCCGGGCTGCCCCTGCTGGCGCTCTACTCCGTCGCCGCGGGCCTGTCCGACGGCGCTGCCGACTGGCTGTGGTTCCTGGTCGCGGCGGGCGGCTATCTCATGCTGCTGCTGGCCGAGGGCCGCGAGCGGCTCTCGCAGTGGGGCCGCGTGTTCGCCGGCGCGGCGCGCTCGCCCGGCGGGGAGCCGGGCGCGGTGGCGCCGGTCCGCACCGGCCGGCGCATCGGGGTGGTCGCGCTGGGCGTCGCCCTCATGGTGCCGCTGGCGCTGCCCGCGATGAACGGCGGCCTGCTGGACGCCACGGGAACGGGCGTGGGCAACGGCAACGGCGGGGGCGGCACGATCTCCGCGGTCAACCCGCTGGTCTCGCTGCGCGACAGTCTGAACGTGGACGAGGACCGCCAGGTCATGTCCTTGAGGTCGAACACCAACGACATCTCGAACCTGTACATCCGGATCGTCTCCCTCGACGACTTCGACGGCAGCACCTGGCGGCCCTCCAAGCGGCATGTCACCAGCGTCCCGGACAAGTTCCCGACCCCGTCCGGCCTCGGCCCGGACGTCAAGCGGGCGGAGATCGAGACCCGCATCTCGGCCGCCGACTGGTACGCCCAGGACTGGCTGCCGATGCCGTACCCGCCGAGCGGCGCGGACGTCCCGGGCAAGTGGCGCTACGAGCCGGTCGGCATGACGCTCGTCGGCGACCACGGCGAGACCACGCGCGGCAAGACGTACCTGGTCAAGAGCCTGGACGTGCAGCCGACGGCAGAGCAGCTCGCGGACGCGCCGGCACCGCCCGCCGCGATCAAGCGGGACTACACCAAGCTGCCGGACTCGGTGCCCGCGGTGGTCGCGAAGACCGCCCGCCAGGTGACCGAGGGGGCGACCACCCACTACGAGCAGGCGGTCAAGCTCCAGGACTGGTTCGCGGTCAACGGCGGCTTCCAGTACAGCACCCAGGTGCAGGTCGGCAGCGGCCCGCAGGCGATCGCCCGCTTCCTGAAGGACAAGGAGGGCTTCTGCGTCCACTTCTCCTTCGCGATGGCGGCCATGGCCCGCAGCCTGGGCATCCCCGCCCGGGTCGCGGTGGGCTTCGCCCCGGGGACTCCGCAGGCGGACGGCTCGGTGTCGGTGGGCCTGAAGGACGCCCACGCCTGGCCCGAGCTGTACTTCGAGGGTGTGGGCTGGACCCGCTTCGAGCCCACCCCGAACCGGGGCGTGGCTCCCTCGTACACGCAGACGGACACGCCGGGCAGCAGCCTCCCCGACGTGGCGCGGCCCTCGCAGTCGGCGGGTTCGGCCGCCTCGTCCGCGCCGTCGGCGAGCACGAGCTGCGCGGCCGTGGACAGGAAGCTCGCGGCCTGCGCGGGCGCGCTGCCGGTGGACACGGCCAAGCCGCAGGACGGCGGTCTGTCCTGGTACAAGATCGTCGGATGGGCGCTGCTCGGGCTCCTCGTGATCGCCCTGCCGCTGCTGCCCATGCTGTGGCGGGTGCGGCGGCGCTCGATGCGGCTGGCCTCGGCCCAGCACTCCGCGTCCGGGCGGGCGTCCGGGCGGGGCGGCAGAGCCCGCGGGCCGGGCGCGGGGGCCACGGACGACCTGGACGTGGCGGCCGTGCCGGTCGAGGCTTCGGCGGGTTACGCCGCCCAGGTGGCCGCGCACCACGTGCTGGCCGTCTGGCGCGAGCTCACCGACACGGCCTGGGACTACGGCATCGTGCCGGACGACGCGCTGACCCCGCGGAAGGCGGCCGCGCGCATCGTGCGGCTCGGACAGCTGGACGCGGCCACGGCGGGCTCCGTGCACCGGGTGGCGAGCGCGGTGGAACAGGTGCTGTTCGCACCGGAGCCGCACGCCGAGCCGGGACTGGCCGACGACGTGCGCAGGATGCGGGTGGCGCTGCGGTCCAAGGTCAGCCGGACCACCCGGGTGCGGGCGGTCGTGGCGCCCCGCTCGGCCGTCCGGGCGGCGTGGGAGGCCATGGACCGCTGGACGGCCGCCAAGGCCCGCTGGGCCGAGCGCCGGTCGGCCCTGGCCGGGCTGGTGCGACGGCCCTCCGGACAGCAGAGCGGATGACGGGAACGCGCCGGTGCGGCCGGCGCGCCCCGTCCCGCGGGCGCAGCTGAGGGGGTGACCACCCGGCGGGTGGTCACCCCCTCAGCTGTGTGAACGAAGGTGTCAGTGGCCCTGTTCGTCGCGCCGGCGCTGCCAGCGCTGCTCGATACGGTCCATCATCGAGCGCTTCTGCCGTCCCTGACGGCGCGCGTGCGGGGCACCGGCGGCGGGTTGTTCACCCGGCTTGGGAGCCTTGCGCCAGCCGGTCACGGCGAGCACGGCGCATCCCAGCATGACCAGGAAGCCCACCACGCTGAGCCACACCTGCTTGGCGACCATTCCAGCCATGAGGAGCGCGATACCCACGAGGAAGCCCGCGACCGCCTGGTACACCCGTCGCCGGGTGTACGTACGCAGCCCGCTTCCCTCAAGCGCTGTCGCGAACTTGGGATCTTCGGCATACAGCGCTCGCTCCATCTGCTCGAGCATGCGCTGCTCGTGCTCCGAGAGCGGCACGGAGTCCTCCTCATCGTGCAGTCGCCGGGGCGACCCGGGGGGTCCCTTCAGGATAGGCAGGGAATCGCCCCCGTGAAACCCGCCCCTCTGCGCCAATTGACCAACCGGTGTCCGCCATGCACGCCCCGGCTCGTTGAATGCTGCATTCCCCAACGGCCGACCCGTCATGCCGGGCGGTCTCCCTCGATCATACGGCGCCGAGCGCCCGATCGGGGGGCCTGTGGCGTACTCCATGTGCGGCCAAGTCCCTGATCAGCGGCGCACCGCAGGAGGCGGCTCAGGCCCCGGAGGCCCCCTGCGTCTCGCCGAGCACGTGGAGCTGGGTCGCCACGGAGTGGAAGGCGGGGGACTGGGCCGCCGCCTCCTCCAGCTTCAGCAGCGCCTCCAGGGCGCCGGGCTCGGTGTCCACCAGGACGCCCGGGACCAGGTCGGCGAAGACCCGGACACCGTGCACGGCGCCGACCCGGAGACCCGTCTGCTCGACCAGCGCGGAGAGCTGCTCGGCGGTGAAGCGGCGCGGCACGGGGTCGCCCTCGCCCCAGCGGCCGGCCGGGTTCTCCAGGGCCTGCCGGGCCTCCTTGAAGTGGCCGGCCAGGGCGCGCGCGAGCACCGCGCCGCCGAGGCCCGCGGCGAGCAGGCTGAGGACGCCCTCGGAGCGCAGCGCGGCCACGGCGTTGCGCACGCCCTCGGCCGGGTCGTCGACGTACTCCAGGACGCCGTGGCACAGCACCGCGTCGTAGCCGCCGCGCTCGACCACGTCGAAGAGGCCGTGGGCGTCGCCCTGGACGCCCTTCACCCGGTCGGCGACGTCGGCCTCGGCGGCGCGGCGCTCCAGCGCGAAGAGCGCGTTCGGGCTGGGGTCGACGACGGTGACCCGGTGGCCGAGCCGGGCGACGGGCACCGCGAAGTTGCCGCTGCCGCCCCCGGTGTCGAGGACGTCCAAGGACTCCCGCCCCGTGGCCTTGACCCGGCGTTCGAGGGCCTCCTGGAGGACCTCCCAGACCACGGCGGTACGGAGAGAGGCGCGGGGTCGCATCGGGTCCGACACGGCAGTTGACTCCTCGGCGCGGCACCGCCCCTTGCACGGCGGAGCGAACGGGGTGCCTCCCCCGCCCGGGCGCGGGAGGGAAGGCTGCAGGCGCCTTCCACCCTATTGCCTCCGGCGCCCCGCCCGGTCACTGCGGCGGCGTGCCCCGCCGAACGTCTCGCACGGCGGACGGACTCATCCGGTGTCCGGTAAGCCGCGGTCACTCTCCGCCTCGGTGCGCGGGTGGTCGGCGTCCTGGCGCGGCTGCGGGAGGACGGGCTGGAGGACGAGCATCCGCTCGACGAGGCGCAGGAACATCGCCACGTCCCGTATCAGGTCGTCGGCGTCGCGGCGGCCGGCGGCGCCCTGGATGCCGGCCTCGGCGAGGGCGCGGCGGCGGGCCCCGGAGGCGAACAGGACGCTCCACTCGGTCAGTTCGGGCGCGATCTCGGGGAGCACTTCCCAAGCGCTCCGGATGCGGGCACGCCGTCGGGACGACGGCTCCGGGCGCCCCCGGGCCGCGAGCACCGCGGCGGCCGTGCGCAGGGCTGCGAGGTGGGCCGTGGCGTAGCGCTCGTTGGGCGTTTCGAGGACGGCTGCCTCGTCCAGCCCGGCGCGGGCCTGGGCGAGCAGGTCGAGGGCGGCGGGCGGGGCCGTGGTCCGGCGCAGCACGGGGTGGACGTCGCTCGCCGGGCCGGTCAGTGAGGGGGCAGGGCCGGTGGCGCGGCGCCGGTGGGCGGCTGCTGCGTGGTAGCTGGCCATGACGAACCTCCTGTCGTCTGCGTGACGGCATCGCCCGAGAAGGGGTGCCGTATGTGTCCATCGTGCGATACGCCACTGACAATCCGTTCTGACCTGCGCTTTTGCTTCGATCGAAGGTTCGGGATAGTTTTTGCACTGACCAGTCAGTTCAAATTGCAGGGTGGGGAGAACCGTGTCCGGAGTGGGTGTCACCGCCCGCGGGCTAGGGATCAAGGGGCCGCGCGGCTGGGCCTTCCGTGATGTCACGTTCGCCGCGGAGCCGGGCTCGCTGATCGCGATCGAGGGGCCGTCCGGGTCCGGCCGTACCTGTCTGCTGCTCGCGCTCACGGGGCGGATGAGGCCGGCCGCGGGTGAGGCCGTGGTGGGAGAGCGCAGGCTGCCCCAGCAGATGGCGGCCGTGCGGCGGGTCAGCGGGCTCGCGCACGTCGCCGGAGTCGCCGAGCTCGAACCGGCCCTGACCGTGGCCGAGCATCTGCGCGAACGGGCGCTGCTGCAGCGGCGGTTCGGCGACTCGCTGCGCGCGCTGCTGCGGCCGCGCGGCGAGCGCGCGGCCGAGGCGAGGCTGCGGATCGACGCCGCGCTCACCGCCGCGGGCCTGGACCGGGAGTCGCTGCCCAAGGGCACCCGCACACACGTACGCGATCTCGAACGCCTGGAGGCGCTGCGGCTGTCCGTCGCGCTCGCGCTGCTGGGCCGGCCCCGGCTGCTCGGCGTCGACGACACCGACCTGAAGCTCTCGGACGCCGAACGGGACGAGGTCTGGGCGCTGTTGAGGTCGGTCGCCGGGTCCGGCACGACGGTCGTGGCGGTGTGCAGCGCTGCCCCCGAGGACGCCGTCGTCGTCACCACGGGAAACACCACGGGAAAGGAGAAGGCCGATGCGCTCGCCGAAACTGGCCGCGCTTGAGCTGAGGCGGTTCGGCCGGGGCAGGCTGCCCCGGGCCGCCCTGGTGGCGCTCCTGGTGCTGCCGCTGCTGTACGGCGCCCTGTACCTGTGGTCGTTCTGGGACCCCTACGGCCGTCTGGACCGCATCCCCGTGGCGCTCGTCAACGACGACCGGGGGGCGAGCGCCGACGGGAAGAAGGTCGCCGCGGGCGACGACCTCACCAAGGGGCTGCGGGACAGCGCCGTCTTCGACTGGCACGAGGTGAGCGCCGAGGAGGCACGCGCGGGCGTGGAGGACGGCACGTACTACCTGTCGCTGACCATGCCGGCCGACTTCAGCAGGCGGATCGCGTCCAGCGCGGGCGACTCCCCCGAGACGGGAGCGCTCCAGGTGCGCACGAACGACGCGAACAACTACATCGTCGGGCAGATCTCGCGCACGGTGTTCAGCGAGGTGCGGCAGGCCGCGTCCACCAAGGCATCGCGGTCCTTCCTGGACAAGATCTTCATCTCGTTCTCCGACATCCACGGGGCGACGGTGAAGGCCGCCGACGGGGCGGACCGGCTCAACGGCGGGATCGGCAAGGCGGAGAAGGGCTCGAAGGATCTCGCCGACGGGCTCGTGGACGCCAAGAGCGGCAGCGGCAGGCTCTCCAAGGGCCTGAAGAAGCTCAACACGGGCGCGGGTGCCCTGCAGGACGGCTCCGCGCAGGTCGCGGCGGGCACCCAGACGCTCGCCGACAAGGTCAACGCGGTGGACGAGAAGGCGGGCCCGTTCCTGAAGGACAACGAGAAGACCATCGGGGACACCGCCCGGCTGGTCGCCGACTCCTCCAAGGCGATCCGCCACCACCTCGCCACCCTGGTCAGGACGGCCCCGGCCGCCGCCAAGGGCGCGCACACGGCCTCCGCGACGCTGGACGACGTCTACCGGGCGCGCTGCGAGCAGCCCGTCCTGCCGGACGCCGCCTGCTCCGACCTGAAGAAGGCGAAGGAGGCCGCCGACGACGTGGCGACGATCGCCGACGACCTCAACACACTGATCGGCGACCAGGACGGCGACCTGAAGAAGCTCGACCGGAACCTGGCCACCCTCCAGGAGCAGGCCCGGGCGCTCGCGAAGAGCGCGCCGCACCTCTCGGAGGACCTCGACGACGCCGTCTCCAGGATCAACAAGCTGAACGACGGGGCCGCCAAGGTCGCCGCGGGCGCCAAGAAGCTGCACAAGGGGCTCGGCACCGCCTCGGGCGGCGCGGCCGACCTCGACGCGGGGGTCGGCAAGCTGAAGACCGGCGCCCAGGACCTCGACGGCGGCCTGTTCAAGCTCGTCGACGGCTCGGGCAGGCTCGCGGGCGGGCTGCACGACGGCGCCGGGAGGATCCCGGACTACGACAAGAAGGACCGCGACCGGCGCACCGAGGTGATGGCCGACCCCGTCCACCTGGCCTCCGAGGACCTGCACAAGGCGCCCAACTACGGCACCGGGTTCGCCCCGTACTTCATCCCGCTGTCCCTGTGGGTGGGCGCGATGGTGGCGTACATGCTGATCCCGCCGATGAACCGGCGCGCCCTCGCCACCGGCGCCCCGGCCTGGCGGATCGCGTTCGCGGGCTGGCTCCCGGTGGTGGCGATCGGCGTGCTGCAGACGGTGTCCCTGATGGCGGTGCTGCACTGGGCGATCGGCCTGCAGATGGCGCGGGCGGCCGGCACGGTCGGCTTCCTCTTCCTGGTGACGGCGTGCTTCGGGGCGATCGTGCAGTGGCTGAACGCGCGCTTCGGAGCGGCGGGCCGGATCCTCGTCCTCGCCCTGCTGATGCTCCAGTTGACGTCCGCGGGCGGCACGTACCCGGTGCAGACCAGCCCCGGCTTCTTCAACGCGCTGCACCCCTTCCTGCCGATGAGCTACGTCGTGGAGGCCCTGCGGCGGCTCATCACGGGCGGCGGCCTGGGACCGGTGTGGCACGCGTGCGTGGTGCTCACCGCGTTCACCGCGGGCGCCCTCGCGCTCACCGCGGTGTCGGCCCGCCGCCGGCAGGTGTGGACGCTGGACCGGCTGCACCCGGAGCTGACGCTGTGAGGGCCGCGGTGCCGTCCGGGGCTTCGGCTCCTGTGACAATCAGGGCCATGGAAAGCAGCAGCACCGCCTCGGGCGGCAGCACGCGCCGCGAGGCCACCCGGCAGAAGCTCTACGAGGCGGCCGTCACGCTCATCGCCGAGCAGGGCTTCTCCGCCACCACGGTGGACGAGATCGCCGAGCGGGCCGGTGTCGCGAAGGGCACCGTCTACTACAACTTCGCGAGCAAGTCCGTCCTCTTCGAGGAGCTGCTGCGGCACGGCGTCGGACTCCTCGCCGCCTCCTTGCGGGAGGCGGCCGAGCGGACGGCCCGGGACGGCGGGAGCAAGGTGGACGCCCTGGACGCGATGATCCGCGCCGGCCTCGTCTTCATCGACCGCTATCCCGCCTTCACGCAGCTCTACGTGGCCGAGATGTGGCGTACCAACAGGGCCTGGCAGTCGACGCTGATGGTGGTCAGGCAGCAGGCGGTCTCGGTCGTCGAGGACGTGCTGCGCGAGGGCGTGGCGGGAGGCGAGCTCAGCGACGAGATCGACGTGCCGCTGACCGCGTCGGCACTGGTCGGCATGGTCCTGGTGGCCGCGCTGGACTGGCAGTCCTTCCAGCCGGAGCGCTCCCTGGACGACGTGCACGCGGCGCTGTCCCGGCTGCTCCAGGGGCGCGTGAGCGGACCCGGCCGCCGCTGAGCACGCCGGCGGGCGGCTGAGCACGGCGGGAAGAGAGCGACGGCACGGACACGAAGGCGCCGGTGCGCGCCGGCCGCGTCCCCCGCGGGCCACCTCGCACCGGCGCCTTCTCGTGCTCCCCCGTACTCACTTCCCCCCGTTGGGCCCCCGTTCTCGGTCGTTCCCCCGGGTTCCCCCGTGTCTCGCTCCCGCCGACGCGCGGCCGGCGGAAGGAGCGGATCGTGGGCGGCTCCGTTCCGGCGCCCCGTGTCGCCGGTGCCGGAGCCGAGCCCCTTTCCGTGTCTCCACTGTCTCGTTCACGCAGGTGGCGGCCCATCCGCGCGGCTACTCATCTCCGTCACTAGGTACGCGTACTCAGGGCTGCGCACTCACCCCCAGGGTGCCTGGCCGCCGCGTGGTGACGAGCGCGCCCGCGCCCGTACTCCCCCGGCGGCTCCGCCGAGGCGGACCGCGCCGTCCGTGACGGTCGGTGGTGGTCGATAAAGTCGCAGGCATGGGACGGATTGCGGTGATCGGCGCCGGGACGGGCGCGATGGCGGCCGCCGCCCGGCTGGCCGTCGCGGGCCACCGGGTGACGGTGTACGAGCGTGCGGAGACGTACGGCGGGGAGGTGCGCCGCTTCGAGCGGGACGGCTTCGCCTTCGACACCGGTCCCGGGCTGCTGACCCTGCCCGCCGTCTGGCGCGATCTGTTCGTCAAGACCGGCAAGGAGCCGCTGGAGGCGTGCGTCGAGCTGGTCCAGGTCGACCCGTCCTCCCGGCACGTGTTCGCGGACGGCACCGAGGCCGCGCTGCCCAACGCCTCGCGCGCGGGTGTCGTCGCCGCGCTGGACGAGGCGCTGGGGTCCGGCGCGGGCGGCCGCTGGGGCGACTTCCTGGTGCGGGCCCGCGAGGCCTGGGACCGCACCCGCCGCCCGCTGCTGGAGGAGCCCCTGTGGCCCGACTGGTCGGTGCTGGCGGACCGCGAGCCGTACCCGGCGGTGCCGCACAAGCGGCTGCTGCGCACCCGGCGGGCGGCCACGCTCGCCGAGATCGGCGCCTGGGAGCTGCGCGACCCCCGGCTCGCCGCGCTCCTGGAGGGTCACGCCCTCGCGTACGGCCTCGATCCGCGCACCGCCCCGGCGAGCGCCGCCGTGCTGCCGTACATGGAGCACGCCTTCGGCACCTGGTACGTCCGCGGCGGCACGCGGGAGCTGGCGCGCGCGGTGTTCGAGCGGTGCCTGGCCCGCGGGGTCGAGTTCCGCTTCGGTGCCGAGGTGACGGGCGTGCCGGAGAAGGACGGCCGGGCCGCGGGCGTGGAGGTGGCGGACGGCACGGTGGCGGAGGCGGACCACGTGGTCGCCGGTGTGCGTCCCGCCCGGCTGCGGAAGCTGACGGGACACCGGCTCGACGACGAGGGCGACGTAGGGCCCGGCACCGGCTCGCGCCCCGGGCGGTTCACCGTGCTGCTGGCGCTGCGCGGCCCGCGGGAGACCGGTGCGGTGCATCGCACGATCGTCCACGCCCCCGACCGCGCGGCCGAGCTGGACGCCCTCGGCTCGCCGTCCCCCGGGCCCGTGCGGCCCACGGTGACCGTGCTGCGGCCGGACGACCCGGCGCTGCGGCCGGACGGCGACCACGAGTCGGTGGTCCTGTCCGCGGTGGTCGCCTCGGACGGCGGACGGGACCTGCCCGGACGGCGCGAAGCCCTCGCCGGCGAACTCGTCGCCGCGGCGGAGGCGGTGATACCGGGGCTGCGGGAGCGGATCCTGTGGCGCGAGGAGACGACGGGCAGCGGCTCGGGCGGGGTGTCCGCGCCGTCGCTGGCCGCCGGGGGCGGGCGCTTCCTGCACCCGGCCAACACCACCCGCCTGCCGGGTCTGTACCGGGTCGGCGGATGGGCTCATCCCGGCGGCGGTCTCCCGCACGCGGGCATGTCCGGCGCGCTGGTGGCCGGACTCATCGTGGAGGGACCGGAGTTCAGAGGCTCGCAGTGAGCCTCGTCCGGCGGCGAGGGGCGCGGGGACGGAGCGCGTTCAGAAGCGGTACTGCTCGTCGTACCCGTTCCCCTGCGCCTGGCCGTCGCCCTGGTAGGGGTAGGGCTGCTCCGGCGGGAGCTCGCCGCCGTAGGACTCGTCGGTGCGCTGCTGCGGGACCCACACCCCGCCGGACGGGGTCTCGCCGCCGTAGCCCTGCTGGCCGTACTGCTGCTGGTCCTGGCCGTAGCCCTGCTGGCCGTACTGCTGCTGCCCGTAGGCGTCGTAGCCGCCGTACGTCTGCGTGCCGATGTACGGGTCGGAGTAGGCGGCGTACTGCTGCTGGCCGCCGGTGTCGTAGCCGTACTGCTGCTGGTCGTAGCCCGAGTAGTCGTAGGCGTAGGCCTGGTCGCCGCCCTGGGCGGCCGCCGCGTACTGGTCCTGGGCCTGGTCCTGGGGCTGGCCGGCGCCGGCGTAGGCGGCGTTGTCGTAGATGCCGTACGAACCGGTGTCGTCGGGCATGGGCTGCGGCTCGTACACCATGGTGCTCTCGGCGGCCGTGGGCTGGGCCTGGTGCGCGGGCGTGAAGACGTCGTCGCGGTCGTAGTCGTCGTCGCCGTAGGCGACGTTCTCGCGGGTGTAGGCGGCCCGCTCGTCGTACGCGCCCTCGTCCGCCTCGAGGTCGGAGACCTCCAGGGTCGGATCCTGGTGCTCCGCCCTGCCGCGCCGCCCCCTGCCGCCGTCCTCGCCCTCCGGGCGCTTGACCGCCCAGCCCGCCGAGAAGCCGCGGCGGAAGGAGAGGGTGACGTAGGTCTGGCCGACCGCGAACGCGGCCGCGCCCAGTCCGATGACGATCACCGAGGGGATCAGCACCCCGATGACGACACCCAGGAAGCCCGCGAACGCGAGCAGCCGCCAGCGCAGCCGCGCCTTGTACTGCAGCAGCACCTCACCGAGCAGCCACAGTGCGACGATGCCGAACGCGATATAGAGGACCGTCCAGCCCATGTACGCCCCTCTCCCAGTCGCCGCTACGCAGTGTGTCGTACACCGGTGCGGCCGGTCTAGGCCTGCGGGGGGTGGTGCAGACCCAGGTTCTCGTAGATTTCCAGCGTCGCCGTGGAGTTGTTGAGCGTGATGAAGTGCAGACCCGGCACTCCCTCGGCCAGCAGCCGTGCGCAGAACTCCGTGGCGAATTCAATGCCAATGGAGCGTACAGCGGCCGGATCGTCTTTTGCTGTGAGGATCCGCTCTTTCAGGACGGACGGGATGCGGGCGTTGCTGAGCTGCGGCAGCCGTTCCAGCATCTTCACACTGGTCACCGGCATCACTTCGGGGATGACGGGGGTCTCGCAGCCGGCCGCCTGCACGCGGTCGCGCAGCCGCAGATAGGACTCCGGCTGGAAGAACATCTGGGTGATCGCGTAGTCGGCGCCGGCCCGGCACTTGTCCACGAAGCGGGAGACGTCCGTGTCCCAGTCCTCGGAGCGCGGGTGCATCTCCGGGAAGGCCGCGACGCCCACGCAGAAGTCGCCGGACTCCTTGATGAGCCGGACGAGGTCCGCCGCGTAGACGAGGCCCTTCGGGTGCGGCACCCAGTCCCCCATGGGGTCCCCGGGCGGGTCGCCGCGCACGGCGAGCATGTTGCGGATCCCGGCGTCGGCGTACTGGCCGATGATGTTGCGCAGTTCGGCGACGGAGTGGTTGACCGCGGTGAGGTGGGCGACCGGGGTCAGCGTGGTGTCGGCGACGATCTGCTCGGTCTCCCTGACCGTGCCCGCGCGCGTGGAGCCGCCGGCGCCGTACGTCACGGAGACGAAGTCGGGAGCCACGGCCTCGACCCTGCGCAGCGCGCTCCACAGGTTCCGCTCGCCCTTGGGCGTCTTGGGCGCCGAGAACTCGAAGGAGTACGTCGTCTTGCCCGTGGCGAGCACGTCCCGCACGGTGCGTGCGCGGTCAGTCCTGGTGGATGCGGTTCCGAGGGCCATACTCGCAGGTTAACCAGGGGGCGACGGTCCCCCAACCGAACGCGGGATTTTTACCCGAATTGTCGACTTGCTGTCCACGCCTCGGACAGCCGGCGTGATCAGGCCTGCCGCAGCCGCTCGGCGAACTCGGCCGCCGCGGCGCCCGGGTCCGCCGCCTCGGTGACGGCGCGGACGACCACGACCCGGCGGGCTCCGGCGTCGATCACCTGGTCGAGGTTGGCGAGGTCGATGCCGCCGATGGCGAACCAGGGGCGGTCGGTGCCGAGGGATGCGGTGTACCGGACCAGGTCGAGGCCGGGGGCGTGCCGGCCCGGCTTGGTCGGGGTCGGCCAGCAGGGCCCGGTGCAGAAGTAGTCGACGCCCTCCTGGACGGCGGCCGCCGCGGCCTCGGACTCCGCGTGGGTCGAGCGGCCGACGAGGACGTCGCCGCCGAGGATCGCGCGGGCCGCGGGGACCGGGAGGTCGCCCTGGCCGAGGTGGAGGACGTCCGCGCCGGCCGCGTGCGCCACGTCCGCGCGGTCGTTGACCGCCAGCAGCCTGCCGTGGCGGGCACAGGCGTCGGCGAAGACCTCCAGGTGCTCGAGCTCCTCGCCCGCCTCCATGCCCTTGTCGCGCAGCTGCACGATGTCGACGCCCCCCGCCAGGACGGCGTCCAGGAACTGCGGCAGATCGCCCTGGCGCCTGCGCGCGTCCGTGCAGAGGTAGACGCGGGCGTCGGCGAGTCGGGCGCGTGCGGTGGCGGCGGTGCCGGGCATGTGGGTGTCCCCCGTGGTCGGTGGCGTACGGGCCGCGGGCCCGCGGGAGGCTTCGGTGCCGCGGCCGCGGTGCACCACGGCCGCGGCCCGCGGACCCCGGCCCGTACGCCGGACGGTGTTCGGATCAGCGGGTTCGGATCAGACGGCGAGCGCCTGGGCGCGGCGCTTCACCTCCGTGCCTCGATTCTCGCTGAGGGCCTGGGCGGGGGTGCCCGGCAGGCTCTCGTCGGGAGTGAAGAGCCACTCGAGCATCTCCTCGTCGGTGAAGCCGTCGTCGCGCAGGAGCGTCAGGGTGCCGCTCAGGCCCTTGACGACCTTGTGCCCGTCGATGAAGGCGGCGGGGACGTGCAGTGCGCGGTTCTCACCACGGCGTACGGCGATGAGCTGGCCCTCCTTGACCAGCTGCCGCACTCGCGTCACCTCGACGTCGAGCATCTCTGCGATGTCGGGCAGGGTGAGCCAGGCGGGGACGAGAGCATCGATCTTTGCGTCAATCTCGGTCACGGAATCAAGCCTGCCATCCCGCACCGACAGTCGGAAGCCAGGCCGGCCCGACCTGGGGTTCCGTGTTACGCCGTGGCGGCCTTCAGGGGCCTGGACGGATCCCCCATGCGCTCGGCGTCCATCGGTGTGCCGGCCTCGATCAGCCGTCTGCCCTGCGCCAGGTCCCGGGGCCGGCCGACCGCGAGCAGGCCGACCAGCCGGCCCTCGCGCAGCCAGCAGACGGACCAGGCGGGCCCGGCCGGGTCGCCGCGCCACAGGGTCGTGTCGGCGGCGGCGTGATGGCCGGCGTACTGGACGAAGCGGCCGAACTGCTCGGACCAGAAGTACGGAACGGGGTCGTAGACGGCCGCCGCCGCACCGTTGGCTTCGGCGACGATGTTCTCGGCGACCGTGCGCGGCCCCTGCAGGGCGTTGTCCCAGTGGTGGACCAGCAGGCGCTCGCCGTAGCGCCGCGACGGGAAGGAGGCGCAGTCGCCGACGGCGTAGACGTCCGGTGCCGAGGTGCGCAGATGGGCGTCCGCGACGATCTCGTGGTGCGCTCCGAGCTCGATGCCGGAGCCGCCGAGCCAGGCCGTGGCGGGGCGGGCGCCGATGCCGACCACGACCGCGCCCGCGGGCAGCCGCGAGCCGTCGTCGAGGACGACCGCGCCGGGCTCGACACGCTCCACGCGCGTGTGCGTGCGCAGTTCGACGCCGGCGTCGGCGTACCAGGCGGCCATCGGGGCGGCCACCTCGGCGGGCAGGGCGCCGGCGAGCGGCCGGTCCGCCGCCTCGACGACCGTCACCGCGCAGCCCGCCTCGCGCGCGGCCGTGGCGAACTCGGCCCCGATCCAGCCCGCGCCGACCACCACGATGTCGTGCTGCCGGGCGAGGACGGGCCGCAGCCGGTCGGCGTCGTCCAGGGTGCGCAGCAGATGCACACCGGGGACGCCCTCGGCGCCCGGCAGCCGAATCGGTTCGGCACCGGTGGCGAGCACGAGGACGTCGTAGCGGACGGGCCCGGCCTCGGTGTCCAGCCGGTGCTCGGCGGGGCGCACGCCCAGTACCTCGCACCCGAGCCGGAGTTCGATGCCGAGCGCCTCGAAGTCGACGTCGAAGGCGGAGCCCTCGGACTTGCCGAGCAGGACGGCCTTGGACAGCGGGGGCCGGTCGTAGGGCTGGTGGGGCTCGGCGCCGATCAGGGTCACGCGGCCGGTGAAGCCCTGTTCGCGCAGCGCCACCGCGGACTGCACCCCGGCCATGCCCGCGCCGACCACGACCACGTGCCGCGAGGGCGGCCCGCCCGTCTCCTGCGTCTGCTCGCTCACCTGATCACCCTAGCCAACTGACACAGTGTCAGTCAGCGGTCGCGCTCACTCGGTGACCTGCTCCACAACACTGGTGCCGCTGCCGGTCCCCGACTCCCACTCCCAGCTCTCCTCCAGCCGCACGCGCCCGTCCGGCAGCTCCACCACCGTGGACACGCAGTGCCCCGAGGACGTCGTCCCGTCCCGCTTGAGCTGCACGTACCGGAAGTCCAGCCGGTCACCGTCCCGGGTACCCACCAGACGGCCCCGTACGACATCCCCGCCCGCGTACTCGGCCCAGATCCCGCCGTCCTTCTCGTGGTACGTGAACCGCGTCCGGGTGCCCACCTGACCTGGGGCCTGGTCGGCGACGGGGGCGAGGACGAGTCCGTCCAGCGAGCGGGGCACGGCGGGAGGCTCCCTTACAGAGGCGCGGAGGGTCGGGCTAGGGTGGCCACCGTACAAGCACTCGCGGGAGCCCGGACGCACCGGGCTGAGAGGGAGGCTGGCGGCCTCCGACCGTACGAACCTGATCCGGGTCATGCCGGCGAAGGGAGGGGCTGGACGCCCATGTCGTCACGTACGTCCGACGTCCTCGTCATCGGGGGCGGAATCATCGGCCTGGTCACGGCCTGGCGGGCCGCGCAACGCGGGTTCGCCACGGCCGTCGTGGACCCCGAGCCGGGTGGCGGGGCCGCGCAGGTGGCCGCCGGGATGCTCGCCGCGGTCACCGAACTGCACCACGGCGAGCAGACCCTGCTCGGCCTGAACCTCGCCTCGGCCCGCCGCTATCCGGAGTTCACGGCCGAGCTCACCGAGCTCACCGGGCACGACCTCGGCTACCGCCGGTGCGGCACGCTGGCCGTCGCGCTGGACGCCGACGACCGCGCCCACCTGCGCGAACTGCACGCCCTGCAGCGGGCGTCGGGCCTGGAGTCGGAGTGGCTGTCGGGCCGCGAGTGCCGGCGCCTGGAACCGATGCTCGCGCCGGGCGTGCGCGGTGGGCTCCGGGTCGACGGCGACCACCAGATCGACCCGCGGCGGCTGGCACGCGCGCTGGTCGCCGCCTGCGAGCACGCGGGCGTGGTCTTCCACCGCCAGTGGGCCGAGCGCTTCCACGCCGTACGGGACCGGGCCCGCGGTGTCACCACGGCGGACGGCACCGCGCTGGGCGCGGGCCAGGTGGTGCTGGCCGCCGGCAGTCTCAGCGGGCGGCTCCCGGGGGTCCCGGGCGACGTGCTGCCGCCGGTGCGGCCGGTGAAGGGGCAGGTGCTGCGGCTGAGTGTGCCGCGGCGGCTCGCGCCCTTCCTCAGCCGCACCGTGCGCGCCGTGGTGCGCGGCAGCCAGGTCTATCTGGTGCCGCGCGAGAGCGGCGAGCTGGTGATCGGCGCGACCACCGAGGAGCTCGGCTGGGACACGACGGTCACCGCGGGCGGGGTGTACGAGCTGCTGCGCGACGCGCACGAGCTGGTCCCCGGCATCACCGAGCTGCCGCTGACGGAGACGCGTGCGGGCCTGCGTCCGGGCTCCCCCGACAACGCCCCTCTGCTCGGCCCGACGCAGCTGCCCGGTCTGCTGCTGGCCACCGGGCACCACCGCAACGGCGTGCTGCTGACGCCGGTGACCGGCGACGCCATGGCGCACGTCCTGACCACCGGCGATCTCCCGCACGAGGCCCTCCCGTTCACCCCGAGGCGCTTCGGGCGCGTGGAGCAGCCCGCATGAACATCTCCGTCAACGGGGAGCTCCGGGAGTTCGCTTCCGGCACGGCTCTCGACACCGTTGTGCGGGCGCTGACCGCGGCCCCCACCGGAGTGGCCGCCGCGCTCAACGAAACCGTCGTCCCGCGCGCGCAGTGGCCGTCGACGCCCCTCTCCGAGGGGGACCGCGTCGAGGTCCTCACCGCCGTCCAAGGAGGCTGACCCATGGCCGACGATCCCTTCGCCATCGGCGGTACGTCCTTCACGTCCCGCCTGATCATGGGCACCGGCGGTGCCCCGAGCCTCGACGTGCTGGAGCGGGCGCTGGTGGCGTCCGGCACGGAGCTGACCACGGTCGCGATGCGGCGCGTGGACCCCTCGGTGCACGGCTCGGTGCTCTCCGTCCTGGACCAGCTCGGCATCCGGGTGCTGCCGAACACGGCCGGCTGCTTCACCGCCGGGGAGGCGGTGCTGACCGCGCGCATGGCGCGCGAGGCGCTCGGCACCGACCTGGTCAAGCTGGAGGTCATCGCCGACGAGCGCACCCTCCTGCCCGACCCGATCGAGCTGCTCGACGCCGCCGAGATCCTCGTCGACGACGGTTTCACCGTGCTGCCGTACACCAACGACGACCCGGTCCTCGCCCGGAAGCTGGAGGACGCCGGCTGCGCGGCGATCATGCCGCTCGGCTCGCCCATCGGCTCCGGTCTCGGCATCCGCAACCCGCACAACTTCCAGCTGATCACCGAGCACGCGCGCGTGCCGGTGATCCTGGACGCGGGCGCCGGTACGGCCTCGGACGCGGCGCTCGCGATGGAACTGGGGTGCGCGGGTGTGATGCTCGCCTCCGCGGTGACGCGGGCGCAGGAGCCGCAGCTGATGGCCGAGGCCATGAAGCACGCGGTGGAGGCGGGCCGGCTGGCGCACCGGGCGGGCCGCATCCCGCGCCGGCACTTCGCCGAGGCGTCCTCGCCGCACGAGGGGCGCGCGCACCTGGATCCCGAGCGTCCCGCGTTCTGAACGCACGTTCGACGGGCCTCGGCAACCGGTGCGAGGTCCGTCACAGGTCGGCTGCAGTCACGCCCCGATCCGGCAGGATCGGACGGCCTTGTCGGTCACGGCTCGTACACTCACCTGCGTGGATACGACCCTTCAGGACCCTTTGGTCGGGCAGGTGCTCGACGGGCGCTATCGCGTGGACGCGCGGATCGCGGTCGGCGGGATGGCCACGGTCTACCGGGCCCTGGACACCCGCCTGGACCGCGTGCTCGCGCTGAAGGTGATGCACCCGACGCTCGCCGCCGACGGCACCTTCGTCGAGCGGTTCATCCGGGAGGCGAAGTCGGTCGCCCGGCTGGCCCACCCGAACGTGGTGCAGGTCTTCGACCAGGGCACCGACGGGTCGTACGTCTATCTCGCCATGGAGTACGTCGCCGGGTGCACCCTGCGCGACGTGCTGCGCGAGCGCGGGGCACTGCAGCCGCGCGCCGCCCTGGACATCCTGGAGCCGGTCCTCGCCGCGCTCGGCGCCGCGCACCGGGCCGGATTCGTGCACCGGGACATGAAGCCGGAGAACGTCCTGATAGGGGATGACGGCCGGGTCAAGGTCGCCGACTTCGGGCTGGTCCGGGCGGTGAACACCGTCACCAGCACGACGGGCACCGTCCTCGGCACCGTCTCCTACCTCGCACCGGAGCAGATCGAGCACGGCATCGCCGACCCCCGGGTCGACGTGTACGCGTGCGGTGTCGTCCTGTACGAGATGCTGACCGGCGACCGCCCGCACGGCGGGGACTCGCCGGCCACCGTGCTCTACAAGCACATCCACGAGGACGTCCCGCCGCCGTCGGCCGCCGTGCCGGGGCTGGCGTACCCGCTGGACGAGCTGGTCGCGGTGGCCACCGCCCGCGCCCCGGAGCGCCGTCCGCAGGACGCGGTGGCGCTTCTCGCGCACGTGCGGGACGTACGGGTCTCGCTCGACGCGGACCAGCTCGACGCGATGCCGCCGCAGGCCCTCGCCCCGGCCCACCAGGACATCTCCCAGGACCGTACGAGTGTGATCCCGCGCGCGGTGGCGATGCAGCAGCAGCTGCCGGTGAACGAGGACGAGGTGCTGCGCACCAGCCGGCTGGAGAGCCCGCCGCCCCTGCCGCCGCGCCGCCGTGGCGCGGGCGCCCGGCGGGGTCCGGTCGCGATCGTCCTCGCCGTGCTGCTGGTCCTCGGGGTCGGCGCGGGCGTCTGGTACATCAACTCCGGGCAGTTCACCAAGGTGCCGCCGGTGCTGGCGAAGACGCAGACGCAGGCGCGCGAGCAGCTCGGGGACGCCGGCCTCGATCTCGGAAAGATCGAGCACGCCTACAGCGACACGGTGAAGCGCGGCACGGTCATCAGCTCGGACCCGGTGCCCGGTACCCGTGTCCGCGACAACGCGTCCGTGACGCTCACCATCTCCGACGGTCCGGAGACGGTGCGGGTGCCGGACCTGGAGGGCCGGACGCTGGCCGAGGCGAGGGCCCGGCTGAAGAAGGCCGCGCTGGAGCCCGGCATGGTCACCCGTGAGTTCAGCGACGAGGTGGACAAGGGCTCCGTGATCTCCACCTCCCCGGATGCGGGCACGACGCGGCACGCGGGCTCGGCGATCGCGCTGGTCGTGAGCAAGGGCTCCCCCGTGGACGTCCCGGACGTCACCGGGGAGGACCTGGAGGAGGCCAAGGCCGACCTGGAGGACGCGGGCCTGGCCGTGAAGGTCGCCCCGGGGCGGGTCAACTCCGAGTTCGACAAGGGCCAGGTCGCCACGCAGACGCCCGCGGGCGACGGCCAGGCCGCCGAGGGCGACACGGTCACGCTGACCCTGTCCAAGGGCCCGGTGATGGTCGAGGTCCCGGACGTCAAGGGCGACGGCGTCGACGACGCGAAGCGGACGCTCGAGGACGCCGGCTTCAAGGTCAGCGAGGACCGCGGCCTGCTGGGCCTGTTCGGCGACACCGTCAAGGACCAGTCCGTGAAGGGCGGCGACAAGGCGCCCAAGGGGTCGACGATCACCATCAAGATCCGGTGACGGAGCTCGTCGTACCGCGTGACACCCTGGACGGGTGAAGAGTCAGCAGCCCCGCAACCCCGTCGGCGGTCACGTCCCCGTGGCCGGCGGCCTGAGCTCCGTCGGCCTGTCCTACGCCCATGACCTCAAGGCCGAGGCGGTGCAGGTCTTCGTCGCCAACCCGCGCGGCTGGGCGACGCCCACCGGCAGTCCGCGGCAGGACGAGGAGTTCCGGGCGGTGTGCGAGGCGGAGTCGATCCCGGCGTACGTCCATGCTCCCTACCTGATCAACTTCGGTTCGCACACCGCGGCGACGGTCGAGAAGTCCGTGGCGTCGATGCGGCACTCGCTGCGGCGGGGGCGGGAGATCGGGGCGCTGGGCGTGGTCGTGCACACGGGCAGCGCGACCGGCGGCCGGGACCGCTCGGTGGCCCTGCGGCAGGTGCGGGAGCGGCTGCTGCCGCTGCTGGACGAGCTCACCCATGACGACGACCCGTTCCTGCTGCTGGAGTCGACGGCCGGGCAGGGCGCCTCGCTGTGCTCGCGGACCTGGGACTTCGGGCCGTACTTCGAGGCGCTGGACGCCCACCCCAAGCTGGGCGTCTGCCTGGACACCTGCCACATCTTCGCGGCCGGCCACGACCTGACCGGGCCGAGCGGCATGCACCAGACCCTCGATCTGCTGGTGGACACGGTCGGCGAGGGCCGGCTGAAGCTGATCCACGCCAACGACTCCAAGGACGTGGTCGGCGCGCACAAGGACCGGCACGCGAACATCGGCGCCGGCCACATCGGCGAGGACCCGTTCCGGGCGCTGACGACCCACCCCGCGACCGAGGGCGTACCGCTGGTCATCGAGACGCCCGGTGGCAAGGAGGGGCACGCGGCGGACGTGGAGCGGCTGAAGAAACTCCGTGATTCCCAGCCGTGAAGGAATACCCCCATGGGGTATACGGTTCCAGCCCGGTGCAGGAACCGTGACCCGACACTGGGGGCAGCATGGACCACGAGACACACGTACACGTACACGCGCCGGCCCGGCCGCACGCGCACCATCACCCCGCCGGGGCCACCTGGAGCACGGCCGCCCGGGCGACCCTGCACTGCCTCACCGGCTGCGCCGTCGGCGAGGTGCTGGGCATGGTGATCGGCACCGCGCTGGGCTGGGGCAACCTCTCCACGACACTCCTGGCGATCGTCCTCGCGTTCGTCTTCGGCTACTCGCTGACGCTGCGCGGGGTGCTGAAGGCCGGAGTCGGCTTCCGGGCGGCCTTCCAGGTGGCCCTGGCCGCGGACACGCTGTCCATCGCCGTGATGGAGCTGATCGACAACGGGGTGATCGCGCTGTGGCCCGACGCCATGGACGCCACCCTCGGCGACCTGCTGTTCTGGGCCTCGCTGGCGATCTCGCTCGCGCTCGCCTTCGCCGTCACGACACCGGTCAACAAGTGGATGATCGGCCGCGGCAAGGGCCACGCCGTGGTGCACGCGTACCACCACTGACGGCGTCCGCCGGGAGTCAGAGCTCGGGGCCGTCCCCGGGCTCCTCCTGGTAGGAGTAGCGCTGCTCCTTCCAGGGGTCGCCGAGGTTGTGGTAGCCGCGCTCCTCCCAGAAGCCGCGGCGGTCGGCGGTCATGTACTCCACGCCGCGGACCCACTTGGGGCCCTTCCAGGCGTACAGATGGGGCACGACGAGGCGCAGCGGGAAGCCGTGCTCCGCCGTCAGCAGCTCGCCGTCCTTGTGGGTGGCGAGGATGGTCCGCTCGGAGGCGAAGTCCGCGAGGCGCAGGTTGGAGCTGAAGCCGTACTCGGCCCACACCATCACATGGGTGACCGCGGGCGCGGGCGGCGCGATCCGGAGGATCGTCCGGGCCGGGATGCCGCCCCACTCGGCACCGAGCATGCTGAACTTCGTCACACAGTGCAGATCGGCCATGACGGTGGTGTACGGCAGGGCCGCGAACTCCTCATGGGTCCAGCAGCGCTTCCCGCCGTCCGCGGTGGCGCCGAAGACCCGGAACTCCCAGCGCTCGGGGCGGAACTTGGGGACGGGTCCGTAGTGCGTGACCGGCCAGCCCCGTTGCAGCCGCTGTCCCGGCGGAAGCTCGGGCTGTACCGCTCTTCCCGAATCGTCTTCTCCCGATCCACGCTCCACCGGCTGACCCATGCCTCCATCCTGACAGACCGGGAACGGTGCGCCTGACCGGCCGCTGCAAACAAGGGCAATTGCCATCAAGCCCGCACTTACCTACTAAGTGAAGACTTACTGGACGATCTTGGGTGCCGGTGCAATCATGCGGCCCAACCTGCCAGTTCCCCCCGCGCGGAAGGAGCCTCTGCGATGCAGGGCGACCCCGAGGTCATCGAATTCCTCAACGAGCAGCTCACCGGTGAGCTGACCGCGATCAACCAGTACTTCCTGCACGCGAAGATGCAGGAGAACTTCGGCTGGACGAAGCTCGCGAAGTACACGCGCCACGAGTCCTTCGACGAGATGAAGCACGCGGAGGTGCTCACCGACCGCATCCTCTTCCTCGAAGGGCTGCCGAACTACCAGCGGCTCTTCCACGTACGCGTGGGACAGACCGTCAAGGAGATGTTCGAGGCCGACCGGCAGATCGAGGTCGAGGCCATCGACCGCCTCAGGCGGGGCATCAAGGTGATGCGCGAGAAGGGCGACATCACGTCCGCCAACATCTTCGAGTCGATCCTGGAGGACGAGGAGCACCACATCGACTACCTCGACACCCAGCTGGAGCTGGTCGAGAAGCTCGGCGAGGCGCTCTACATCGCGCAGCTCATCGAGCAGCCGGAGAGCTAGTGCCGTGACCGCGCTAGGCGGCTTCGTCCAGTCCGGCCAGGGCGGGCTCGTCCTGCTCGACGAGTTCGCGGCGTGGAAACGCGCCGCGGCCGAGCATCGCCTGGATACGCCGTACACACGAACCGCAGTCGGTGCCCGCCTTGCAGGCGGAGGCTATCTGGCGGGGGCTGCAGGCGCCGTTCTCCGCGTGCTGCTCGACCTGCTGCTCGGTGATCCCGAAGCAACTGCAGACGTACACGCGGCTCACCTCCGGACGGGGTCGACTGGCCATCCCCGATGATCGGTGAGGCTAACCTAACCTTACCCGGCGGACAGGAAGCGCAAAAGTGGAGCGGGGCGCGGATCGTATGTGATCCGCGCCCCATTTCATGCCCTGGTAACAGGCGGACCCGTCACTGGTCCCTGTACATCTCCGCGACGAGGAACGCCAGGTCGAGGGACTGGCTGCGGTTGAGACGCGGGTCGCAGGCCGTCTCGTAGCGCTGATGCAGGTCGTCGACGAAGATCTCGTCGCCGCCGCCCACGCACTCGGTGACGTCGTCACCGGTGAGCTCGACGTGGATGCCGCCCGGGTGGGTGCCCAGGCCCTTGTGGACCTCGAAGAAGCCCTTGACCTCGTCGAGCACGTCGTCGAAGCGGCGGGTCTTGTGGCCGGAGGCCGCCTCGAAGGTGTTGCCGTGCATCGGGTCGGTGACCCAGGCCACGGTGGCACCGGAGGCGGTGACCTTCTCGATCAGCTCGGGGAGCTTGTCGCGGACCTTGTCGGCGCCCATGCGGACGATGAAGGTCAGCCGGCCCGGCTCGCGCTCCGGGTCCAGGCGCTCGATGTACTGCAGCGCCTCCTCGGCCGTCGTCGCCGGGCCGAGCTTGACGCCGATCGGGTTGCGGATCTTCGAGGCGAACTCGATGTGCGCGCCGTCCAGCTGCCGGGTGCGCTCACCGATCCACACCATGTGCCCGGAGACGTCGTAGAGCTGCCCGGTGCGGGAGTCGACGCGGGTCAGCGCGGACTCGTAGTCCAGCAGCAGCGCCTCGTGCGAGGAGTAGAACTCGACCGTCTTGAACTCCTCCGGGTCGGCCCCGCAGGCGTGCATGAAGTTGAGCGCGTTGTCGATCTCGCGGGCCAGCTGCTCGTAGCGCTGGCCGGACGGGGACGACTTCACGAAGTCCTGGTTCCAGGCGTGCACCTGGCGCAGGTCGGCGTAGCCGCCGGTGGTGAAGGCGCGCACCAGGTTGAGCGTGGAGGCGGACGCGTTGTACATCCGCTTCAGGCGCTCGGGGTCCGGGACGCGGGCGGCCTCGTTGAAGTCGAAGCCGTTGACCGAGTCGCCGCGGTAGGTGGGCAGCGTCACGCCGTCGCGGGTCTCGGTGCCCTTGGAGCGCGGCTTGGAGTACTGACCGGCGATGCGGCCGACCTTCACGACCGGCACCGAGGCGGCGTACGTCAGCACCGCGCCCATCTGGAGCAGCGTCTTGAGCTTGTTGCGGATGTGATCGGCGGACACCGCGTCGAAGGCCTCGGCGCAGTCGCCGCCCTGGAGGAGGAACGCCTCTCCCTTGGCGACGGACGCCATCCGGGCGCGCAGCTGGTCGCACTCGCCCGCGAAGACGAGCGGCGGATACGACTCGAGGTCCGCGATCACTGCGCGCAGAGCCTCGGTGTCGGGGTACTCGGGCTGCTGCGCCGCGGGCAGGTTTCGCCAGGTGTTGCCAGCGCTCGCGCTGGTCTTAGCGTTCACGGTCACGGCCTCAACATTACGGGGTCGTGTCGGGCGCCCTGCCCCATGCCCAGCAATTGAGACACGGGATACGGCAGCCGGACATGCGGTAAGGTGCCTCGCATGTTCGCGCATTCGACCCAGAACTGGTGGTGGACCGCTCATCCGGCGGCCCACTGACTGCGCGTACGCACGACTTCGCGAAGGCCGCCCGAGGGGCGGCCTTCGGCGTTCCCGGGGTCGTTCCTCTCCTCCGTCGACCACGATCGACGACGATCGAGAAGGAACCCCGGACCCATGAACCTGCTGGACCTGCTCCACGACCCCAGGCCGTTCGCCCTGCTGCGGCGCCGCGCCCCGGGCCATGACGAGAACATCGTCGAGCTGCTCCTCGGCCCGGTCAGCACCTACGACCGCCTCGCCGACCTCCCCGGTGAGGGACTCGCCCTGGTCCCCTTCCGCCAGATCCGCGAGCGCGGCTTCGACGTCCGCGACGACGGCACCCCGCTCATGTTCCTCACCCCCGAGGAGTCGTACGAGCTCCCGCTCGCCGACGTGCTCGCCGAGCTCCCGGACCAGGACGTGCGCGTGGCGGGCGGCGGCTTCGACGTCGGCGACGAGGAGTACGGCGAGATCGTCGGGCGGGTGCTGCGCGAGGAGATCGGGCGGGGCGAGGGCGCCAACTTCGTCATCCGGCGGACGTACGAGGGGGAGATCCCGGGGTTCTCCCGCCTGGACGCCCTCGCGCTCTTCCGGCGGCTGCTGGAGGGCGAGCGGGGCGCGTACTGGACGTTCGTCGTGCACACCGGAGACCGGACGGGGACGGGCGGGCGGACGCTGGTGGGGGCCAGTCCCGAGGTGCATGTGCGGATGTCCGGCGGCACGGTCGTCATGAACCCGATCAGCGGGACGTACCGCTATCCCGCCGAGGGCCCGACCCCGGAGCACCTGCTCGGCTTCCTCGCCGACGGCAAGGAGATCGAGGAGCTGTCGATGGTGGTCGACGAGGAGCTCAAGATGATGTGCACCGTCGGCGACATGGGCGGTGTCGTCGTCGGGCCGCGGCTGAAGGAGATGGCCCATCTCGCGCACACCGAGTACGAGTTGCGCGGCAGGTCGTCGCTGGACGTGCGCGAGGTCCTCAAGGAGACCATGTTCGCGGCGACCGTCACCGGGTCGCCGGTGCAGAACGCCTGCCGGGTCATCGAGCGGTACGAGCCCCTCGGACGGGACGGTGCGGGGCGCGGCTACTACGCGGGCGCGCTGGCCCTGCTCGGCCGGGACTCCGGCGGCGCCCAGACCCTCGACTCCCCCATCCTGATCCGCACCGCCGACATCTCCGCCGACGGACACCTGCGGGTCCCGGTCGGCGCCACACTGGTGCGCGGCTCGGACCCGGCGGGCGAGGTCGCGGAGACGCACGCGAAGGCGGCCGGCGTGCTGGCGGCCCTGGGCGTGCGTCCGGGACGGCCGCGTGCGGAGCACGCGCGCGTGCGGCTCGCCGACGACCCACGCGTGCGTGCCGCGCTGGACGGGCGCCGGGCCTCGCTCGCCCCGTTCTGGCTGCGGATGCAGGAGCGGTCCGCCGAGCTCGACGGGCACGCCCTGGTGGTCGACGGGGAGGACACCTTCACGGCGATGCTCGCGCACGTGCTGCGGTCGGTCGGACTGGACGTGACCGTCCGGCGCTACGACGAACCCGGGCTGCGGGACGCCGTGTCGGCACACGAGGGGCCGGTCGTCCTCGGGCCCGGTCCCGGCGACCCGCGCGATCCGGACGACCCCAGGATGCGCCTCCTGCGGGAGCTGACCGCCGAGGTGATCGGCCGCCGCCGGAACGGCGTGCTCGGCGTCTGCCTGGGCCATGAGCTGATCGCGGCCGAGCTGGGCCTGGAGATCGTCCGCAAGGAGGTGCCCCACCAGGGCGCGCAGACGGCGATCGACCTGTTCGGGCGGACCGAGACCGTCGGCTTCTACAACAGCTTCGTGGCGCGCTGCGACGACGAGGCCCGGGCGGAGCTGGCCGCGCACGGCGTCGACGTCAGCCGGAGCGCCTCGCACGAGGTGCACGCGCTGCGCGGCCCGGGCTTCGCCGGCGTGCAGTTCCACCCGGAGTCCGTCCTGACGCTCGACGGTGCCTCGGTGGTACGGGAGTTGATCGGTCAGCTGCGCGGCACCAGCACGTTCTCGGAGCGGCGGCCGGCCCGGTAGTCGAGGACGTTGGTCACGGTGGCCTCGACGATCTGGCCGACCGCGTCCTCGGTGTAGTACGCCTGGTGCGAGCTGACCAGGACGTTCGGGAAGGTCACCAGGCGGGCCAGGGTGTCGTCCTCGATCGCCTCCAGCGACCGGTCGACGTAGAAGAGCCCGGCCTCCGCCTCGTAGACGTCGAGGCCGACGCCCGTGAAGCGGCCCTCGCGCAGTTCGGCGACGAGGGCCGCGGTGTCGATCAGGCCGCCGCGGCTGGAGTTGACCAGGATCGCGTCGTCCCTCATCGCCTTCAGCGCGGCGGCGTCGATGAGGTGCTGCGTCTGCGGCATCAGCGGGACGTGCAGGGTGACCAGGTCGGACTCGGCGAGGAGCTGTTCCTTGGAGACGTACGTCATGCCCAGTTCCCGGCAGGCGGGGTTCTCGGCGACGTCCCAGCCGAGCAGCCGCATCCCGAAGCCGCGGGCGATCCGGGTGAACGCCTCGCCGATCTTGCCGGTGCCGAGGACACCCGCGGTGCGGCCGTGCATGTCGCGGCCCATCAGGCCGTCGAGGCGGAAGTCGAAGTCACGCGTACGGGTGGAGGCGCGGACGATACGGCGGTTGACCGTCATGGCGAGGGTCCAGGCGAACTCGGCGACCGAGTACGGCGAGTAGTACGAGACCCGGGCCACGGTCATGCCGAGGCGCTGCGCGACGTCGAGGTCGATGTTGTTGAAGCCGGTGGACCGCTGGGCGACCATCCGGGTGCCGCCGGCCGCGAGGAGCTCCAGGACACCTGCGCCGAGATCGGCGTTGACGCTCGTGGAGATGATCTCGTGGCCGGCCGCGATGGGCGCGGTGTCCTCGTTGAGGAAGACGTCGAGGCAGCGGACCCCGTGGTGGCCCCCGAAGGCCCGCTCGATCAGCGGCTTCTCGTCCGCCTGCACGCCGAAGGCGAGGATCTGCACGAAGCGGCTTCCCTTCCCGTGGGTTATGGGCCGAATATACGGCCCATAACCCTGGCGTGCGGTCCGGTCGGCCGACCCGGTCAGCCGAAGAAGACCCCGACCTCCTCGTACAGCGCCGGGTCCACGGTCTTCAGCCTGGCCGTGGCGTCGGCGATCGGGACGCGGACGATGTCGGTGCCGCGCAGCGCGACCATCTTGCCGAAGTCGCCGTCGCGGACGGCGTCGATGGCGTGCAGGCCGAAGCGGGTGGCGAGCCAGCGGTCGAAGGCGCTCGGGGTGCCGCCGCGCTGGATGTGCCCGAGGACCGTCGTACGGGCCTCCTTGCCCGTGCGCTTCTCGACCTCCTTGGCCAGCCACTCGCCGACACCGGACAGCCGGACGTGGCCGAAGGAGTCCAGCGACTGGTCCTTGAGGACCATGTCGCCGTCCTTGGGCATGGCGCCCTCGGCGACGACCACGATCGGCGCGTAGGACGCCTTGAAGCGGGACGTGATCCAGGCGCACACCTGGTCGACGTCGAAGCGCTGTTCGGGGATGAGGATGACGTTGGCGCCGCCCGCGAGCCCCGAGTGCAGGGCGATCCAGCCGGCGTGACGGCCCATCACCTCGCAGACGAGGACGCGCATGTGCGACTCGGCGGTGGTGTGCAGGCGGTCGATGGCCTCGGTGGCGATGCCGACCGCGGTGTCGAAGCCGAAGGTGTAGTCGGTGGCGGACAGGTCGTTGTCGATGGTCTTCGGCACGCCGACGACGGGGATGCCGTACTCGTCGGTGAGGCGTGCCGCCACGCCCAGGGTGTCCTCGCCGCCGATGGCGACGAGCGCCTCGACCTCCAGCTTGGCGAGGTTCTCCTTGATCCGGCGGATGCCGTTCTCCTGCTTGAGCGGATTGGTGCGCGAGGAGCCGAGGATGGTGCCGCCGCGGGGCAGGATGCCGCGCACGGCCGGGATGTCGAGGCGTACGGTGTCGCCCTCCAGAGGACCTCGCCAGCCGTCCCGGAAGCCGACGAAGTCGTAGCCGTACTCCTGCACGCCCTTGCGGACGATGCCCCGGATGACGGCGTTGAGCCCGGGGCAGTCGCCGCCTCCGGTCAGTACTCCGACCCGCATGGAAAAGTCCCTTCGCCGCGGTTGCCTGGTGACAGCCACGCTAATGGTGAGCCGCGTCACAGAGGGATGGGCAGGAAGGGCAATTCCGGTGAACTGTCGGGCGCGCGGTTTACGCGTCGTCAAGTCCGCGCTCTATCGCGTACCGCACGAGCTCGACCCTGTTGTGCAGCTGGAGCTTGCCGAGGGTGTTCTGGACGTGGTTCTGCACCGTGCGGTGCGAGATGACCAGGCGTTCGGCGATCTGCTTGTAGCTCAGGCCCTTGGCGACCAGGCGCAGCACCTCGGTCTCGCGGTCGGTGAGCTGCGGCGCCCTGGGCTCGTCCGGGTCCGAGGAGGGCGCGGGCTCGGAGGCGAGGCGGCGGTACTCGCCGAGCACCAGGCCGGCGAGGCCGGGCGTGAACACCGGGTCGCCGACGGCGGTGCGGCGCACCGCGTCCAGCAGGTCGTCGGTGGACGCGGACTTCAGCAGATAGCCGGTCGCGCCGGACTTCACCGCCTCCAGCACGTCGGCGTGCTCGCCGCTCGCCGAGAGCACCAGGACGCGCAGGGCCGGGTTGTGGCCGACGAGTTCCTTGCAGACCTGGACGCCGGGCTTGGCGGGCAGGTTGAGGTCGAGGACGAGCACGTCGGGGGCGGCGGCCTTGGCGCGGCGCACGGCCTGGTCGCCGTCGCCCGCGGTGGCGACCACGTCGAAACCGGACTCGGCCAGGTCCCGGGCGACGGCGTCGCGCCACATGGGGTGGTCGTCCACCACCATGACCTTGATCGGGTCCTGCCGCTCACTCATCGATGCCCCGCCTTCGCTTCCTTGAACACCTTCAGTTCGACCTCCGTGCCCTGCCCCGGCACCGACATCAGCTCGGCGCTGCCGCCGAGTTCGCGCAGCCGGCCCCTGATCGACAGGGCCACGCCGAGCCGGCCCTCGCCCTCGGCCTGCGCGAGCCGGCCCTCGGGGATGCCGGGCCCGT
Source organism: Streptomyces sp. NPDC101225 (assembly GCF_044767585.1). NCBI lineage: Bacteria > Bacillati > Actinomycetota > Actinomycetes > Kitasatosporales > Streptomycetaceae > Streptomyces > Streptomyces sp. NPDC101225. The sequence goes on from NZ_JBIWOE010000007.1 coordinate 88,842, forward strand.
CGTCCCGTACGGTCACCACGACCTCGTCGGGCTCGTCCTCGACGAGGATCCACGCGCGCGCGTGCTCGCCGGCGTGCTGGTGGACGTTGTCCAGGGCCGCGCCGACGGCCGCGGCCAGCTCCTTGGCGGCGGCCGCGGGCAGCAGTACGGGGGCGCCGGGCTCGGCGAAGCTGACCTTCGCGGCGGCGTACGGCGCGAGCAGCGTGCGCAGGTCCACCGGGGTGCCGTCGCCGTCCGGCGGTTCCTGGGCGGTCCCCGCGGTCGCGTCCTCGGCCGGGCTCCGCGACCCGCGGGAGAGGGGGAGCAGCCCGCCGGAGACCAGCGTGCGCAGCGCGATCTCCTGCTCGCCGGCCATCCGGCCCAGCTCGGCCGCCTCGCCCCCGATGACCGTGCCCCGCCGCTGCACCATGGCCAGCACCTGAAGGACACCGTCGTGGATGTCGCGGGCGAGCCGCTCCCGTTCCCGCGTCGCGGCCTCGATCTCCAGGGCCCGGGCGAGGGTGCGCTCGGAGGCGCGGGCGACCTCGACGACGTAGCCGATGGCGATGGAGGCGACCCAGACCAGGATCACGTTGTGGACGGTGTCGCGGGCCGGGGCGCCGCGCTCGATGAGGTTGGCGGCGGCGACGGGCGTGGAGGCGAACGCCGCCCAGCGCCAGCCTCCCTTGATCGCGTAGGCCAGGACCGAGCCGGCCGTCCATATCGACGGCAGCGTGGGGCCGCCGTTCTGGATGTGCCGGTCGTCGACGGCGAGCGGGGTGAGCAGGATGCCGGTGAGCGCGATGGCGAGGTCGACGGCGAGGAAGCGCTTGGTGCAGGCGGCCGCGTTCTGCACGAACGGCAGGGTGGCCAGGGTCCAGACGAACAGGACGACGTAGTAGACGATGGCGATGCCCGCGCGGTCGTACTCGTCGTAGGCGGTGGCGAACAGGCCGACCGCGTACAGCATCGTGAGCACCCGGTAGGCGGTGAGCGCACGCCACAGCGGCTGCTCCACCGACATCCTCATGACGCGCCCCCGTCCGGCCGGTCCGCCGCCGGGCGCTCCTGCCGCCTCGCTCTCCCGCTCGGGCAATTCCCCCACCCCCGCCCCAGACTGCCCTGTCCCCGGCTCCTAGGACCCGGACTTCTCCGTATCCGCCCGCTGCTTCTGCTCCTTCGCGAGTGCGGCCCTGGCCGCCTTCTCGGCCTCCTTGTCGGCCTTCGCCGCCTCCGCGATCCGGCGCTTGGCCGCGGTCGCGTACATGTCGACGTACTCCTGGCCGGAGAGCTTCATGATCTCGTACATCACCTCGTCGGTGACCGCGCGGAGCACGAAGCGGTCGTGCTCCATGCCCTGGTAGCGGCTGAAGTCGAGGGGCTTGCCGATGCGGATGCCCGGACGCATCAGCTTGGGCATCACCTGGCCGGGCGGCTGGATCTTCTCCGTGTCGATCATCGCGACCGGGATGACGGGCGCGCCGGACGCGAGCGCCACGCGCGCGAGACCGCCGGGCTTGCCCCGGTACAGCCGGCCGTCGGGCGAGCGCGTGCCCTCGGGGTAGATCCCGAACAGCTCACCGCGCTCCAGCACCTCCAGACCGCTCTTGATCGCCGCCTCGCCCGCGCCGCGTGCCCCGGAGCGGTCCACCGGGAGCTGGCCGACGCTCTTGAAGAAGGCGGCCGTCAGCCGGCCCTTGACGCCGGGCGTGGTGAAGTACTCCGCCTTGGCGATGAAGGTGACCTTGCGGTCGAGCATCGTGGGCAGGAAGAACGAGTCGGAGAAGGAGAGGTGATTGCTCGCCAGAATGGCGGCGCCCTCGGCCGGGATGTGCTCGAGGCCTTCCACCCAGGGCCTGAACGCGACCTTCAGCGGTCCCCCGATGGCGACCTTCATCGTGCCGTACAACAACCGAGTGCCTCCTGTTTCCCTCGATCAGACCTTAACCCGGCCTGCCGCCAAAGGCGCCGACGGCCCTGGTCGGTGTCAGTGCCGTCGCGTACGGTGAAGCACATCTGGACTTCACGTCACTCTCATGAACAGGAGACCGATGGTGCCGGTCCTTCCTGGAGCCGAGCCGTACCGCCATGAGGGCGGGGAGGTCGGTGTCCTGCTCTGCCACGGCTTCACCGGTTCCCCCCAGTCGCTGCGTCCCTGGGCGGAGCACCTCGCCGAGCGCGGTCTCACCGTCTCGCTGCCCCTGCTGCCCGGGCACGGCACCCGCTGGGAGGACATGCAGCTCACCGGCTGGCAGGACTGGTACGCCGAGGTGGACCGCGAGCTGCGGTCCCTGCGCGAGCGCTGCCGCGAGGTGTTCGTGGCGGGCCTGTCGATGGGCGGCACCCTGGCCCTGCGGCTGGCGGCGAAGCACGGGGAGACGGTCCGCGCGGTGATGGTCGTCAACCCGGCGAACCGCATGCACGGCCTTTCCCCGTACGCCCTTCCGGTGGCACGTCATCTCCTGCGGTCGACGCCGGGCATCGCGAGCGACATCGCCAAGGAGGGCCGCACCGAACTGGGCTACGACCGGGTGCCGCTGCACGCGGCCCACTCCCTGCGGACGTTCTTCCGGCTGGTCGACGGCGAACTGCCGCAGGTCACCCAGCCGCTGCTGGTGCTGCACTCTCCGCAGGACCACGTGGTGCCGCCCGCCGACTCGGCGCGGATCCTCAGCCGGGTGTCCTCGCGGGACGTGACGGAGATCCTGCTGGAACAGAGCTACCACGTCGCGACGTTGGACCATGACGCGGACCGGATTTTCGACGAGAGCCTCGCGTTCATCGGCCGGTTCGCACCTGGTGTCGGCAAGGAAGGGACGGCCGTAGGTGGCTGAGCACGACTCGGACCGCGAGGGCCGCGAGCCGGACGAGCAGGGCGTCCCCTTCGACGAGGCGGCGGCCTGGGCCGCCATCGTCGAGGGCTACGGCGAGGAGCCGAAGGACCCTCCGGGCAGCAAGCCCTTCAAGCCGGTGGAGGATCTGGCGCTGCTGGAGGCGGAGACCAACGACCAGCCGGAGGACGAGGCCCCGAAGCAGGACGGGCCCGCACGGCCGCTGGGCGGCTCGGTCTCCTTCGCGCCCGGCGTGGGCCCCCGTGACTACAGGACGGCCGAGCCGTCGGAGGACGACTTCGACGAGGACGACGAGGGCCACTTCGTCCCGCCCGAGCCGCCCTCGCTGCCCGCCGCCGACACGACCGCCAAGTTCGCCTGGCTGGGTGTGATAGGCGGCCCGGTCCTGCTCCTGCTGGCGGTGGTGCTCGGCTGGGAGATGACCTGGTGGCTCGCCACGCTCACCATCGGCGGCTTCGTCGGCGGCTTCGCCACCCTGGTGGTGCGGATGAGGACGGACGACGAGGACGATGACGATCCCGGGCGCGGAGCGGTCGTCTAGTGCTGTGGCCGGTGAACGTTCCCGGCCACAGCACTAGCCGGCGGGGACGCTGAGGGCGGCCAGGACCGGAAGGTGGTCCGTGGCCGCCCTCAGGTCTGCCTCCGTCACCCCCGGCTGCTCCAGCGGCACCCCGCAGCCGAGCACCTCGACGCCCTTCGTCGCGAAGATCGCGTCGATGCGCTGGAAGGGGGTGACCTGGTTGAAGGTGTTCTCGCCGCCCCAGGGCGCGACGGCCCGGCAGTCCTGGAGGCCGGCGGCGAGGCGCTGGAAGGTGGCGCCGCCGGGACGCTCGTTGAGGTCGCCGCCCGCCACCGCGTGGTCCACGCCGAGCCCGGCCAGACGGTCGAGCAGCATGCCGCCCTGCTCCTGGCGCTCTTCCTTCTGCAGCGAGAGGTGGCAGCTCAGCACACCGAGCCGGGCGCCGCCGAACCGGACGACGGCGGTGGCGAAACCGCGGCGGTGCAGCCCGGGGGTGAGCGGCAGCAGCACGTCCTCGGTGCGTTCGACGGTGGCGCGCAGGGTGCACAGGATCGCGGGGCCGGCCGCCGTCGCCCCGCCGGTGAGGACCACCAGGCCCGAGGCCGACGCCAGCCGGGCCAGTTTCTTGCGCCAGCGGAAGAAGCGGGGAGCTTCCTGGACCAGTACGAGGTCGGGTGCGCAGGCGCCGATGACCCGGGCGAGGGCCGCGGTGTCGTCACGCAGGGAGCGGATGTTGTAGCTGAGGACGCGGATGACGGCGGAACCGTCGGGTTGCGTGCGGGAGTTGGGCAGCGGTGTCGAAGTCGCCATGACGATCAACATACGACGAGGCCCGCCGCCCCGGAGCGGGGCACGGCGGGCTCATCACCTACGGACGTCCTCGCGCTACATGATCGGGTCGGGCTCGCGGGCGAGGTCCGCCGCGCCCACCAGGCCCGCGTCGTTGCCCAGCCGGGCCGCGATGACGTCCGCCACCGGGCGCCAGTTGCCGCCGACCAGCCAGCGCTTGTAGGACTTGCGGATCGGGTCGAGGACCAGCTCGCCCTCGTCGGAGAGGCCGCCGCCGACGATGAAGGCGGAGGGGTCGAAGAGCGAGGCCAGGTCGGCGAGGCCCGCGCCGGCCCAGCGGGCGAGCTCGCGGTAGGAGTCGACGGCGACCGGGTCGCCCTGCCGGGCGGCCATGGAGATGTGCTTGCCCTCGATGCCGTCGGGGGTGCCGTCCCCCAGGCCGAGCAGGACCTCGGCGTTCTCGGGGGTCGCGTTGGCGCGCTGCTTGGCGTATCTGACCAGGGCGCGTCCCGAGGCGTACTGCTCCCAGCAGCCCTGCGAGCCGCAGCCGCACAGCAGGCCGTCGGGCACCATCCGGATGTGCCCGAACTCCGCGGCGACACCGAAGTGGCCGCGGCGCAGCTTGTTGCCGATGATGATGCCGCCGCCCAGGCCGGTGCCGAGGGTGATGCAGATGACGTTGCGGTGGCCCTTGCCGGCGCCGAACTTGTACTCGCCCCAGGCTGCGGCGTTGGCGTCGTTCTCCACGACGACGGGCAGGCCCACGCGGGCCTCGACCTTCTGCTTCAGCGGTTCCTGGCGCCAGTCGATGTTCGGCGCGAAGTACACGGTGGAGCGCTGCCTGTTCACGTATCCGGCAGCGCCGATGCCCACGCCCACGATCTCGTGCCCGGCGCGCGCGCCCTCCACGGCGGAGGCGATCGCGTCCACGATCCCGTCAGGCGTGCCCGGGGTGGGCACCTTGTAGGTCGAGAGGATGTTGCCCTCCTCGTCGACCACGCCTGCCGCGATCTTGGTACCGCCGATGTCGACGCCGATGGTGAGTCCCATGAATCCCTCAGTTTCGGTCGAGCCCCGCTACGGCAACCGTACCCGAGGCCCTGCCGTCACATCCGCGTCGTCCACCGGCCGGGCAGGCAGGCGCCCGGCGACGATCTCCGCGGGGGGATTCAGTCCAGGTCGATGCGCTGTCCGGGACCGGTGCCCTCGCCGCCGTCACGGCGCTCGTCGAGGTCCTTGTGCAGATCCGCCGCGCGGGTCGTCCAGCGCTGTTCCTGGGCCTGGACCGCGGAGCGGTAGGCGGCCAGCAGTTCGTTGCCCGCGGCGGCGAGATGGTCGAAGACGTCCGGATTGCGCTCGATGACCGGTTCGACGGCGGCCTTCGCCTGCTCCACGACCTGCCGCACCACCTGCTGCGCGGCGGGTCCGGCGACGGAGCCGAGCAGCGGGGACTGGATCGACGACAGCTTGTCCGAGACGGCGTCGACCAGCTTGCGCAGTTCCTCGGCGGCCGAACCCGGCGGCGGACCGTACTCGACGCGGCGGCGGGCCTTCTCCGCCGCCAGGTCCTCGGCGCACGCCGTCGACCAGGCGTCGGCGTCGGTCGCCCGCACCTCGTCGATCGGCTCGTGCCCTCCCCCACTCCCGGCCTCGCTCGGGCGGGGGGACCCCGACGCGTCTGAAGGGGGGAGCTCTTCGCTCATGACGACCTCCTGACTACGGTTCGTCTCTACGACGTTACCCGAACGGGCGTATGTGCTTCACCGGGTCCCGGGCCACAGCGCGGGGTCGGGCGCGAACCGGATGCGCAGCTCGCCCTCGCGCAGCGCGGCCCCCTCGACGGTGCAGCGGCGCAGCACGGACGGCAGCGCCACGATCCGGCGGAACCGGCCCGCCGCGACGACGAGTTCGTCGCCCCGCCGGACGAGGTCGAGATCGTCGCGTATGGCGCCGGGCAGCGGGAGCCGCCAGACGAGCACGCCGTCCTCGGCGAGCCGGTCGACGACGGTCCACTCGACCGTGGAACCCGCGTCCTTGACGCCGGGGACCGGGAGCGCGGCCAGGTCCTCGGTGCCGCGCGGGTCGCGTCCGAGGTGGTGGACGGCGGTGACGTCGTACGACTCCTGCCACTCCTCCAGTGCCTTGCGCTGCTGGGCGACGTGGCCGGCCGGCAGGCCCCCGGCCGGCTGCTCCGGCAGTACCCGGTTGGCGATCAGGGCGTCGGGGCGCAGGCCGCGCAGGGCGAGGCCGAGCCCGGCGCTGCGGACGGCGTCCGCGCCGGCCGGGCCGGGTTCCGCGACCAGCCGGACGCTGGTGTTCCGGTCGGCCAGCACGGCCTGCACGGCGGCGAGTTCGGCGTCCCAGCGGGCCGCGGTCTCGTACAGCCACTCCGAGGGCATGGGCACGCCGGCCAGCTTGCCGAGGACCGGGCGCAGGGCGCGGGCCGCCTGGCGCTCGGGCGGGAGCAGCCGGCGCAGATAGCGGCGGAGTTCCTCGGGCAGGGAGAGCAGGGCGAGCGCGTCGGCCACCGGGGGAAGGTCGGCGACGAGCAGGTCGAAGCGCTCCGAGAGCGCGGCGTCGCGCAGGGCCCGCAGGAAGCTGAGCTCCTCGGCGCCGGGAAGCGGCGTGACCTCCTCGGCGTCCAGCCGGGCCGCGCCGAGCAGGTTCAGGACGCCGGCCGCCCGTTCCTGAAAGGCGGTGAGATCGTCCCGGAAGCCCGCGGCGGCGTCGGGGCGCCAGGCGGTGAGGTCCGGGGCGACCGCGGCGGGCTCGGGCCCCGTCGCCGCGTCGAGGACCGCGCCGAGGGTGTCGGTGCGGTCGGCGCTCAGGACGAGGGTGCGGGTTCCCTCGCGGGCGGCGGCCCGGGCGGTGGCGGCGGCGACCGTGGTACGACCGCTGCCGCCGGGGCCGGTGATCAGGATGGTGCGCATGAGGCTGAACGGTAACCGAGGCCGCGCCGCGGGCGGGTGCGGGCGGCTTCCGGTACGGCGTTCGCGCGGCCCTACTTCTCCCCGGACTCGACCCGCTTCTTCAGTCCGGCCAGCGCCCGGTCGATGATGACCTTCTCGGCCTTGCGCTTGATCATCCCCAGCATCGGGATCTTGACGTCCACCGTCAGCCGGTAGGTGACCTCGGTGCCGCCGGTCCCGGCCGGCTTCAGGATGTAGGAGCCGTCCAGCGACCGCAGCATCTGGGACTTGACCAGCGTCCAGGAGACCTCGTGCGCACCGGTCCAGGTGTACGCGAGCACCTGGTCGTCCTTGATCGCGCCGGCGTCCATGACCAGGCGCACCTGCTCGGCGCGGCCCTGCGCGTCCGACGCGAGGACCTCCGCCTCCTTCACCTCGCCGGTCCAGTCCGGGTAGCGGGCGAAGTCGGCGATCACCCCCATGACATCGTCCGGTGCCGCCTCGATCGTGATGCTCGAGCTGGTGTGTTCCGCCATCGCCGTGGCTCCTCCAGATGCGGGCCGGTAGAGAGATCGTCGTGCGCACGTGCGTGCAGCGTGAAGGCTACCGCGCACGTGAGGAGCGGAGTTCACCCCCACCCGCGTTCCGGCTGCGCCGTTCACTCGCCTCACTCACCATTCGAGCGCCCACGGCCTTCCGGTCCCGGCGAAGTGCCCGACGTTCACGCACTCCGTCGTCCCGATCCGCATCCGCCGGGTCAGCGGCTGGTGGACGTGGCCGAAGAGGGCGTACCGGGGGCGGGTGCGGCGGATCACCTCCAGCAGCGCCCGGCTGCCGCGCTCGAAACGGCGCGCGACGGTGTCGTAGACGAGTTCCGGCACCTCCGGCGGGATGTGCGTGCACAGCACGTCGACCTCGCCGACGGCCGCCAGCTTGGCCGCGTACTCCTCGTCACCGATCTCGTACGGAGTGCGCATGGGGGACTTGAGGCCGCCGCCCACGAAACCGAAGGTGCGGCCGCCGATCTCCACCCGCTCGCCGTCGAGCACCGACGTGCCCGGCCCGGCGTACTCGCGCCACAGGGGTGGCATGTCGACATTGCCGTAGGTGGCATACGTCGGAGTGGGGAAGGCGGCGAACATCTCGGCGTACTGCTTGCGCACCGCCCGCTCGATGACGGCGGCCCGGTCGGAGCCGACGCCCCGCCACAGCCGCGCCCCGAGCTCCCGCGCCTCCTCGAACCGGCGGGCGGTGCGCAGCTCGACGAGGCGGTCGGCGTTCTCCCGGCCGAACAGATCGGGGAAGATCCCGCGGGAGTGGTCGGCGTAGTCGAGGAAGAGGACGAGGTCGCCCAGGCAGATCAGGGCGTCGGCACCTTCGCCGGCCGTGGCCAGGTCACGGGCGTTGCCGTGCACGTCGCTGACCACATGAACACGTGTGGTGCGGTTGCGGGCCGGTGTGGATGCCATGGCGATCAAGAGTATGCGTGTGCGGTCTACGTGAACAGTGCCGGGTGACCCCACGGTTACTGGCCAGTCAGTTAGCGGGTGGACTACCGTACGCGAAGGAACACCAGCCTGTGTGACGCAGCGAACATCTCGCCGGGACCCCCTGTCGAAGAAGCCATACCGGCGGGTAACGTCCGGGCCGTCCAGTCGTGCTCAGGATTTCAACCTCTGAACACCTGAGTACCTGCCCGAGCCGTGGACCCCCGTCGCATCACACAACGTCGTGGCGCCGGCGCCCTATGAGGAGCAGCAGTCTTGCGCGAGTTCAGCCTTCCGGCTTTGTACGAGGTCCCTGCGGACGGCAATCTCACCGACATCGTCCGGAGAAACGCCGCGCAGCATCCCGATGTCGCCGTCATCGCCCGCAAGGTGGGCGGCGCCTGGCAGGACGTGACCGCGGCGGCCTTCCTGACCGAGGTGCACGCCGCCGCCAAGGGGCTCATCGCCTCCGGCATCCAGCCCGGCGACCGCGTCGCCCTGATGTCCCGCACGCGCTACGAGTGGACGCTGCTGGACTTCGCGATCTGGTGCGCGGGCGCGATCACCGTCCCGGTCTACGAGACCAGCTCGCCCGAGCAGGTGCAGTGGATCCTCTCCGACTCGGGCGCCAGCGCGGTCGTCGTGGAGCTGGACAACCACCTGGCCGCCGTCGAGTCGGTGCGCGACCGGCTGCCCGCCCTCAAGCACATCTGGCAGATCGAGGCCGGCGCGATCGAGGAGCTGGGCGCCCTCGGCAAGGGCGTCACCGACGGGATGGTCGAGGACCGCAGCTCGCTGGCGCGGGCCGACGACCCGGCGACCATCATCTACACCTCCGGCACCACCGGCCGGCCCAAGGGCTGCGTGCTCACCCACCGCAGCTTCTTCGCCGAGTGCGGCAACATCGTGGAGCGGCTGCGCCCGCTGTTCCGCACCGGTGAGTGCTCGGTCCTGCTGTTCCTCCCGCTCGCGCACGTCTTCGGCCGCATGGTGCAGATCGCCCCGCTGATGGCGCCCATCAAGCTGGGCACGGTCCCCGACATCAAGCAGCTCACCGACGAGCTGGCCTCCTTCCGCCCGACCCTGATCCTGGGGGTGCCGCGGGTGTTCGAGAAGGTCTACAACTCGGCGCGCGCCAAGGCGCAGGCGGACGGCAAGGGCAAGATCTTCGACAAGGCCGCGGACACCGCCATCGCGTACAGCAAGGCGCTGGACACCCCCACGGGCCCCTCGCTCGGCCTGAAGATCAAGCACAAGACCTTCGACAAGCTGGTCTACAGCAAGCTGCGCGCGGTGCTCGGCGGCCGGGGCGAGTACGCCATCTCCGGCGGCGCCCCGCTGGGCGAGCGGCTGGGTCACTTCTTCCGCGGCATCGGCTTCACGGTCCTGGAGGGCTACGGCCTGACCGAGTCCTGCGCGGCCACCGCGTTCAACCCCTGGGACCGCACCAAGATCGGCACGGTCGGCCAGCCGCTGCCGGGCTCGGTGGTCCGCATCGCGGACGACGGCGAGGTGCTGCTGCACGGCGAGCACCTGTTCAAGGGCTACTGGAACAACGAGACCGCGACGGCCGAGGCGCTGACCGACGGCTGGTTCCACACCGGTGACATCGGCACCCTCGACGAGGACGGCTACCTCAGGATCACCGGCCGCAAGAAGGAGATCATCGTCACCGCGGGCGGCAAGAACGTCGCCCCGGCCGTGATCGAGGACCGCATCCGGGCGCACGCGCTGGTCGCGGAGTGCATGGTGGTCGGCGACGGGCGGCCGTTCGTGGGCGCGCTGGTCACCATCGACGACGAGTTCCTGGGCCGCTGGGCCGACGAGCACGGCAAGCCGGCGGGTTCCACCGCGGCGTCGCTGCGCCAGGACCCCGACCTGCTGGCCGCGATCCAGACGGCGGTCGACGACGGCAACGCCGCGGTGTCGAAGGCGGAATCGGTGCGGAAGTTCCGCATTCTGTCCTCCCAGTTCACGGAGGAGTCGGGCCACCTGACGCCCTCGCTGAAGCTCAAGCGCAACGTGGTGGCGAAGGACTACGCGGGCGAGATCGAGGCGATCTACGCGAAGTAGTACGCCTCGCAGTACGTCTTCTCGCGGTGCGTCATGGCGCGGTGTCCTCGGCGAGGACCCGCGCCATCGTGCGTTCGGCGAGCGCGGTGATCGTCACGAAGGGGTTCACGCCGATCGAGCCGGGCACCAGCGAGCCGTCGGTGACGTAGAGCCGTGGATAGCCCTTCACCCGGCCGTAGTCGTCGGTCGCCCTGCCCAGCACGCAGCCGCCCAGCGGGTGGTAGCAGAAGTCGTCCGCGAAGACCTTGCCGGCCGACCCGAACAGGTCGTAGCGGTAGATCGTGCCGTTGGCCGCGTTGATCCGGTCGAAGAGCTTCTTGGCCATCGCCACCGAGACGGCGCTCTGCGCGGCGCTCCAGCCGAGTCTGACCCCGTCGCTCGCGGCGTCGTAGGTGAACGCGGCCCGCTCCGGGTTCTTGGTGATCGCCAGATAGAGGCTGATCCAGGTCTCGAACCCGATGGGCAGCGGGGCGATCTCGGCGAAGACGGGGTTGGCGGTGTTGGCCCAGTCGTCGATGCCCATGACCGGCATGGTCGACTGGTTGGCGCCGACGGTGTCCCAGATGTGGTTGGCGCGGGCGAGCATGGTGTTGCCGTTGGTGCCCCAGCCGGCCCCGACGCTGGAGTTCAGCGCGGGCAGCGCGCCGGTGTCGCGGGCCCGGACCAGCAGTTCGGTGGTGCCGACGCTGCCGCCGCCGAGGAACAGGTACGTGCAGCTGTACTGCTTGGTCCCGACGACCGCGCCGGTGGTGTCGATCCGGTCGGCGGTGAGCAGCCAGCTCCCGTCGCCCGCCCGGCTGATGGCCCGCACCCGTTCCAGGGTGTTGATGGTGACGTTGCCGGTGCCGAGCGCCGCGGCCAGATACGTCCGGTCCAGGCTCCGCTTGCCGTGGTTGTTGCCGTAGATGACCTCCTTCGCGAGCGCGGACTTGGTGGCCGTGCCCGCGGCCTCGCGCTGCATGTAGCCGAAGTCGTAGACGTTCGGCACGAAGGTGGTGCGCAGGCCGGCGTTGGCCGCGGCCTTCCGGGAGGTCCGGGTGAACCGGTACCACTCGGTCGACTCGAACCACGTGGGGTCGACGGTGTTGACGCCGAGCATGGACCGGGCGCGCGGGAAGTAGGTGGCGTACATCTCCGCCGCGTCCACGGTGGGGAACTGCTCGGTGAAGTACGACTGGAGCGGCGTGACCGCCATCCCGCCGTTGACCAGGGAGCCGCCCCCGACGCCTCGGCCCACGTACACCGACATGTCGTCGAAGTGCACGCGGTCCAGGACGCCCGGGTAGGGGGTGATGTCCTTGTTGACGACGTCCAGCCACAGGAACGTGGCCAGCGGGGCCTCGGTGCGGGTGCGGAACCACATGGAGCGCTGGTCCGGCGCGGCCGTGGAGCAGAAGATCTTGCCGTCGGAGCCGGCGGTGTTCCACAGCCGGCCCATCTCCAGGACGAGGGTGCGGATGCCGGCCTGGCCGAGCCGGAGGGCGGCGACGGCGCCGCCGTACCCCGAACCGACCACGACGGCGGGCGCGTTGTCGACCGCGGCCGCCTCCTCGGCGGCCTGCGCGGACTTCAGACCGATACGGGTGAGACCGGCCGCGGCGGCCGTCTGGAGGGCCATCATGCCCAGGATTTGACGTCTCGTCAGCTGACGCTGCATCAGTTTTGCTGTCATGCGCGCAGCATCGGCGGATTATCCGCTTCCGCCTAGAGCAGCGTCTTCAACTTCTCCGCCAAAAGGTCCCAGCGCCACTTCTCCTCGACCCACTCCCGCCCCCGCTCCCCCATGCGGCGCCGCAGTTGCGCGTCGCCGAGCAGGACGGTGATCCGGTCGGCGGCCTCCTGCGGGCTGCCGCCGCGCACGACCCAGCCGGTCTCGCCGTCGAGCACGGCGTCGGGGGCGCCGCCGGAGTCCCCCGCGACGACCGGGAGCCCGGTCGCCGAGGCCTCCAGGTACACGATGCCGAGCCCCTCCACGTCGAGCCCGCGCCGGCGGGTGCGGCACGGCATCGCGAACACGTCTCCGGCGCCGTAGTGCGCGGGCAGCTCCGACCAGGGCACCGCGCCGGTGAAGCGCACGGAGCCGGCGACACCGGTCTCGTGCGCCAGCCTGCGCAGGTCCTTCCCGTACGGGCCGCCGCCGACGATCAGCAGCACCGCCTCCGGCTCGGCGGCCAGGACGCGGGGCATGGCGCGGATGAGGGTGTCCTGCCCCTTGCGCGGCACCAGCCGGGACACGCACACGACCACCGGCCGGTCCGTCAGCCCCAGCCGGGCCCGGACCGCGTCGCCGCCCGAGGCCGGGTGGAAGGTCTTCTCGTCGACGCCCGGCGGCAGCTGCACCATCCGCCCGGCCGCCCGTGGTGTCAGCGCGGTGGCGATCCTGGAGCGCGTGTATTCGCCGAGATAGGTGACCGCGTCCGTCGACTCCCCGATGCGGCGCAGCAGTTGCCGCGCGGCGGGCAGCTGCGCCCAGCCGGCCTCGTGGCCGTGGGTGGTGGCCACCAGCCGCTCGGCGCCCGCCCTGCGGAGCGCCGGCGCCATCAGCCCGAGCGGCGCCGCCGCCCCGAACCACACCGATGTGCAGCCGTGCTCACGCAGCAGCCCGACGGCCGTACGCGTGGCCGCCGGGGTCGGCAGCAGCATCGTCGTGCGGTCGCGCACGACGGTGAAGGGCTGCTCGGCGTCGAAGGCGGCCGTCGCCTCCACGCCCTCCCGGCTCCGCTTCCAGGTGGAGGCGTACACGACGAGCCGCTCCGGGTCGAGCCGCAGCGCCATGTTGTGCAGGAACGCCTGGATGCCGCCCGGGCGGGGCGGGAAGTCGTTCGTCACGATCAGCGTCTTGTGCATCGCCGCCGACCCTATCCAACCGGCGCTCACAGCTCGTCACGGCCATGTCTGTGGCACGTACACAGCCGGGCAGGACATCATGTTCTCCTCAAGGGTCGAGCGCGGCTCCCGGAGCGGGAGACGGACGGACGGGGGCTTCGGTGGAGATGTCGGCGGCGCGGCGGTCCCTGGCGGGGCTGCTGGGGACCTGGGGCCTGACCAGGCTGTTGCTGCTGCTGTTCGTCTTCAAGGTGTTCGTCTTCCCCGGCCCGGACGTCACCACCGACGTCTCCGTCTTCTACCAGGGCTGGTACGAGACGCTGCGCCACGGCACCTTCCCGCGGACCGACGTCACCTGGCAGTACCCGCCCGCGGCCGCCCTGGCGATCCTCTCGCCCGCGCTGCTGGGCTTCCTGCCGTACGCGAAGGCCTTCTTCGTCCTCGCCTTCCTGGCCGATCTCGCCGTCCTCCTGCTGCTGCTCTACGCGGGCCTGCGCCCCGGCAAGACGCTGCGCGGCGCCTGGGTGTGGGTGGTGGGCCTCCCGCTGCTCGGGCCGACGGTGTACGCCCGCTACGACGTGATGGTCACCGCGGTGGCCGTGGCCGGACTGCTCGCGGGCGCCCGGCGTCCGCGGCTGATGGGCGCCCTGCTGGCCTTCGGGGCGCTGCTGAAGGTGTGGCCGGCGCTGCTGCTGGTCGGCGCCCGCAGGCGCCGCGCCTGGGCGTGGGCGGCGGCCACCGCCCTCGCGATCGCGGCGGTGTTCGCGCTGACCATGCCGGGCTCGCTCGCCTTCGTGACCTTCCAGCGCAACCGCGGCACCGAGGTGGAGTCGCTGGGCTCCCTCGTCTTCCACGTCGCCCGGCACTTCGGCTGGCACGGCCAGGTGCTGCTGAACTACGGCTCGGTGGAGTTCCTCGGCCCGTACGTCACCCTCGTCAGCTCGGCCGCCCTGTTCCTGACCGGGATCGCCTTCGGCTGGCTGCTGCTGTGGCGGCTGATGGCCACGCGGTTCCTGCCGAACACGCTCGCCGACGCGGCCTTCGCGGCGGTGCTGATGTTCACGGCCACGAGCCGGGTGATCAGCCCGCAGTACATGGTCTGGCTGGTCGGGACGGCGGCCGTCTGCCTGTGCTTCCGCGGCAGCCGTATGCGGCTGCCCGTGTGGCTGGTCCTCGCGGCCGCCCTGGCGACGGTCCTGGAGTTCCCCGTCTGGTTCCAGCACGTCGTCATGAGCGACACCCTCGGCGTCGCCCTCCTCGTCCTGCGCAACGGGCTGCTGCTCACCGCCGCCCTGCTGGCCGCCGTGGAGCTGTGGCGGTCGACGGTCCCGCGGGGGCCGGTGCCGACGCTGCCGGCCCAGGCGAGCCGCACGCGCGAGGCGTCGAGGTCCTCCTGAGGCCGTGGGCCGCCCGGATCAGCCGAGCCGGGTCCGCAGGTAGTCCTGCCACTGCCGGGTGAAGTCGTCCGGTGTCGTGCCGAGGACCTTCTTCATCGCGTCCTCGACCGAGCCCGCCCGCGACCTGTGGTCGCCGACCGCCCGGTAGAACCGCCCGAGGCGGTCCTGGCCCCAGCGGTCCGCGATCAGCCGGCAGGCCAGCCAGCCGCCCTCGTAGGACTGCGCGAGCTTCGTGGCGTCGCCGCCGAACCCGAAGTCCCCGTCCGTCGGCAGACGGGACGGCACCTGCCCGTCGGCGACCGCGCGCGCCAGCTCCGGCGCGGCCTCGGCCGGGGTGCGGCCGGTGCCGAGATAGCCGATCCAGTCCGCGTACCCCTCCGACAGCCACAGCGGGGTGGCGGCGTTGGTGTGGGTGCGGGTGGCGACATGGGTGGTCTCGTGGGTCAGCACGACCTGCTTGCCCACGGAACCGAGCAGGGCGTACGCGTCCGGGTTGACGACGATGCGGTCCGCGGGCGCCTGCGGCGGGCCGCCCACCTCGCCGGTGGTGACCGCCGCGATCCCGCGGTACTGGGAGGCGGGCGAGCCGAGCAGCCCGGCCATGCCCTCCACCGAGCCCGGCACGAGCACCACGACGTGTCCGGCCCAGTCCGGACCCCACACCCGGGACACGTCCGGCACCGCCTGGTCGGCGAGGCCGGCGTAGGTGTGCAGCGCCTCGCCGGACTGCCCGGTGCCCAGGACGATGCTGTGCCGGCCGCGCACGACGGTCACCGGGCCCTGGTCCCACAGCTGCTGGGCGGACTTCCTGGCGGGCTTGTCGCTGTCCACGTACCAGTGGCCGCCCCCGTCCCTGGAGAGGGCCAGGGTGCGCCCGACGGTGACGGGGGCGTTGTCGTACCCCTCGATGCGGTAGCGCAGTTCGGCGTCGGCGGTGGCTCGGCCGCCGCTGCCGTGCAGGGCGGTCACCCGGTACGACCAGGAGGCCAGCGGCACCCCGCGCAGGTTCTCGAACCAGCCGGGCGCGCCCGTCGTCGCGAACGCCGCCCGGTCGCGGTCGAGCACGGCGCTCGCCCGGCGGTCCAGGACCCGCTGCAGATCGGCCCGCCCGGCCACGGCGGCGGACGGCCCGCCGCAGCCCGCCAGGGATACGAGCAGCAGCACGAGCGCCACCACCGCGCATCCCCACACCCGCCTACGACCAGCCACCTTCCCGATCGTAAGGCCGATCAAGGCGGTTGGTCAGACCCTGGTGACCGAGGACACGGGCAGCATGTTCACCGGGTCGTAACGCACGGCGGCCCCGGGGTGGGGGGCGTGGATCACCTCGCCGTTGCCCATGTACATCGCGACGTGGCTGGCGTCGGACCGGTAGACGATCAGGTCGCCCGGCCG
Source organism: Streptomyces sp. NPDC101225 (assembly GCF_044767585.1). NCBI lineage: Bacteria > Bacillati > Actinomycetota > Actinomycetes > Kitasatosporales > Streptomycetaceae > Streptomyces > Streptomyces sp. NPDC101225. The sequence goes on from NZ_JBIWOE010000007.1 coordinate 105,069, forward strand.
CGCCTCGGAGAGCGGGATCCGCCGGCCCGCGTACCGCTGCTCCTGCGAGGTGCGCGGCAGATGGACGCCGGCCTGCGCGTACGACCACTGCATCAGGCCCGAGCAGTCGAAGCCGGAGGGGCCCGACGCGCCCCAGATGTAGGGCATGCCGAGCACCGAGCGCGCGGCGGCGATCGCGGCGGCCGCGCGGGGCGAGGCGGGCAGGGCGCTGCCGAAGTCGGGGATGACGCCGCGGGCGTCCCGGGAGGCGCGGTCGTAGGCGGCACGCGCCGCGTACGAAAGGGAGTTGAGCAGGGTGCGGGCCTTGGCCAGCTTCTTCTCGACCGTCTTCTTGTGGGCGGCGACGGCCTTGCGGCTCCTGTCCAGGTCGGCCAGTTTCCGGATCGCCTCGGCGCGCTCCTGGGACAGCTCCCGCATCGCGGACTGCAGGTCCCTGAGCCGGTCGGCCTGGTGGGCGCCGATCCGGTCGAGGGCGGCCGCCTTGTCGAGGTAGTCGGCCGGGTCGTCGGAGAACAGCAGGGCCAGGGCCGGGTCGATGCCGCCGGAGCGGTACTGGGCGCCGGCCAGTGAACCGAGCGACTCCCGCATGGTGTTGATGCGCTCCTGCTGCCGCGCGATGCGGTCCTGCGCGTCGCTCACCTGCCGGCGCAGCGTGCCCGCGTTCTCACCGGCCTTGTTGTAGGCCTCGGTCGCCTTCTCGGCCTCCGTGTAGAGGCGGTCCACCTCGGCCTTGGTGTTGTCGTGCGGAGCGGCGGCGGCCGGCAGCGCCCCGAGGGCGGAGGCCGCGGCGGAGAGCACACACAGGGCGGCGCCGGCGCCCCGGTTGAACCCGGACGTCGGTGCAAGGCGGCGATGGGACCCCACGGGAAGCCGCGCTCCTTCCGCTGGCGACAAGGACTGCCTCCCCGCCGGAGCAGGGAAACGCGCCAGACAGTAGCCCCGCGGCGGGGCAGCGGCCAAAGACCTCCGGGGCAACACAACGTGACGCCCCGCCGCTGACGCAGGTCATCGGCGGGGCGCGGGGTCAGGGCGGGTTCACGCAATTCGCCCGTTCGGGCGGCACCGTGTGCTGATCTTGATCCGGGCTCCCGGGCCCGGGGGTCAGATCCGGACGCCGAACTGGAACGGCATGTTGCCGATCGACTCGTAGCGCACGGTGGCGCCGGTGTGCGGGGCGTGCAGCACCTGGCCGTTGCCGGCGTAGAGGCCGATGTGGTGCAGGTCGCTGTAGAAGAGCACGAGGTCGCCGACCTTGAGCTGGCTCTCGCTGTAGATGCGCGTGCCGGCGTTGGCCTGGGCCTGGGAGGTGCGCGGTATGGAGACGCCGGCCTGGGCGTAGGCCCAGGAGGTCAGGCCCGAGCAGTCGAAGGAGGACGGGCCGGTGGCGCCGTAGACGTAGGGCGAACCTATCCGGCTCTGGGCGGCGGAGAAGGCCGCGGCGGCCCGGCCGGAGGCGGAGCCGGTGTTGCCGAGGTCGACGCGGTCGGCGGCGGAGCGGCTGGCACGCTGGTCGGCGGCGGCGAGCGCCGCCTTCTCGGCGGCCGTCAGGGTGTTGAGCAGCTTCTGCGCCTCGGCGAGCTTGCTCTGCACCTGCTTCTTCTTCTTGCCCAGTTCGGTGCGGGTGGAGGCGAGGTCCTTGAGCTTGCCGGAGGCCTCGGCGCGCTCCTGGGCGAGCTCGCGCTGCTTCTGCTGGATCTTCTTCAGCGCCTCGACCTGCTGGGCGCTGAGCTGGTCCGCGGTGGACGCCTTGTCCAGGTAGTCGTCCGGGTTCGACGACAGGAAGAGCTGGAGGGAGGAGTCGATGGTGCCGGAGCGGTACTGCGCGGCCGCCGCCATGCCTATGGAGTCACGGAGCTCGTTGAGCTCCTCCTGGCCGCGGGCGACGTTGTCCTGGATGGTGGAGATCTCCTTCTGGAGCTTCTCCTGCTTCTCCTTGGCGCCGTTGTACTTCTCGGTGGCCTGCTCGGCCTCCTCGTACAGCTTGTCGACCTTCGCCTTGACCTCGTCCTTGGAGGGCTTCTCACTGGGCGCGGCGTTGGCGGCCTGGGTACTGATGGCTACGGCGGCAGCAGCTGCGGTGGTGAGCACGGTCACGCGCGCACGGCTCGGCTGCTTGGGTCGACGGTGGGTCGCCACGAAGGTGAACTCCTTCTTCTGAGTGATCACCCGCTCGGAGGTTCGGAGCCAGACCCTAGTGACCTCATCGTGATCAGATCAAATCCTCAGGAGCAAAATCTCGTCACAGCATGCATTCTTTACACACAACTCACGTGCGGTGATGCGCGGTTGACACTACGTTGCGTGACGATCCCGCCAATTCGGGCATTAAACCTAGAAGTTCGACCTTCGGGACAGCGCCCTAGGAAAGCCGTTTCAGGAGCATCGCGGAGGCGACGGGCCGGGCGCCCGCCTTGGCCACTCCGTCGGCCACCTCGCGGTCGGTGGAGGCGACGATGACGGGCCGCCCCGGCGGCTCGGCGCGCACCAGCTGACGGATCAACTCGTCGGCCGTCACACCCGGTTTGGAGAACAGCACGCGCACGCCGCGCGGGGGCGCCAGCAGCACCGGCGCGGCCAGCTCGGCCCCGTCGAAGACACAGGTGACCTCGGCGCCGGTCTGCGCGGCGAGCTGCGAGAGCTGGCCGAGCAGCCGCAACCGCTGCTTCTCCAGGGGCATCTGGGGATAGCCGGTCTTGGTGACGTTGTAGCCGTCGACGAGCAGATGGGCCTGGGGCAGGGCGAGCAACTGGTCCAGGACCGCCGGGTCGTGCTCGGACAGCGCCCGGGCGGCGATGTCCTTCGGGCTCATGCGTCCCGGTTCCACCGCGTCGACGGTCTCGGCCGGCCGTACGGAGACCGGTGGCAGCGCCAGCTCCCGGCGCAGCCCCTGTGTCGCGTCCAGCAGGGTGTCCAGAAGCAGTCGCACGCGCATGTCCTCGACACTGCGCCCCTCGCGCGCCGCTCTGCGCGTGGCCTCCAGGGCGGCCTCCGCCTCGCCGAGCCGCCCCTTCAGGCGCCGGGACTCGCTCTCCGCGGCGGACACCTGTGCCTGCGCCTCGGCGCGTGCGGCGTCCATCTCGCCCTGGGCCTTGCGCAGGGCCGCCTCGCCCCGCTTGACGTCACTGAGGGCCGCGCGCAGCTTGCGGTGCGCCACGTCGGCCTCCTTGCGGGCCGCGTCCAGGTCGGCGCGCAGCCGCTCGGTGTCGAGCCGGGTCTGCTCGCGGGCCCGGTCGAGCTCCTCGCGCAGCCGCTCCAGCTCGGCCCGGCTCTCCTCGTCGGCGCGCTCGGCGTCGGCCCGAAGGGCCTCCTCGCCGGCCGCGGTCACCAGCTTCACCCACCCGGTGGGCCGCAGAACATAGGCCGCGGCCGCCACGTCGAGCGGGTCCGCGGCCGGGGGCGGCGAGCCGGAGTCGAGAGCGCCGGCGAGCTCCGGCTGGGCCTCTCTGAGCTTCTCCCCGATCCGCTGGCGGAACAGCGGATCGGTCTCCAGCGCGGCGGCCATCGCGTTGCCGGCGAACTTGGCCCGGCGGCTGGGGGTGAAACGGGCGTACTGCCTGAGCTGTGCGGGCAGTTCGGCGACGGTCAGCCCGCCGAACCCGTCCGAGACGATCTGGACGACCCGGCGGCGCACCCCGTCGGGCAGCGGACGGTCAAGCACCTCGGCGGTGCCGTCGCCCGGCCCCCCGCCTGCGGTCTCCACCATCCGTCACACCCCATCACCTGTGGGGCCGCTCCGCTCAGGAGTCGGCGCCCGGCCTGTCCACGAGTTCCACCTGGTCCACCGCGTTGCACCAGCGGCAGCGCACCGACTCGATGGTCTCACTGACCACGTCGCGCTCCTCCACCTTCGGCTCACCGGCCAGATCGAGGTGGACGTACTCCACGACCTTCGACGAGCGGGTCACGTCGAACCGCGTGAGGTTGCCGCAGAGGGTGCAGCGCCACCGTGTCGAGGCGGTCGGCAGGGGAACCGTCATCGTGACTTGTACCTTTTCCTTCTAGGTCGTCCATTGTCCGCGACGCGCCAGCTTCCCTGGAGCGTGTGGCCGTAACCCTACGGCCTGGCGGCAACCCGCCGCCCGCCCGTCCACGGCGGCGAGGCGTTCTGTGCGAGTACGTTCCCTTACGTCATGCTCTGTAGCCATGATCAGCCACCGGAGCCCGACCGTCAGCAGCACGAGCCGGCCTCCGTCGGCGCCCGTCACCTGCACGCTGCTCGTCCTGTGCTGCCTGGTCTTCGCGATCGGCCCGGCCTCGGGCCTGAACCAGGCCTACGGCTCCGGGGACGCGCTGCTCGCCGCCCAGCGCGCGTACTTCCACCGGTGGGGGGTGATCCCGGCCGAGCTGTTCCAGGGTTCCGCGAGGGCCGTGCTGACCCCTGCCACGGCCCTGTTCGTCCACGGCAACTGGGTGCACCTGCTCGGCAACATGCTCTTCCTCTACGTCTTCGGCGTGATGACCGAGGAGCGGATGGGCCGCACGGAGTTCGCCCTCTTCTACCTCGGCTGCGGCTGTCTGGCCCTGCTCGGGTACGCGGCCGCCAATTCCGCCTCCGAGCAGTCGCTGGTGGGGGCGTCCGGGGCGATCTCCGCCGTCCTGGGCGCGTTTCTCTTCCTGTTCCCCACGGCCAGGGTCACAAGCCTGCTCCCGTTCCTCTTCTTCCTCCCGGTGCGCTTCCCCGCCTGGGTCGTCCTGCCGTTCTGGGCCACCCTGCAGTGGCTGGCGACGGGCCGCGCGGACCAGGGACCGGGGGTGGCGTACCTGGCCCACCTGGTGGGCTTCGGGCTGGGCTTCTGCTACGCCTGGGTGCGGTTCGGCCGTACGGCTAGAGTGAAGTCCGCCCCTGCTCCGGCCCCTGAGGGAGAGAACCAGCCGTGATCACCGCGATCGTCCTCATCAAGACCAGCGTGGACCGGATCCCCGAGATCGCGGAGTCCATCGCGGCGCTGGAGTCCGTGAGCGAGGTCTTCTCGGTCACCGGCACGTACGACCTGATCGCCATGGTCCGGGTCAGGCAGCACGAGGACCTGGCCGAGGTCATCCCGGGCAGCATCAGCAAGATCCCCGGCGTCGAGGCCACGGACACCCACGTGGCCTTCCGCACCTACTCCCAGCACGACCTGGAAGCGGCGTTCGCCATCGGCCTGGACTCCTGACCGGACCGGCCCCGCGTCACCCTCGGACGCGGGGCACCGGCGTCGTCAGACCGCCGGCACGCAGCGGCCGTCCTCCGTGCGGTACTGCCACTTCGCGCCCTCGCGCACCAGTTCCCGCACGGCCGTGACGAAGCGGTCCACGTGCTCGTCGGGAGTGCCGGCGCCGAAGCTGACCCGGACGGCGTTGAGGGACTTCTCGCCGGGCGCGGCCTCGGGGGCGCCGCACTCGCCCCGGGTCGTGGGGTCGCTGCCCAGGAGGGCGCGCAGCAGGGGGTGGGCGCAGAACAGGCCGTCGCGGACGCCGATGCCGTACTCGGCGGACAGGGCGGCCGCGAAGTGGGAGCTGTTCCAGCCCTCGACGACGAAGGAGATCACGCCGACCCGGGGCGCCTCGTCGCCGAAGAGGGAGAGGATCCTGACCTCCGGGACGTCGGCCAGACCCGCGCGGACCTTGCCGATCAGGTGCCGCTCGCGGGCGACCAGGGAGTCGAAGCCCGCCTCGGTCAGGGCCTTGCAGGCCGAGGCGATGGAGTGGGCGCCGATCACGTTGGGCGAGCCCGCCTCGTGGCGGGCGGCGCCGGCGTGCCACTCCACGTCCACTCCCCCGTCCTCCCGCCGTGCGACCTTGCGGCTGGCGCCGCCGCCCGCCAGGTACGGTTCCGCCGCACGCAGCCAGTCGGCGCGGCCGGCCAGCACGCCGGAACCGAAGGGCGCGTACAGCTTGTGCCCGGAGAAGGCGACCCAGTCGACGTCGAGGTCCTGTACGGACAGCGGGTGGTGCGGAGCCAGCTGCGCGGCGTCCAGCACGATCCGCGCACCGTGGGCGTGCGCGGCGGCGGCCAGCTCCCGCACCGGCCACAGCTCGCCGGTGACGTTGGAGGCGCCGGTGACGCAGACCAGCGCCGGACCGCGGGGGTCGCGGTCGGCGAGGGCGCGTGCCAGGGCCGCCACGGCCTGCTGCGGGGTGCGCGGCGCGTCCAGGTAGGTGACGCGGGCGTCCTGCCAGGGCAGCAGGCCGGCGTGGTGCTCGGTCTCGAAGACGAAGACCTGGCAGCCGGCGGGGAGCGCCCGGGCGAGCAGGTTCAGCGAGTCGGTCGTGGAGCGGGTGAAGACCAGCTGGTCGTCGGTGCGGCAGTCCAGGAACTCGGCGACCGTGCGGCGGGCGTTCTCGAACAGCTCGGTCGACAGCTGGGACAGGTACCCGGCACCGCGGTGGACGCTGCCGTAGTAGGGGGCGTAGGCCGCCACGTCGTCCCAGACGCGCTGCAGGGCCGGCGCGCTGGCGGCGTAGTCGAGCGCCGCGTAGCCGACCTCGCCGCCGGTGACGAGCGGAACGGTGACGTCCCGGCCCAGGACGGGCAGCGGGGCGCGGACGGACCGGGCCGCGGCGACGGTGGCGGCGGCGGTGGCGGCGGCGGTGGCGGCGGCGGTGGCGGTGGCGAGGGACATGGCGAACTCCTGTGAGGGGCAAGCGGATTCACCGTGCGAGCGGGTACGGCTCGAGCACGGGAAAAGGGGGAAAGGGGGTGTGCGGAGGCGGGGCTCGACGCCCTATCGCATTCGCTTGCTCACAGAGGGCTCCTCGACGACCAGGACCCCTGGTGTACGAGGGATCCGCGCTTGCCGTGGACCTCGCTGCCCACGGCCTGGTCCTCACCCGGGGCACCCCGCCACGGACGGAGGGTTGCCGGACAGTCGGCCGGGGCCTCATGACTGTCACTCATGACCTGGAAGGGAACGTACGTGACGTGATCGCGGTCCCGCAACCCGTGTCCGGATGCCGGGACCGCGATCCCGCTGCCGCTGCCGTTGCCGCTGAGGCTGTGAATTGCCGGGCGGCCCTACGCGTTGCTGGCCGCCACCCAGCGTTCCAGCGCCCGCTTGGCCGCGCCGGAGTCGATCGACTCCGCCGCCCTGGCCATCCCGGTCCGGATCTGCTCGGCGAGCGGAGCCGGACCCGGGTCGAGGGCCACCAGCGCGGCCGCCGAGTTCAGCAGCACGGCGTCCCGTACCGGCCCCTTTTCGCCGTCGAGGAGCCTGCGGGCCACCTCGGCGTTGTACGACGGGTCGCCGCCGCGCAGCGCCTCGACCGGCACCAGCTCGATGCCGACCTCCCGGGGGTCGAAGGTCTCCTCGGTGACCTTGCCGTCACGGACGATCCACACCCGGGAGGTGGCCGTGGTGGTCAGCTCGTCCAGTCCGTCGTCCCCGCGGAAGACCAGCGAGGAGTTGCCGCGCTCGGCGAAGACGCCCGCGACGACCGGTGCCATCCGCGGGTCGGCGACCCCGACCGCCTGGGCCCGCACCTGGGCGGGGTTGGTCAGCGGACCGAGGATGTTGAACACCGTGCGGATCGCCAGCTGGCCGCGCGCGGCGCCGGCGTGGCGCAGCGCCGGATGGAACTTGATGGCGAAGCAGAAGGTGATCCCGGCCTCCTGCGCCACCTCGGCCACCCGCCGCGGGGTCAGCTCCAGGTTGACGCCGAGCTTCTCCAGGACGTCCGAGGCACCGGAGGCCGAGGACGCGGCGCGGTTGCCGTGCTTGACGACCGTGGCCCCCGCGCCGGCCACGACGATCGCCGACATGGTGGAGAGGTTGACGGTCCTGGCGCCGTCGCCGCCGGTGCCGACGATGTCCACCGTCCGCCCGGGCACCTCGATCACGTTGGCGTGCTCGTACATCGTCCGGACGAGGCCGGTGATCTCCTCGACCGTCTCGCCCTTGGCCCGCAGGGCCACGACGAAGCCCGCGATCTGGGCGTCCGTCGCCTCGCCGCGCATGATCTGGTCCATCGCCCAGGCCGTCGCGTCGGCGCTCTGGTCGTGGCCGTACAGCAGGGCGTTCAGCACCTCGGGCCAGGAACGGCCCGCCGCGGTGTCGCCTCCAGCGGGGGTCACAGCGCTCATCAGGCCGCTCCTGGGTGTCGTAGAAGAGTGTGGTTCCACCCTATCCAGCCGGAAGGCATGGCGAAGGGCCCCGTCCGAACACCGGACAGGGCCCTTCGCGCGGCGTGGCGACGCCTCAGTGATCAGTGGTGGCCGTGGCCGCTCGTGATCTCCTTGTACTCCTCGACGGTCGGCTTCGAGATCTGGGCCTCGTCGCCGAAGTACGCCTCGCTGAGCTTGGCGCGCAGCTTCTCGGAGCCCTTCACCTTGCGCTCGACGCCGTTCTCGTCGGTCGTGGGACCGATCTCGAGCGGCTGGTACTGCTCGTGCGCCGTGAGGGTGTGCAGCGCGTCCTGGCTGAGCGGCTCGTGGACCTCGATGAACTCACCGTGCGGCAGGCGCTTGATGATGCCCGACTCGCGGCCGTGCAGCACCTTGTCCTTGTCGCGCCGCTGCAGACCCAGGCAGACCCGCTTGGTGGCGACGAACACGAGGACCGGCACCACGAAGAAGCCGACCCGCACGAACCAGGTGATGGCGTTGATCGACAGGTGGAAGTGCGTGGCCCACAGGTCGTTGCCGCCACCGATCATCAGCACGAAGTACCAGGAGACCCACGCGGCACCGAACGCGGTACGCGTCGGGGCGTTGCGCGGGCGGTCCAGGATGTGGTGCTCGCGCCGGTCGCCGGTGACCCAGGCCTCGACGAACGGGTAGACCGCGATCGCGACCAGGACCAGCGGGAAGATCACCAGCGGGATGAACACGCCCAGCACGAGCGTGTGGCCCCACGCGTTGATCTCCCAGCCCGGCATGACCCGGATCAGGCCCTCGGAGAAGCCCATGTACCAGTCGGGCTGGGCGCCGGTGGACACCTGGTCCGGACGGTAGGGGCCGATGGCCCAGATCGGGTTGATCGAGGCGATCGCCGAGATGGCCGCGATGACGCCGAAGACCAGGAAGAAGAAGCCTCCCGCCTTGGCCATGTAGACCGGCAGCAGCGGCATGCCCACGACGTTGTTGTTCGTCCGTCCGGGACCCGCGAACTGCGTGTGCTTGTGGTAGAAGACCAGGATCAGGTGGCCGACCAGCAGACCGAGCATGATGCCCGGCAGCAGCAGGATGTGGATCGAGTAGAAGCGGGCCACGAAGTCGCCGCCCGGGAACTGGCCGCCGAACAGGAACATCGACAGGTACGTGCCGACGATCGGCACGGACAGGATCGCGCCCTCCATGAAGCGGACACCGGTGCCGGAGAGCAGGTCGTCCGGGAGCGAGTAACCGGTGAAGCCGGTGAACATGCCCAGGACGAGCAGCAGGAAGCCGAACAGCCAGTTGACCTCACGCGGCTTGCGGAACGCGCCGGTGAAGAACACGCGCATCATGTGCACGAACATGCCCGCGAGGAAGATCAGCGCGGCCCAGTGGTGGATCTGCCGGATCAGCAGACCACCGCGCACGTCGAAGGAGATGTGCAGGGTCGAGTTGAAGGCCTCGGACATCAGCTGGCCCTGCAGCGGGATGTAGCTGCCGTGGTACTCCACCTCGTTCATCGACGGGTGGAAGAACAGGGTCAGGTACACACCCGTGAGGATGATGATGATGAAGCTGTAGAGGCAGACCTCACCCAGCATGAACGACCAGTGGTCGGGGAAGATCTTGCGCATGTTGGACTTGGCCAGGGAGTAGATCCCGAGCCGGCCGTCCGCCCAGTCGGCGACGCGCTCGCCGGCGGGCGCCTTTCCGCGGCGTGCCGCGGTGCTGTCGTTGGTGCTCATCCGCGCTCCCAGAATGCAGGACCGACGGGCTCTTCGAAGTCGCCGAGCGCCTCGAGGTAGCCCTCGTCGTTCACGCCGATGCGCAGCTGCGGCAGGGCGTGGCCGGCGGGGCCGAAGATCACCCGGGCACCGTCGGAGAGGTCGAAGGTGGACTGGTGGCAGGGGCACAGCACGTGGTGCGTCTGCTGCTCGTACAGCGAGATCGGGCAACCGACGTGGGTGCAGATCTTCGAGTACGCGACGATGCCCTCGTGCGACCACGCGAGCTCGCGCTTGTCCTTGATGTTGTCCGGCTGGATCCGGACGATCATCAGGGCCGCCTTGGCGATCTGGGTCTGGAAGTCCTCGTCCTGCTCCTCCAGTCCCTCCGGCTTGGCGAAGGTGAGCGAGCCGACGGCGACGTCCGAGGGACGCAGCGGCTCGTTCGTGTTCATGTTGACGAGCAGCTTGCCCTTGGACCACAGCGTGTGGCGGAGCTTGGTCCCGGGCAGCGGGCCGAGGTCACGCAGCAGCATGACGCCGGAGAGCGGGAACAGGGCCATCGCGCCGAGCATCGTGTTGCGGATCAGCTTGCGGCGGCCGAGCACGGACTCCTTGGCACCCTGCCGGAAGTCGTCCATCACCTTGGCCTTGACCTCGGGCGAGGCCTCGATGGGGTGACGCTCGTCGGCGATCTCCACGTCGGACATCAGGGTGCGGGCCCAGTGGACCGCGCCCGCGCCGATGGCGAACAGCGCGAGGCCCAGGGTCAGACCCAGCGCGAAGTTCAGCGCGTTGATGTGGCCGATCGGGAAGACGAAGATCGACTTGTCGTGCGGGATCGCCACGTACGAGGCGATGAAGCCGACCGTGGCGAGCATCGACACCGTGAACAGCATGGCCACCACGCGCTCGGACCGCTTGGCGGCCCGCTCGTCGATGTCCTGGACGCGGTGCTCGTGGGGCGGCAGACCGGGGTCGGCGAACGGGTTCTTCTCGTCCGCGACACCGACCGCGCCGTGCTGGTCCTGCTCAGCGGGCAGGTTCTCTTCTGGAATGTCTTGGCTACTCATGACTTCTTGGCCTTTGCGGTCCGAGCGGCGACCCAGACGGCGACCGCGATCAGCGCGCCGAGTCCGAAGATCCAGGCGAACAGGCCCTCGGAGACCGGGCCGAGTCCGCCCAGCTCAAGGCCGCCGGGGCTCTCGGTGTCGTCTCCGTTGACCGCGTGGAGGTACGCGATGATGTCCTTCTTGTTCTGCTCCGTCAGCGTGGTGTCGGGGAACGAAGGCATGCTCTGCGGGCCCGTCTGCATGGCCTCGTAGATGTGCTTCGGGTCGACGCCCTCGAGGTTCGGTGCGAACTTGCCGTGGGTCAGCGCACCGCCCTTGCCGGTGAAGTTGTGGCACTGCGCGCAGTTGGTGCGGAACAGTTCACCGCCCTTGGCGATGTCGGCACCCTCGGGGCCGTACTGCTCCTTGGTCGGCACGGTCGGGCCGGCGCCCAGCGAGGCGACGTACGCCGCGAGCTGGTCGATCTCGGCCTGCGTGTAGACGACCTTCTTCTTCGGGACCTGCGCGCCCGGCTGCTGGGCCGGCATACGGCCGGTGCCGACCTGGAAGTCGACGGCCGCGCTGCCCACGCCCACCAGGCTCGGGCCGTCGGACGTGCCCTGACCGCCGGTTCCGTGGCAGGAGGCGCAGCCTACGGAGAAGAGCTTCTTGCCCTCGTCGATGGCGAGAGACTGGGCGGTTTCGTCGGCCTGCGCCTTGCTCGCGGGCGCGAACACGGCGTACAGCCCCCCGGTGCATGCCAGCGCGAGGAGTAGGACGACGAGCGCCGCCATCGGATGGCGTCGTCGTGCGGAGAGCTTTTTCACGGATTACCCCGGTGTCAGGATCTTCTGCGTCGATGCTTGTGTGGTGTGCGCCCTGCGGCGCACGCGGGAACGGGCCCGGCTACTTGATCAGGTAGATCGTGGCGAAGAGGCCGATCCACACGACATCGACGAAGTGCCAGTAGTAGGACACGACGATGGCCGCGGTCGCCTGCTCGTGGGTGAACCTCTTGGCCGCGTAGGTACGGCCGAGGACGAACAGGAAGGCGATGAGGCCGCCCGTCACGTGCATGCCGTGGAACCCGGTGGTCAGGTAGAACACCGAGCCGTACGGGTCGGAGGACAGGGAGAGCCCGTCCTTCTTCACCAGCTCCGTGTACTCGAAGATCTGACCGCCGATGAAGATCGCACCCATCACGAAGGTGACGATGAACCAGCCCCGGAGCTTCTTCACGTCCCCGCGCTCGGCGGCGAAGACGCCGAGCTGGCAGGTGAGGGAGGAGAGCACCAGGATCGTGGTGTTGGTCGCGGAGAACGGAAGGTTGAGATGGCTCGCCATCTCCTTCCAGTGATCCGGACCGGTCACCGATCGCAGGGTGAAGTACATCGCGAAGAGGGCCGCGAAGAACATCAGCTCGGAACTCAGCCAGATGATGGTTCCGACGCTGGTGAGGTTCGGCCGGTTGACCGACGGGTGCGCGTGCCCGGTATCTACTGTCGTTGCTGTCGCCACGTCCGACATTATGTCGGTCGCTTATCCCGCCCTCACTCCGGGGGGTGCCGTTCGGAGTGTTGCTCCCGTCCATACCGGTGTTGACGTGGTGTTGAACGGAGTAACATCCGCCGCAACGGGCCTTTCCGTACGACGCTGACGTCTCGGAGGAACAATGCAGCCGACCGCCACGGTGCTGGTCTACAGCGACGACTCCAACACCCGCGAACAGGTCCGGTTGGCCACCGGGCGAAGGCCCGCGCCCGACGTACCCGTCGTCGAGTTCGTGGAGTGCGCGACGCCCGCGGCCGTCGTGGCGGAGCTGGACAAGGGCGGGATCGACATCTGCGTCCTGGACGGCGAGTCCGTGCCCGTGGGCGGCATGGGCGTCTGCCGGCAGATCAAGGACGAGGTGTTCAACTGCCCGCCGGTGCTGCTGCTGATCGGGCGGCCGCAGGACGCGTGGCTCGCGACCTGGAGCCGGGCGGACGCGGCGGTGACGCTGCCCGTGGACCCGGTGGAGTTCGCCTCCGCGCTGGCCTCCCTGCTGCGGCGCACGAGCCTTCGGCAGAGCGCCTGAGAGCCCGGGGCAGCCGTCCTGGCGGCGGCCTGCCCGCACGCGGGCTCACACGCTCTCTGGCCGCAGCCTCGCCCGCTGCGCCGCCGTCGGGGCGTCGGGGGTTCCGGCGACCAGGGCGCTGCCCGTGCGCCAGTTCTTCCAGGAGAGGTTCCAGTCTCCGAAGCCGTTGCCGAAGGGCTCCATGGTGTCGCCGCCGGAGTTGACGACCTTCACCACGTCGCCCTCGTGGACGTGGTTGAAGAACCACTCGGCGTTCGCGGTGCTCATGCCGGTGCAGCCGTGGCTGACGTTGGCGTAACCCTGGGAGCCCACGGACCAGGGGGCGGCGTGCACGTACTCGCCGCTCCAGGTCAGCCGGGTCGCGTAGTAGACCGGCAGGTCGTAGGAGTCCGCACTGCCCTCGGCGATGCCGACGGTGGCACTGCGCATGCGTACGAAGTATTCCTTGCCCAGGACGACCTTGACGCCGTTGCGGGTCTCGAAGCCGGGCTTGCCGGTGGTGACCGGCATCTCCTTGATGTCCTCGCCGTTCTTGTAGACCGTCAGGGAGTGCGAGGCCGCGTCGGTGAGGGCGACGATGCTGTCGCCGATGGTGAGCTTCAGCGGCTTGCTCTTCGCGCCCCACAGGCGGTCGCCGATCTTGACGCCTTCGAGGTTGCTGTGCACCTGGACGGTGGTGTGGGCGGGCCAGTACTCCTTGGGGCGGTAGTGGAGCTCCTTGTCGTCCACCCAGTGCCAGGCACCTTGCACGGCGGGCACGGCGTCCACGCGCAGCGCCCGCTCGACTATGGCGCGCTGCGCCTTGTCCTTGACGGGCTTGTCCAGTTTCGCGGTGATCGGCTGGCCGACACCGTACGTGCCCGACTCGGGCCCGAACGTCACGCCCAGCCGCTTCTTGGTGGTGGGCTTGCTGGTGTCGAAGGAGAGGACCTTGCGCCCGGGCGCCCCGTCCTCGTCCTCGGTGCTCACCCGCACCGTGTAGTGGGCGTTGGCGGCGAGCGGAGTGGTGCTGTGCCACCGGCTGCCGTCGGCGGAGAGTTCGCCCGTCACGGAGCGGCCTGCGGCGTCCGTGGCGGTGACGTCCGTGATCCGGTCGTCGTCGGCCGTGACTTCCAGCGGCTTGTCCGGATCCGCCTTCTTGCCGTCCTCGGAGAGGCCGTTGAAGGAGAGCTGGTCCGTCGCGTCGTACGGCTTGTCGGTCAGCGGGCTGCCACCGCTGCTGCAAGCGGTGCCGCCCGCGCCCAGGGCGATCACCAGCAGCGTGCAGCCGGCAACGGTGCGGGTGCGCGGAGTGTGGTTCATGCCCTCGACGCTAGGGAGATCCGTCAAGTACGGCGCGCCGGGTAACTCGTACGAGGGACCTTTGTTGCGGCAAAAGCAGGAGCCCGGACGCTCCTCGCGGAGTGTCCGGGCCCTGGTGCGCTCGGCGCGTGCTACTGGGTGCGGTTCTCACCGCGGTAGTACTCGAAGACCCAGCCGTACAGGCCGACCATGATGATCGGGGCCGAGAAGTACAGCAGCCACCAGCCGATCGCGATCGACAGGAAGGCCAGCGCGCCACCGAATCCGAGGGCGAGCGGCTGCCAGCTGTGCGGGCTGAAGAACCCGACCTCGCCGGCGTCGTCCGCGACGTCCGCCTCCTTGTTGTCCATGGCACCCGCGTCGACCCGCCGGGCCGTGAAGCCCAGGTAGAAGCCGACCATGATGCACAGACCGAAGGCCAGGAAGAGCGCCGTGGTACCGGCCGGCTCCTTCGACCACACGCCATAGACGACCGCCATGGCGAGGACGAAGAAGCTCAGCCACATGAACATCTTGCCCTGAACCTTCACTTGCCGGCCTCCTTGCCACCAGCCAGAGCGTGGTCACCGTGCGGCGCGTTCTCGAGCTGGTCGAGAGCGGCGATCTCGGGGTGGTGCAGGTCGAACGCCGGGGATTCGCTGCGGATCCGCGGCAGGGTGAGGAAGTTGTGCCGCGGGGGCGGGCAGGACGTCGCCCACTCCAGCGAACGGCCGTAGCCCCACGGGTCGTCGACACCGACCGGCTTGCCGTACTTGGCCGTCTTCCACACGTTGTAGAGGAACGGCAGGATCGACAGGCCGAGCAGGAACGAACCGATCGTCGAGACCGTGTTCAGGGCGGTGAAGCCGTCGGCCGCGAGGTAGTCCGCGTAACGACGCGGCATGCCCTCGGCGCCCAGCCAGTGCTGCACCAGGAACGTGGTGTGGAAGCCGATGAACAGCGTCCAGAAGGTGATCTTGCCGAGGCGCTCGTCGAGCATCTTGCCGGTCATCTTCGGCCACCAGAAGTGGAAGCCGGAGAACATCGCGAACACCACGGTGCCGAAGACGACGTAGTGGAAGTGCGCCACCACGAAGTACGAGTCCGAGACGTGGAAGTCCAGCGGCGGCGAGGCCAGGATGACACCGGTCAGACCACCGAAGGTGAAGGTGATCAGGAAGCCGGTCGCCCACAGCATCGGGGTCTCGAAGCTGAGGGACCCCTTCCACATGGTGCCGATCCAGTTGAAGAACTTCACGCCGGTGGGCACGGCGATGAGGAACGTCATGAAGGAGAAGAACGGCAACAGGACGCCGCCGGTGACGTACATGTGGTGGGCCCACACGGTCACGGACAGGCCGGCGATGGCGATGGTCGCGCCGATCAGGCCCATGTAGCCGAACATCGGCTTACGTGAGAAGACCGGGATGACCTCGGAGATGATGCCGAAGAACGGCAGCGCGATGATGTACACCTCTGGATGGCCGAAGAACCAGAAGAGGTGTTGCCACAACAGGGCTCCGCCGTTGGCCGCGTCGAAGACGTGCGCCCCGAATTTTCGGTCCGCCTCCAGTGCGAACAGCGCGGCCGCCAGGACCGGGAAGGCGAGCAGCACCAGCACCGCGGTCAGCAGCACGTTCCACACGAAGATCGGCATGCGGAACATGGTCATGCCCGGGGCGCGCATGCAGATGATGGTGGTGATGAAGTTGACCGCGCCGAGGATGGTGCCGAAGCCGGAGAAGGCCAGGCCCATGATCCACAGGTCGGCGCCGATGCCCGGGGAGCGGACCGCGTCGGAGAGCGGGGAGTAGGCGAACCAGCCGAAGTCGGCCGCGCCGGAGGGGGTCAGGAAGCCGCCCACCGCGATGGTCGAGCCGAACAGGTACAGCCAGTAGGCGAACATGTTCAGCCGGGGGAAGGCCACGTCCGGGGCGCCGATCTGCAGCGGCATGATCCAGTTCGTGAAGCCGGCGAACAGCGGCGTCGCGAACATCAGCAGCATGATCGTGCCGTGCATCGTGAACGCCTGGTTGAACTGCTCGTTCGACATGATCTGCAGACCGGGCCGGGCGAGTTCCGCGCGCATCAGCAGCGCCATGACGCCGCCGATCAGGAAGAACGCGAACGACGTGACGAGATACAGCGTCCCGATCGTCTTGTGGTCAGTGGTCGTCAGCCACTTGATCACGACATTGCCGGGCTGCTTGCGCCGGACCGGCAGCTCGTCTGAGTAGTGTCCCTCAGCTGCCGCGGCACCCTGGGGTTCGTTGAGGATGCTCACAGGTTGTTCGTCTCCCGGTTCTTCTCGTGGCCCGTCTGCGCGATGCCGGCGGGAACGTAACCGGTCTGCCCCTTCTTGGCGAGGTCCTTGAGGTGCTGCTCGTAGCGCTCAGGGGAGACGACCTTCACGTTGAACAGCATCCGGGAGTGGTCGACGCCGCACAGCTCGGCGCACTTGCCCAGGAAGGTGCCCTCCTTGTTGGGGGTCACCTGGAAGGAGTTGGTGTGGCCCGGGATGACGTCCATCTTCATCAGGAACGGCACCACCCAGAAGGAGTGGATGACGTCGCGAGAGGTGAGGACGAAGCGGACCGTCTTGCCCTTGGGCAGCCACAGGGTCGGACCCGGGTTGCCGGTCTGCGGGTTCCTCGTGGCCGGGGTGCCGACGTCGTAGACACCGCCGGCGTTGGCCGGGAAGTCCTTCTTGAACCGGTCCGGAATGGCGGCCAGGTTCTTGTCGGTCTTCGCGTCGCCGGTGGAACCCGCGACGGGCTCGACGTAGTTGAAGCCCCAGCTCCACTGGAAGCCCACGACGTTCACCGTGACTTCCGGCTTCTTGTCCGTGAGGCTGAGGAGCTTCGACTCGTCACGGGCCGTGAAGTAGAAGAACACCGAGACGACGATGAGCGGAACGACCGTGTACAGCGCCTCGATCGGCATGTTGTACCGGGTCTGCGGCGGAACCTCGACCTTGGTGCGGCTGCGCCGGTGGAAGATCGTGCTCCAGATGATCAGGCCCCACACCAGCACGCCGGTGGCGAGCGCGGCGGCCCAGGAACCCTGCCACAGGGAGAGGATCCGCGGAGCCTCTTCCGTGGTCGGGGTGGGCATACCAAGGCGGGGGAAGTCCTTGTATGTGCAACCGGTGGCGGTCGCCAGGACCAGGCCCGCGGTCATTGCCTGCAGCAGCTTCCGCCGCATCGGGCGCCGCGGCGAGCGGTCGGAGCCGTTGGGACTCACGTAGCGCCTTCCCGAGAGTCTCGCCCGCGCGGTTGGCTGCGGCCTGCCTTCTCGGTGGTCGGTCGCCGCCCTGCGTCGGGCAGGGGTTTGGATGTTTATGCGGACCAAACCCTAGCCGACGCGTTCTCAGGGTTCGCGGGGAGGGGGGCCTAGTGGGCAGGGTGGTTCGCCGGTTTGGCGGCCGGGGGTGGTTCGTGGCTGGTCCCGCCGCTCCCCGGGCCCCTGAGGAGCGGCCGCGCCGGGCCGGGTCATAGCGTTTGCGTATGTCCTATTTCGATGCCGCTTCCTCCGCGCCTCTTCATCCGGTCGCCCGTCAGGCGCTGTTGGCGTCGCTCGACGAGGGCTGGGCCGATCCCGCGCGCCTGTACCGGGAGGGGCGGCGGGCCCGGATGCTGCTGGACGCGGCCCGGGAGACGGCCGCCGAGGCCGTGGGATGCCGGGCGGACGAGCTGGTCTTCACCTCGTCCGGGACGCGGGCCGTGCACACCGGCATCGCGGGCGCGCTGGCCGGGCGTCACCGGATCGGGCGTCACCTGATCGTGTCGGCGGTCGAACACTCCTCGGTACTCCATGCGGCTGACACGCACGAGGCCGGCGGCGGGAGCGTCACGCAGGTCGAGGTGGACCGGCTGGGCAGGGTGGCACCGGCGTCGTACGCGGCCGCTCTGCGCCCCGGCACCGCGCTGGCCTGTCTGCAGTCGGCCAACCACGAGGTGGGGACCGAACAGCCCGTGGCGGAAGTGGCGGCGCTGTGCCGGGAGTCCGGGGTGCCGCTGCTGGTGGACGCGGCGCAGTCGCTCGGGTGGGGGCCGGTCGAGGGCGGCTGGTCGCTGCTGACGGGCAGCGCCCACAAGTGGGGCGGGCCCTCGGGGGTGGGGCTGCTCGCCGTGCGCAAGGGCGTGCGGTTCGCGCCGCAAGGGCCTGCCGACGAGCGGGAGTCGGGGCGGGCCGCCGGGTTCGAGAACCTGCCGGCGATCGTGGCGGCGGCCGCCTCGCTGCGGGCCGTGCGCGCGCAGGCCGCGCAGGAGGCGGCACGGCTGCGGGAGCTGACGGAGCGCATCCGGGCGCGGGTGCCCGAGCTGGTGGCGGACGTGGAGGTGGTCGGGGATCCGGAGCGTCGGCTGCCCGGGACCGTCACCTTCTCCTGTCTCTATGTCGACGGGGAGACATTGCTGCACGAGCTGGACCGGGAGGGGTTCTCGGTCTCCTCGGGATCGTCGTGCACCAGCAGCACGCTGACGCCCAGCCATGTGCTGAGGGCGATGGGGGTGCTGAGTGAGGGGAACGTGCGTGTGTCGCTGCCGGCCGGAACGGGCGCGGAGGACGTCGAGCGGTTCCTGGAGGTGCTGCCGGGGGCCGTGGCGGGGGTGCGCGAGAAGCTCGGGGCGCCGGCTCCGGCGGCCACCGTGCGCCAGGACGTCCTGGTCGTCGACGCCCTCGGCAAGCGCTGCCCGATCCCCGTCATCGAGCTGGCGAAGGTCATCGGGAACGTGCCGGTCGGCGGCCTGGTCCGCGTCCTGTCCGACGACGAGGCGGCCCGCCTGGACATCCCCGCGTGGTGCGAGATGCGGGAGCAGGAGTACGTGGGCGAGGAGCCCGCGGAGCGGGGCGCGGCCTACGTGGTCCGCCGCACGACCTGAACGTCCCGAAGGGGTGCGGGGGTCCGCCGCCGGCCGGCCCCCGCACCCGCGCCGGGCGGATCAGGCCAGGTGCTTGCGGACCTCGGCCGCGGGCTCGTCGCCGTACGCCTTCGTGAAGCGGTCCATGAAGTGGCCGCGCCGCAGCTGGTACTCCTGCGTGCCCACGGTCTCGATGACGAGGGTCGCCAGCATGCAGCCGACCTGCGCGGCGCGCTCCAGCGAGACGCCCCAGGCCAGCCCGGACAGGAACCCGGCGCGGAAGGCGTCGCCGACGCCCGTCGGGTCGGCCTTGCGCTCCTCGTCGGGGCAGCCGACCTCGATCGGGTCCTCGCCGGCCCGCTCGATGCGGACACCGCTGGAGCCGAGCGTGGTGACGCGGTGGCCGACCTTGGCGAGGATCTCGGCGTCGCTCCAGCCGGTCTTGGTCTCGATCAGGCCCTTCTCGTACTGGTTCGAGAAGAGGTACGTCGCGCCGTCCAGCAGTATCCGGATCTCGTCGCCGTCCATGCGGGCGATCTGCTGGGAGAAGTCGGCGGCGAAGGGGATGCCGCGCGAGCGGCACTCCTCCGTGTGCCGGAGCATGCCCTCCGGGTCGTCGGCGCCGATCAGGACCAGGTCGAGACCGCCGACGCGGTCCGCGACCGTCTTCAGCTCGATCAGCCGGGCCTCGCTCATCGCCCCCGTGTAGAACGAGCCGATCTGGTTGTGGTCGGCGTCGGTGGTGCAGACGAAGCGGGCGGTGTGCAGGGTCTCCGAGATACGCACCGAGTCGGTGTCGACGCCGTGGCGCTCCAGCCAGGCGCGGTACTCGTCGAAGTCGAAGCCGGCGGCGCCGACCAGGATCGGTTCCGTGCCGAGCTGGCCCATGCCGAACGCGATGTTCGCGCCGACGCCGCCCCGGCGCACGTCGAGGTTGTCGACCAGGAAGGAGAGCGAGACCGTGTGCAGCTGGTCCGCGACGAGCTGGTCGGCGAAGCGGCCTGGGAAGGTCATGAGGTGGTCGGTGGCGATGGAGCCTGTGACTGCGATGCGCACGGCGTGGTCTCTCCTGCGGGGAGGGGTAATGACACTTCACGCTACCCGGTGGACGCGAAGCTCTGAAGCGGCCGAAACTACCCCTTAGTAGATCTTTCTTGGCGGGGGCGCGCATGCGTACGGTGCCGTTATGACGAACCTGAAGGCGTACGCGCCCGCTTCGGCCGACCTCGAGGGCGGCCTGGCGTCGCTGCGCGGCGACTGCGCCCGGATGGTCCCGCACTGGGCCGCTCCCGAACGGATCGTTCCCCTTCCGGTCCCCCTGTCGCTCATCCACGGTGTGAAGGTGCCTCCGACCTCGGCCCGCCTGCTGGAGGCGATGTCGGACTACGGCGACTGACCCCGGTCCGGCAGCTCCGTTCGGCGCGCTCGAGGGAACCGCGCGCTCCCCCGCTGCGTCCCATCGCCGTCCCCCTTCGAGGGGATGCGTGATACGCCCCCCGGCGGTCCGTTTTGACAGGGCCGGGTCAGGGCGACAGGACAGCAGTGCAGCCGAAGGAGCGATGCGGTGAACACCGAGCGACCCGACAACGACGCCGCCGACTCCGCCGACGGGCGGAGCGAGGGGACGGAGCGGCGCGCCCCCGGCGCCGGGGCTCCCGGCGCCGCGGAGGCCGGCCCGGAGGCTGCGGAGCGAGCGCGGGAAGGCGCGGCCGGGTCCGAGCGGACCGAGACGCCCGAGCGAGGCGAGACGCCCGAGCAGGCCGAGACGTCCGAGCGAGGCGAGACGCCCGAGCAGGCCGAGACGTCCGAGCGAGGCGAGACGCCCGAGCAGGCCGAGACGTCCGAGCGAGGCGAGACGCCCGAGCAGGCCGAGACGTCCGAGCGG
>NZ_JBIWOE010000007.1:126120-187608 GCF_044767585.1 Streptomyces sp. NPDC101225
GCCCGAGCAGGCCGAGACGTCCGAGCGAGGCGAGACGCCCGAGCAGGCCGAGACGTCCGAGCGGGCCGAGACGCCCGAGCAGGCCGAGACGTCCGAGCGAGGCGAGACGCCCGAGCAGGCCGAGACGTCCGAGCGGGCCGAGACGCCCGAGCAGGCCGAGACGTCCGAGGGGGCCGAGACGGATGCCGGCACGGAGGCCGCCTCCGACGGCGCCCCCGGCACCGACGGCGGCGGCAGCGGCAGCGGCAGCGGCAGCGGCAGCGGCAGCGGCGATGACTCCGCCGCGCCCACCGAGGTCCCCGGCCCCCACGAGATCGACCCCGCCCCGCCCGCCCGCCGGCGCACGCCCGTGCTCATTGCCTCCGTCGCCGCCGCTGTGCTGCTCGCGGGGGGCGGTGGCGCGTATCTGGCCATGGGGGCTTCCGGAGGCAACGGGGCGGGCACGGGCTCCGGAGCGCGCGGTGGCGGGGACACTCCCCCGCCCCTGGTGCTCGACGGGTACTCCACGGGCGGTTCGAACGGCATCGCGCCCGGGGAGCCCAATCCGTACGGCGTGACGTACCAGGCCGACGGCCCGCTGCCCGCGGGCCCCGGCTCCGCGGCCGTCTACCGGGCGCGCGGTGAGGTCGGCAAGGACGAGGTGACACGGCTGGCCGAGGCGCTCGGGCTGGACGGGACGCCGGTGCTGCGCGGGCAGGCCTGGCAGATCGGCCCCTCCAAGGACGGGTCCGGACCGAGCCTGGTGGTGGACAAGCAGGCGCCGGGCACGTGGACGTTCCGCCGGTACGCGGCCGGCACCGACAACTGCGACGCCGTCGCCACCTGCACGAAGGACCCCGCGAACCCGGCCGGGAAGCGGGTGAGCGAGGCGGAGGCGGAGCGGGCCGCGGCGCCGGTGCTGAAGGCGATCGGGCAGGACGACGCCAAGGTGGACGCGAGCCAGGTCATGGGCGCCCAGCGGGCGGTGAACGCCGATCCGCGGTTCGGCGGCCTGCCCACCCACGGCTGGACGACCGGCCTGACGGTGAGCGCGCAGGGCGAAGTGGTGGGCGGAACGGGCCGGTTGAAGGCGCCGGAGAAGAGCGACACCTACCCCGTGCTGGACGCGCGCGAGACGCTGGCGCTGATGAACAAGGCACCCCTGACCGACCACCGCATGGGCATCGGCGGCTGCGCGAGCCCCGTGCCGCTCAAGGACCGGCCGGAGCAGTCGTGCGGGCAGCCGACGACCGGCACCGCCCCGACGGAGACCGTCACGATCGGGAGCGCGGCCTTCGGGCTGGCCGCGCGGGCCGTGGACGGGCGGCAGGCGCTGGTTCCGTCCTGGCTGTTCCAGGTCAGGGGCGCGGACGGGCAGAACGGCTTCACGGTGACGTATCCGGCCGTGGACCCGCGGTACCTGGCCTCGAACTCCGCCTCGCCCACCCCGTCGGCGACCGCTCCGGGCGACGGGCCGACCTCGGCGCCGGCCACGCGTGACGTCCCGGTGGCCGGCTACACCGCGGACGGCAGGGAGCTGACCGTGAGCTACACGGGCGGGGTGTGCGCCGACTACACGGCCACGGCGGCCGAGAGCGCCAGCGAGGTGACCGTGAAGGTGACCAAGAAGCCCTGGAAGGGCAAGGTCTGCATCATGATCGCCAAGGAGATGCACCAGACCGTGCAGCTGGACCGGCCGCTCGGCGACCGCACGGTCAAGGACGCGGACGGCAGGGCGCTCCCGCTGGAGAAGCAGGGCGCACGGCTGCCCGGGACCACGACGGTGCGCTGACACTGCGGCACCAGGGCGGCAGGTCCCGGAGAAACGTGAAGGCGGCGGCCCCGTCGGAGGGGGCCGCCGCCTTCGGCCGTGTCGGTGGGCCGGACGGCTCAGCTGAAGGAGTCGCCGCAGGCGCAGGAGCCCGTCGCGTTCGGGTTGTCGATCGTGAAGCCCTGCTTCTCGATCGTGTCCACGAAGTCGATGGTGGCGCCGCCCAGGTACGGGGCGCTCATGCGGTCGGTGACGACCTTCACGCCGCCGAAGTCCTTCTCGACGTCGCCGTCGAGGGCGCGCTCGTCGAAGAAGAGCTGGTAACGCAGGCCCGAGCAGCCACCGGGCTGGACGGCCACACGCAGTGCGAGGTCGTCACGGCCCTCCTGGTCGAGCAGGGCCTTGACCTTGGACGCGGCGGCGTCGGTCAGCACGATGCCGTCGGTGACGGTGGTGGTCTCGTCCGATACGGACATCTACATCTCTCCCGGGTTGTACGGAGACTGCTTGCCGACGAGTGCAACCGGCAAGGCCGCGGATTCATTCCGGGCCGGGCGCCTTACTTTCGGCCCCTCCTTCATGCTCGCACATGCTCCCGGAAGCGGAAAACGCCTCATGGGGATTCACGTCACATGGACGCTATGACCATCGTCAAACTGACGTGAACCGGGTTATGATAGATAACGTCAATTCGACGAAAAGTAGAAAGGGTGCGTGTCGTGACCACCGCCCAGACCCCGGAGCTCGACGTACAGCCGACTCCTCTTGCCCTGCTGCTCCTCGGCCGCGAGGCCGACCCGAAGAGCGAGCGCGGCGTCGAGTGTCCCGGTGACCTGCCCTCGCCGTCCGACCCCGATCTCGTGGCCCGCGCCCGCGCGGCCAAGGAGAAGCTCGGCGACAAGGTCTTCGTGCTCGGCCACCACTACCAGCGCGACGAGGTCATCCAGTTCGCCGACGTGACGGGTGACTCCTTCAAGCTGGCCCGGGACGCGGCTGCGCGCCCGGAGGCCGAGTACATCGTGTTCTGCGGTGTGCACTTCATGGCGGAGTCCGCCGACATCCTGACGTCCGACGCGCAGAAGGTGATCCTGCCCGACCTCGCCGCCGGCTGCTCCATGGCGGACATGGCCACGGCCGAGCAGGTCGCCGAGTGCTGGGACGTGCTGACCGAGGCCGGCGTGGCCGAGCAGGTCGTGCCGGTGTCGTACATGAACTCCTCCGCCGACATCAAGGCGTTCACCGGCAGGCACGGCGGCACGATCTGCACCTCCTCCAACGCCCGGCGGGCGCTGGAGTGGGCCTTCCGGCAGGGGGAGCCCGATGCGACGAAGGTGCTGTTCCTGCCCGACCAGCACCTCGGCCGGAACACCGCGGTGCGGGAGATGGGCATGTCCCTGGAGGACTGCGTCGTCTACAACCCGCACAAGCCCAACGGCGGGCTGACGGCCGAGCAGCTGCGCGACGCGAAGATGATCCTGTGGCGCGGCCACTGCTCCGTGCACGGCCGCTTCTCGCTGGACTCGGTGAACGACGTCCGCGAGCGCATACCCGGCGTCAACGTCCTGGTCCACCCGGAGTGCCGGCACGAGGTCGTCGCGGCCGCCGACCACGTCGGCTCGACGGAGTACATCATCAAGGCCCTGGAGGCGGCCCCGGCCGGTTCCAAGTGGGCCATCGGCACCGAGCTCAATCTCGTGCGCCGGCTCGCCGACCGCTTCGCGCCCGAAGGCAAGGAGATCGTCTTCCTCGACAAGACGGTCTGCTTCTGCTCGACCATGAACCGCATCGACCTGCCCCACCTGGTCTGGGCCCTGGAGTCCCTGGCCGAGGGCACCACGGTCAACCGGATCGAGGTCGACCAGGAGACCGAGGCGTTCGCGAAGCTGGCGCTGGAGCGGATGCTGGCGCTGCCGTAGAACCGCGGCCCGACCGGCACCGGGGCCCCGGTGGTGGTGGCGGGCGCGCGCGACGCCGCCCGGCTCAGTCCGCCCTCGGACGTACCAGTCCGGACTCGTACGCGATCACCACCAGCTGGGCCCGGTCGCGCGCGCCGAGCTTGGCCATGGCCCGGTTGACGTGCGTCTTCACGGTGAGCGGGCTGACCTCCAGGCGTTCGGCGATCTCGTCGTTGGAGTGGCCGCCGGCGACCTGGACCAGGACCTCGCGCTCACGGACGGTGAGCGTGCCGAGCCGTTCGGAGCGGGCCGGGTCGCGGCCGTCGTCGTCGGAGTCGCCCTGGGCGAGGAAGCGGGCGATCAGGCCCTTGGTCGCGGCCGGGGAGAGCAGGGCCTCGCCGCCGGCGGCGACGCGGATGGCGCTCAGCAGTTCGTCCGGCTCGCTGCCCTTGCCCAGGAAGCCGGAGGCACCGGCCCGCAGCGACTGGACCACGTAGTCGTCGACCTCGAACGTCGTCAGGATCACCACCCGGACCTGGGCGAGGGACGGGTCGGCGCTGATCATGCGGGTGGCGGCGAGACCGTCGGTACCGGGCATCCGGATGTCCATCAGGACGACGTCGGCGCGCTGTTCCCCGGCGAGCCGCACCGCCTCCGCGCCGTCGGACGCCTCGCCGACCACCTCCATGTCGGGCTCGGAGTCGACGAGCACACGGAACGCGCTGCGCAGCAGGGCCTGGTCGTCGGCGAGCAGGACACGGATGGTCGTCATACGGGGTCCTTCGCGGAGGGCGGGGCGGTGGGTGTCCGGCGGCCCGCACGGAGGCGGCCCGTTCGGAGGCGGCCCGTACGGCGGTGGGTCATACGGCGTCTTCCGCGGCGCGTGAGCGGGTCCTGACCGGAAGGATGGCATGGACGCGGAAGCCGCCGCCGTAGCGGGGGCCGGTGGTGAGGGTGCCGCGCAGGGCGGTGACGCGCTCGCGCATGCCTAGCAGACCATGACCGCCGCCCTGCGACTCGTCGTCCTCGGCGGCGCCGTTGTCGAGGACCGTGATCTCCACGTTCGGGCCGACGCGTACCACGCTGACCTCGGCCTTGGCCTCCGTGCCCGCGTGCTTCTGCACGTTGGTGAGGGCTTCCTGGATGACGCGGTAGGCGGCCAGGCCGGCGGCGGCGGGCAGGGTGGTGCCCTGGTCGGCGCGGGCGACGTCGACGTGCAGGCCCGCGCTGCGGAAGGTGCCGACCAGCTCGTCGAGGCGGTCCAGGCCGGGAGCCGGTTCGGTCGGGGCCTCGGGGTCGCCGGACTGGCGCAGCAGGCCGACGGTGGCGCGCAGTTCGTTGAGCGCGGAGCGGCTGGCCTCGCGGACGTGGGCGAGCGCCTCCTTGGCCTGGTCGGGCCGCTTGTCCATGACGTGGGCCGCGACACCCGCCTGCACGTTGACCAGGGCGATGTGGTGGGCGACGACGTCGTGCAGGTCGCGGGCGATGCGCAGGCGCTCCTCGGCGACCCGACGGCGGGCCTCCTCCTCGCGGGTGCGTTCCGCGCGCTCGGCACGCTCGCGGATGGCCTGGACGACGGCGCGGCGGCTGCGGACGGCGTCGCCGGCGGTGGCCCCGATGCCGGTCCAGGCGAAGATGGCGAGGTTCTCCTGGGCGTACCAGGGCAGCGGGCCGGCGAGCATGGCGGCGCCGGTGAGGACGGTCATCGTCAGCAGGCCCAGGCGCCAGGTGGTGGGGCGGTCGGTGCTGGCGGCGACGGTGAACAGGGCGACCACCGCGGACATCGCGACCGGTGCCCTGGGGTCGTCCACCACGCTCTCGACGACCGAGAAGGTGCCGGTGAGGGCGAGGACGGTCCTCGGGGCGCGGCGGCGGAAGACCAGGGCGAGGGCGCCGAGGACCATCAGGACCACGGCGAGCGGGCCGGGGCTGCGGATGGCCCACTCCCCGCCGTCCCTGCCGCTCGGGTCCACGAAGGAACCGGCCACCATGCAGGCGAGCACACCGGCCGCGAGGGTCGCGTCCAGTGCCAGCGGATGTGCCCTGAGCCGGCATCTGGTGCGGTCTAGTGTGCTCACGCCTTGACAGTACGGGGGTGCACGCGGCGCGGGAACCAGTGGCCGCAGCTTGCGGTGACCGTCACCGCTGGCCGCCGTCCCCGGACCCCCGCCCGGGCCCGGACGGCCTCCTCCCCGCCGTCAGCCCGGGATCAGGCCGTCGTCGCTGAGCAGCTTCCGGACCTCCTCCAGGGTGGCGTCCGGGGACGGCAGGATCAGCTGGGACGGTTCCAGGGAGTCGTCGGGCAGGGGGGCGCCGAGTTCGCGGACCTTGGTGAGGAGGGCCTGCAGGGTGCGGCGGAAGCCGGGGCCGTCGCCGTTCTCCATCTCCGTCAGGAGTTCGTCGTCGAGCTTGTTGAGCTCGGTGAGGTGGCTCTCGGCCAGCCTCACCTGCCCCTCCCCCATGATCCGCACGATCATGTCGCCCATGTCGGCCTCCTAGGCGTGGCCCCTACTGCTTGTCGAAGCGCGGGGTGTCCGTCGGCTGCTGCTGGGACTGTCCCTGACCGGTGCCGCCCTCGATGGCCTGCTGCTGCGAGCTCGAGCCGCCGGCCAGCTCCGCCTTCATGCGCTGCAGTTCCAGCTCTACATCACTACCACCGGAGATCCGGTCCAGCTCGGCCTGGATCTCGTCCTTGTGCATGCCGGACTGGTCGTCCAGGGCGCCCGAGGCGAGCAGTTCGTCGATGGCGCCGGCGCGGGCCTGCAACTGCGCCGTCTTGTCCTCGGCGCGCTGGATCGCCAGGCCGACGTCGCCCATCTCCTCGGAGATGCCGGAGAACGCCTCGCCGATACGGGTCTGGGCCTGGGCCGCCGTGTACGTGGCCTTGATCGTCTCCTTCTTGGTGCGGAAGGCGTCGACCTTGGCCTGCAGCCGCTGGGCCGCCAGGGTGAGCTTCTCCTCCTCGCCCTGCAACGTCGCGTGCTGCGTCTCCAGGTCGGTGACCTGCTGCTGGAGCGCGGCGCGGCGCGACAGCGCCTCACGGGCCAGGTCCTCACGGCCGAGCGCCAGCGCCTTGCGGCCCTGGTCCTCCAGCTTGGACGACTGCGACTGCAGCTGGTTCAGCTGGAGTTCCAGCCGCTTGCGGGACGTGGCCACGTCCGCCACGCCCCGGCGCACCTTCTGGAGCAGCTCCAGCTGCTTCTGGTACGAGTAATCGAGGGTTTCGCGCGGGTCCTCGGCCCGGTCAAGGGCCTTGTTCGCCTTCGCGCGGAAGATCATCCCCATACGCTTCATGACACCGCTCATGGGCTTCGCGCGCCCCCTTCTGACCGACTCCGGCTCCAGCTCTGCGACAGGACCCACAGTACGGGCCCTGCATCCATTGACGCACTGTTCGGGGACGGATGCGCTCATCCGCAAGGACGACTGCTGCCGATCCCGATCCGGCGCAGGGAGTAGGTGGCCCCCCGGGAAGCACCGTGCGCAACGTCCCCTCTGTCCCTTACATGACGACTGGTGTTGCCGGATCGTTCCCCGCGGGGCTGGGGTCCAACCCCGGCCACCCCGTACCCTTGGGTTTTGTGTTCCGTAGCCGTGCCAAGGAAGAGAAGGCCGGCACCGCCAAGGTGTCCGTGACCGACTCCAAGCAGCCCAGAGACCCGCAGGCCCCGAAGGGTCGGCCCACGCCCAAGCGCAGTGAGGCCCAGTCCCAGCGCCGCAGCGTCGCCAACACCTCGATGACGCGCAAGGAGGCCGCCAAGCGCCAGCGCTCGGACCGCCGTACCGCGCTGGAGCGGCAGCGTCAGGCGCTGGCCGGCGGGGACGAGCGGTATCTGCCGGCCCGCGACAAGGGCCCGGTCCGCAAGTTCGCGCGCGACTGGATCGACTCGCGGTTCAACGTGGCGGAGTTCTTCCTGCCCATGGCCGTGGTCATCCTCGTGCTGAGCATCGTCCGGGTGCCCGCGCTGCAGAACATCGCGCTGCTGCTGTGGCTCGTCGTGATCGTGCTGATCGTGCTCGACGCGATCGTCAGCGCCGTCCGGCTGCGCAAGGCGCTCGCCGCCCGCTTCCCGGACCAGAACACCAAGGGCGCCACCCGCTACGCCCTGATGCGCTCCCTGCAGATGCGGCGCCTCCGGCTGCCGAAGCCGCAGGTCAAGCGCGGAGAGCGGCCCTGAGCACGACATCTTTCTCCGGGGGCGCGGCGGATGCCTGGCTGAGCAGGCTGGGCGGGCTGCGGGATGTCGTACGCCAGGAGCTGGTGGCCCGGCAGCTCGACGAGCAGATGGCGGGTCGGTTCCCGGTGGGGCAGCGGCTGCGGGTGCTCGACGTGGGCATGGGCCAGGGCACGCAGGCGCTGCGCCTGGCGCGGGCCGGGCATCAGGTGACCGGCCTGGAGCAGGACGCCACGATGGTCGCGGTCGCGCGCGAGGCGCTCGCCGGTGAGCCCCAGGGCATCCGAGAGCGGATGCGGATCATCGAGGGAGACGGCCGGGACACCGGCGTGCACTTCCTGCCGGGCAGTTTCGACGTGGTCCTGTGCCACGGCGTGCTGATGTACGTCGAGGAGCCGGACCCGCTGCTGGCCGGGCTGGCGCGCATGCTGGCCCACGGCGGGCTGCTGTCCCTGCTCGTGCGCAACGCCGACGCACTGGCGATGCGGCCGGGGCTGGCCGGCGACTGGCCGGCCGCGCTCGGCGCCTTCGACACGGTCTCCTACACCAACCGGCTGGGGCTCGACGTGCGGGCCGACCGGCTGAAGACGCTGACGGCCACGCTCGCCGGGATCGCCGCCCCGCTGCACGCCTGGTACGGGGTACGGGTGTTCACGGACACCGCTGCCGACGGGGCGCGGCTCCCGGACGACCTGGAGACCCTGCTCGCGGCCGAGGAGCGGGCCGGGCGGACGGATCCCTACCGCGGGGTGGCGGCGCTGCTGCACCTGTGCGGGGTGCGCGGCTGAACCCCATTCGGGCGTGCACCGCGCGCCGGGGGTCCGGCCCGACGTGAGACTCGGGGCATGGACGTTTCCCGCACCCCCGCCGTCCGGCTGCTCGTCCCGGCCGCGCTGTGCTGTTGCCTCGCGCTCCTCGCGGGCTGCTCCGGTTCCGCGTCCCGGGGCGGGAAGGAGCGGTCGACCACCCGGGCCGCGCAGGCCGCCGTACCCCTGTCGGGGGTGGACCTGCAGAGCGACTACCAGAAGGTGATCAAGGACGTACTGCCCTCGGTGGTGCAGATCCAGGCGGGCAACGACCTGGGCTCGGGGATCGTCTACGACGACCAGGGGCACGTCGTCACCAACGCGCACGTCGTCGGGGACCAGAAGACGTTCAAGGTGACGACCGCCAACAGCGAGGACGCGCTGACCGCCGAGCGCGTCTACTCCTACCCCGCGCAGGACCTCGCCGTCATCAAGCTGGACAGGATGCCGAAGGGGCTGAAGGCGGCCGCCTTCGCGGACTCCGCGAAGGTGCAGGTCGGGCAGATCGTGCTGGCGATGGGCTCGCCGCTCGGACTGTCGTCCAGCGTGACGCAGGGGATCGTGTCGGCGACCGGACGGACCGTCACCGAGAACAGCTCGGGCGGCGGTACGGGCGCGACGATCGGGAACATGATCCAGACGTCGGCGGCCATCAACCCGGGCAACAGCGGCGGCGCCCTGGTCAATCTGGACGGGCAGGTCATCGGCATTCCGACGCTCGCCGCCGTCGACCCGAACCTCGGCAACAGCGCGGCGCCCGGCATCGGGTTCGCGATCCCCTCCTCGATGGTGCGCACGGTCGCCGACCAGATCATCAAGAACGGCAAGGTCACCGACTCGGGCCGGGCCGCGCTGGGCATCACGGGCCGTACGGTCGTCGACGACCAGCTCCAGCCCGCCGGGGTCGCGGTGGTGGAGGTGAAGAGCGGCGGGGCGGCCGACCAGGCCGGTCTCCGGGCCGGGGACGTCATCACCCGGCTGGGCGACACGGACATCACCACGATCACGTCGCTGACCGAGGCGCTGGCCGCGGAGAAGCCGGGCGACAGGACGACGGTGACGTACACCCGCGGCGGCCGGCAGCAGAAGGCGGACGTGACGCTGGGCGAGCAGTGAGGGCCGGGCGGGCGTGAAAGGGGGCGGCCGGATGCCGGCCGCCCCCTCCTGCCCCGTACCGCCTATGCCTCGTCGGCGTGCAGGCTCATCGGCCCGTAGATCTCCGCGGTGTCCTCGAACAGCCGCACCTGGTCGGCGCCGCCTTCCTGAAGGGCCTTCCAGTGCTCCCCGATCCAGGACTCGGCGTCTCCCTGCGTGGTGAACTCCTCGGGCTGCACCGCGGGCCGGACCTCAGCCCCGTCCGCCTTCTCGAAACGCCACGTCCATGCCGCCATGTACGCCTCCCGTGTCTGGGGCACCTGCAGAGCAGAAGCCGGATCTTGGTCCGGCTCCTGCCCAGAAGACTAGTCGGACGGGCAGCACCTGCGCAGACACGCGAAAATCACTGTCGTGGAAGTGACTCTGCTCGGCACCGGTGCCCCCGCGGGCCTGCCCCGCCCCGACTGTCCCTGCGCCGCCTGCGCGACCGCGCTCGGCGGTGACGCGCGGGCGGCGACCGCCGTGCTCGTGGACGGGACGCTGCTGCTCGACCTGACGCCGGGCGCCGCGTTCGCGGCCGCGCGGTCGGGGCATTCGCTGGGCGGCGTACGGCAGGTGCTGCTCTCGCATCCGCACGACGGACCGCCGGTCGAGGTGCCCGCGGGGCTGCCGCACCCCGGACGGGTGCCGGACGGGCAGGAGTTGGCGCTGCTGACGGGCCATCGGGTGCGGGCGGTGGCGATGGACGCGCCGGGCACCGGGTACGCGGTGACCGGACCGAACGGGCAGCGGCTGCTGTACCTGCCGCCCGGCGGCGCACCGGCCGGGCTGGAGAACGGGTCGGCCCCGTCGTACGACATGGTGCTCGCCGACGTCGTGGGGCGCCCCGACGCGCCGGCCGGGCTGCGGGCGGCGGGGGCGCTCGGCCCGACCACGGACGTCGTCGCCGTCCACCTGGACCACGACGCGCCGCCGGGGCGCGAGCTGGCACGGCGGCTCGCCGCCGCGGGGGCGCGCGCCGTGCCGGACGGGACGACGCTGACGGTGGGGGTGTACGAGGACGTGCCCGACGTACCGCGGCGGACGCTGGTGCTGGGCGGGGCCCGGTCGGGGAAGTCCGTGGAGGCCGAGCGGCGCCTCGCGGCCTTCCCCGGCGTGCTGTACGTGGCGACGGGCGGCTCCCGGGACGGCGACGCGGAGTGGGCCGCACGGGTCGCCACGCACCGGGAGCGCCGGCCCGGGTCCTGGCGGACCCGGGAGACCTGCGACCTGGTGCCGCTGCTGAGGCAGGACGGGCCGCCGCTGCTGATCGACTGCCTGTCCCTGTGGCTGACGGACGCGATGGACTCCGCCGGGGCGTGGGACGACGCGCGGTGGGCGGACGGCGGGGAGCGCGCGCTGCGGGAGCGGGTGCGGGAGCTGACGGAGGCGGTGCGGGCCACCCGGCGGACCGTGGTCGCCGTGTCGAACGAGGTGGGCTCGGGCATCGTGCCGGCCACGCCGTCCGGCCGGCGCTACCGGGACGAACTCGGGCGCCTGAACGCCGCGTTCGCCGGTGAGTGCGAGCACGTGGTGCTGGTGGTGGCGGGCCAGGCGCTGGTGCTACGCGGCTGACCCGGTGCGGCGCACGACGATCCGGTACGTGCGCGGGAACCGGTCCAGGAGGTGCCGGCTCGCGGCCACGACCGTGCAGCCCAGCTCCTCCAGCCGGCGGCGCAGCTCGGGCGCCTCCCGGGGGGCGGCCTCCACCAGGAGGAGTCCGCCGGGGCGCAGGAGCGTGAGGGCGGCCGGGAGTTCGGTGCGGGGGTCCGGGACGGGTGAGCGGTGGTCGAGGAGGGTGACGACGTCGTAGCGGCCGCGCAGGATCGCGGTGATGTGCCGGTCCGTCACATGGCCCGCGTACGCCTCCTCGACGCGCTCCAGATGGCGGGCGTACGCCACGCGCGGGCCCGGGTCGAGGCCGTCGATGGAGGTGTACGGGAAGAGTTCCCGCGCCGTCTGCGGGAAGTGGGCCTCACCCGTGCCGACGTCCAGCCAGCTCTCCGGCTCGGGCAGCAGGCGCCGGATCGCGCGGGCCGTCGAACGGTGGCGTCTGTGCCGGTCGACGGCGCTGACGCGGGTGCGCAGGCGGTTCATGGCGGCTCCCCGAGGCATACGACAATCCACTGCAAAACGGAACGTAAGGGATCGGGATCGCGGGGGCAACGACGTCGTGTGCGTGTGGTGCCCCGGTGGCGCTGTCCTGTTCGACGGGTGCCGGTACTGTTCGGCGAATGAGCTCGCTTAATCTCGACGACTTCACCGATCTGATCGAGCGCCCGGACGGCGGGGTGCGGCGCGACGCCGAGGCGCGCAGGGAGCGCCGGATCGTGCCGCCAGGATCGCTGGGCCGCCTCGACGACCTGGGTGAGTGGCTGTCCGCCGCGCAGTCCGCCGTGCCGGTGCGGCCGATCGAACGGCCGCGGGTGGTGCTCTTCGCCGGTGACCACGGAATCGCCGAGCTGGGCGTGTCGGCACGGCCCGCGGGCAGCGCCGGGCTGCTGGTGCGGGAGGTCCTGGAGGGCGGCCGTCCGGTGTCCGTGCTCGCCCGCCGGCTCGGGGTGCCGGTGCGCGTCGTCGACATGGCCCTGGACTGCGACCCGGAGACGCTGCCCGACGAGGTCGTACGGCACCGGGTGCGGCGCGGCAGCGGGCGCGTCGACATCGAGGACGCGCTGACGGCCGAGGAGGCCGAGGCGGCGTTCCGCGCCGGGATCGCGGTGGCCGACGAGGAGGCCGACTCCGGCACGGATCTGGTGGTGCTCGGCGATGTGAGCGTGGGCGGCACGACGGTGGCCGGTGTGCTGATCGCCGCACTGTGCGGGACCGACGCCTCGGTGGTCACCGGACGGGGCGGGCTCGCCATCGACGACCTGGCGTGGATGCGCAAGTGCGCGGCGATCCGGGACGCGCTGCGCCGGGCGCGGCCCGTGCTGGGCGACCAGTTGCAGTTGCTCACGGCGGTGGGCGGCGCGGACCTGGCCGCGATGACGGGCTTCCTGCTGCAGAGCGCGGTGCGCAAGACGCCGGTGATCCTGGACGGGGTCGTGGCGGCCGCCTGCGCGCTGGTGGCGCAGCGGGTCGCGTTCCGGGCGCCGGACTGGTGGCTGGCCGCGCACGACAGCGGGGAGCCGGGGCAGGCCAAGGCCCTGGACCGGATGGCGCTGGAGCCGCTGCTGTCGCACGGGGTGACCGTGGGCGAGGGCGCGGGCGCCCTGCTCGCGCTGCCGCTCGTCCAGGCCGCGGCGGCGCTCGCCGCGGAGCTGCCCGAGAAGCCGGAGAAGCCGGAGGACTCCGGCGACGGTGACGACGGCGGTCTCGGCGCCGACGGGAAGAAGGACGCGGAGACCGAGACCGAAGAGATCGGGTAGGCACCGCGACAGGGGCCGAAAGTCGACCGACCGGCGACCAAAGATGGAGGGGTTCATCAGGGCATCGCCCATATGATCCTCTCTCATGGGAGATGCCCGAATTGCCTCGAGGCGGTCCGCCGCATTCGCCGTCTGGTATTTGCGGGCCGTCGCGTTCGTCAACTTTCTCAGTGCCGTGTGGGTGTCGCTGGGACAGGACGTGCGGCGGCACAACCAGGAGAACTTCTTCACGCCCTACCTGCTGACCGCGGGCTTCGCCTCCGGGGTGTTCACGGCCTTCCTCGCCGTCACCATGCGGCGCCGCAAGCGCGCCGCATGGATCCTCAACCTCGCGCTGGCGGGCCCGTTCCTCGGGCTGCTCGGCTTCGCGATGGTCTTCCCCGAGATCCGGCAGTACGCCCAGAACTGGGTCTCGCTCGCCCTCACCGCCGCCTTCGTCACCGCCCTCCTGGTCGGCCGCCGGGAGTTCTACGCCAAGGGCGACCGCTCCAACCCCCGGCTCGCCGCCGCGGTGGCGGTGGGCGGCACCCTGTCCGCCTCGCTGCTCGCCGGTCTGCTGGTGACGCTCACCAACCAGGCGCCGGACGCGGCCGGTTCGACGTTCCTGGAGCGCTGGCGCTACGGCACCTTCCGCCTGGTCTCCATCGCCGTCGACGAGTCGCGCTTCCCCGGCGTGGACGCGCCGAACTGGGTCAACGTCGCCATCAACGTCCTCAGCACGGTCCTCGTCCTCGCCGTCTTCTACGCCGCCTTCCGCTCCCGGCGCGCCGTCGACCCGCTCACCGAGGACGACGAGAAGCGGCTGCGGGAACTGCTGGAGCGGCAGGGGGAGCGGGACTCGCTCGGGTACTTCGCGCTGCGGCGGGAGAAGAGCGTGGTGTGGTCGCCGACGGGCAAGGCGGCGGTGGCGTACCGGGTCGTCGGGGGTGTCTCGCTGGCCTCCGGCGATCCCATCGGCGACCCCGAGGCCTGGCCCGGCGCCATCGAGCCGTGGCTCGCCGAAGCGCGGGCGCACGGGTGGATCCCGGCGGTGATGGGGGCGAGCGAGGAGGCCGGGACGGTCTACGCCCGGCACGGCCTGAACGCGCTGGAGCTGGGCGACGAGGCGATCGTGGAGGTCGCCGAGTTCACCCTGGAGGGCCGGGCCATGCGCACCGTGCGGCAGGCCCGCAACCGGGTCGAGCGGGCCGGGTACGGCGTGCGCGTCCGGCGGCACGAGGACATCCCGGCCGACGAGATGGCGTATCTGCTCCAGCGGGCGGACGACTGGCGCGACGGGGCCACCGAGCGCGGGTTCAGCATGGCGCTGGGGCGGCTCGGAGACCCCGGGGACGGCCGGTGCGTGATGCTCGAATGCACGGACGGGAAGGGCGAGTTGCGGGCGGTGCTGTCCTTCGTGCCGTGGGGGCCGCACGGCCTCTCCCTCGACCTCATGCGGCGCGACCGGGACTCCGAGAACGGGCTGATGGAGTTCATGGTGCTCGAACTGCTGCGCCGTGCCGGGGACATCGGCATCACCCAGGTCTCGCTCAACTTCGCCATGTTCCGGTCGGTCTTCGAACGCGGGGCGCGTCTCGGCGCCGGGCCCGTGCTCCGGCTGTGGCGCTCACTGCTCAGCTTCTTCTCGCGCTGGTGGCAGATCGAGTCGCTGTACCGCGCCAACGCCAAGTACCGGCCCATCTGGGAGCCGCGGTTCCTGCTCTTCGAGAAGAGCGCGGACCTGCCGCGCATCGGCATCGCGTCGGCCCGGGCGGAGGGGTTCCTGGAGGCGCCGGGGCTGCCGAAGTGGCTGCACCGCAGGCACCTGGAGACGCACCGATGAGGACCACCGCGTGAGGGCCCTCGCCCGCTGGGCCCGCGCCGAATGGGGACTGCTGTACGTCACGGCGCGCGAGCCGCTGCGGGAGCGGCGCTGGCGGGCGGTGCCGGCGACGCTCGGGGCGGTGCTGCTGACGGCTCTCCTGCAGCTGGTCCAGAACCAGTCCTGGGGCTACCGGTTCGTGCAGGACATCGGTGCGGTGCGCGTCGAGGACCCGTTGTGGCTGGCGCTCGTGCGCACCCCCCTCTCCCTGTTCGTGCCGGCCCTGGACCTGCCCGTGTGGGGTGCGCTCGTCCAGGTCCTCCTGGTCTTCGGCGTCGCCGAACTCTGCCTGGGCCGCCGGCTCACCCTCGGCATCGCCTACGCCGCCACCCTCGCCGGCACGCTCTACGCCCGCGCGGGCGTGGAGCTCGGCTTCGACCACCCCCTCGGCCTGCCGCTCTCGGACGCCGCCGTGGTCGACACGGGCCCCTCGGCGGCGGTGGTGGGCCTGGCCGTCTTCCTCGGCCGGCGCTACGGCGCCTACGCCACGGCCTGCGCCGTGACGGCCGCGATGGCGATCGAGGTCGCACTGAAGGGCAACCTGGCGGGCAAGGAACACCTGGCGGCGATCGCGGTGGTGATTCCGCTCTGCGCGCTGCCGGCGTCCCGGCACCGTCGCCGGTGGCCGGCCCGGGGCGGACGGGGGGCGAGGTTGCGGCGGACGCGGCCGGTGCGGCGGGTCCGGACCGGCCGCGAGTGCGGCGGCCGCACCGGATCCCCGTCACCGGCCGGGCACCCGGCCCGGCGGCGCGCCGGGCCGGAACCCCCGCTGCGGCGCCATGAGCACCGTCACCGGCTCAGCACGCGCCCCGGCGCCGGGTCCGGCTTGCCGCCGAGGAAGTCCTCGAACTTGCGGCGGGGACCCAGCCAGCGCCGGTCGTGGTGGTAGGCGCGCAGCAGGGACTTGGCGCGGGCCCGGGGGCGCCGGCGGTAGAAGCGCCGGGCCCAGGGGGAGGCGGGGCGGGCCACGCGGACGATGCCGATCAGGCCGATGAACGGGACGATGACGCTGAAGATCGCCATCCGCGTCTTGCCCTTGCTCAGGACGGCCAGCGAGAACAGGAAGTTGATGACCACGGTCGAGATCACGCTGCTGCGGTCCTGCAGTTCCTGGGACGTCATGTCGTTGACGCCGAACGGTGAGAAGCCCGCGAGCATCAGGCCCACCAGGGCCGCCGTGAGAACGACCACCTCGACGCTCTTGCGGCCCTCCTCGCTCCAGTAGACGTCGTCGAGGTGCAGGATCAGCGCGAACTCGTCGAGGACGAGCCCCGCCCCGACACCGAAGACGACCGCGAACGCGGCGGCGCCGAACCCCTGCCGGCTGCTGGCCACCGCGCCGAAGCCGCCGAGGACGGTCAGGACGACGCCGGGCACCACGTGGTGGATGTGCATGCCGCCCGCCTTGACGTTGCCGAACGGGCCCCTGCCCGCCCGGATGAGGCGAGTGATGACCCGGGTGACCAGGAACGTCAGCACGAACGCCGTGAGTGCGAGCAGCAACGGCAGCTTGCCCGGCTCGATGATGTTCCGCTGCAGCCAATGTCCCATATGCGCACTGTATCCAGGCCCGTCGCGACCCTCCTGCCGACTGCCGGGTAACCTGCGCCGGTGCCCGAACCCTCCAAGACGCCCTGGCCGGACGGCCTCCGTTTCGCCTTCGGCACGCTCACCGTGCTGCCGGTCCCGGTGACCCGCTGGGACCGCTCCGCGGCCCGCGGCGGCATGCTCTGCGCCCCGCTCGCCGGAGCCGTGGTGGGCGGCGCCGCGGCCCTGGCCGGCGTGGCACTGCTGGCGCTGGGCGCGAGCGCCCTGGTCGCCGCCGTCGCCTCCGCGGCGGTCCCCGCCGCCCTCACCCGCGGCCTGCACCTGGACGGGCTCGCGGACACCGCCGACGGCCTCGGCAGCGGCAAGCCCGCCGAGGAGGCGCTGCGCGTCATGAAGCAGTCGGACATCGGCCCCTTCGGGGTGATCACCCTGGTCCTCGTACTGCTCGCCCAGGTGGCCGCCCTGGCCCAGGCCTACGGCGGCTCATGGGCCCGCGGCGCGCTCGCCGCCGTCGTCTCGGCGACCGCCGCCCGCCTCGCGCTGACCCTGGCCGCCCGCGCCGGGGTGCCGGCCGCCCGCCCCGAGGGCCTCGGCGCGGCGGTGGCCGGCGTGGTGCCGGTACGGGCGGCGGCGCTCACGGCGGTCCTGGTCACCGGTGCGGCCGCCGGAGCCGGCGCGCTGCTCGGGACGTACGACGTCGTCCGCACGGCGGTCGCGGTCGTCACCGCGCTGCTCGTCGCCGAGCTCCTGCTGCGCCACTGCACGCGCCGCTTCGGCGGGGTCACCGGAGACGTGTTCGGCGGACTGGCCGAGACGGCGGCGACCCTGTGTGTCCTGGTCCTGTCGCTGGGGCGGTAGTCTCGTCCGCCGTACGGACACATGCAGGTGATCGGGGGACGTTCGTGCCGAAGCTTCGCCGTGCCACGGCCTGGTTCATCGACTTCGCGCTGGTGCTGGCGCTCGCCGCCGTGCTGGCCGTGCTCACCTTCCACCGCATAGCCGCGCTCGTCTCCGACGTGCCCGAGCTCGCCACCCGCGGCGGCCTCGACCTGCTGACCTCGCGCGGCGACGTGATCGGCGCCTCCGAGGGCTTCGGGGTGTCGCTGTGGGACAAGGCGGTGCTCTACGTGGAGGAGGCCTTCGGCCTGCTGATCGCCGTCACCTTCCTCTACCAGTGGGCCTGTCTCTGCGTCGCCGGGCGCACCGTCGGCAAGGGGCTCCTCGGCCTGCGGGTCACCCCGAGCCCGCCGCGCCGGGCCGCGGTGCGCGCCGCCGTCACCACGGCCGCCGACATCGCCGTCTACGCCGTCGCCTGCGTGCTGCTCGTCGAGGGCGACTTCCTGCTGTCGTTCGCGGTGTGGACGCTGGCCGTCGCCGTCTTCTTCCTGAACGCCCTGCCGGTCCTCTCCCCCACCCGCCGCTCCCTCGCCGACCGCCTGGCCGGCACCGCGGTCACCGGCCTCGGCCTGGGAGCCGGCGCCGCCACGTCCGCGGTCCGTCCGCTCTGAGCGACGCCCGCCCGCCACGAGGACGGCGCCGGGAACGAGTGAGCGCGCGCACGCGCGTAGTCTCGTGCCGAGTGTTCGCCGCACCGGGGAAGGCCCCGCTGAGCCCGCACCCTGAGGTCGGATCCAGGGTCGGCCGTCGGGCCCGGTCGACCCACACAGATCGACCACAGGAACTTCACATCGGAAGCGAGATTTCACCACCGTGACTGCTCTCACTCTCAGCACCGCCGCGGCGCCCGGTCTTCGGGCCGACGCGATCGTGATCGGTGTGGCCAAGGGCGCGAAGGGCCCGGTCGTGGCACCGGGCGCCGAGGCCGTGGACAAGGCCTACGACGGCAGGCTCGCCGGCGTCCTGGAGACCCTCGGCGCGTCCGGCGCCGAGGGCGAGGTGACGAAGCTGCCCGCGCCCTCCGGCTTCAAGGCCCCGCTCGTGGTGGCGGTGGGCCTCGGCCAGGAGCCCGACAAGGACGCGCGGGCAGCCTTCGACGCCGAGGCCCTGCGCAAGGCCGCGGGCTCGGCCGCACGTGCCCTCACCGGTGCCAGGAAGGCCGCCTTCGCCCTGCCCGTCGGCGACGCCGCCGACGTGTGCGCGATCGGCGAGGGCGTGCTGCTCGGCGCGTACTCCTTCGACACCTACAAGGAGACCGCGTCCTCGAACAACGCGGCCAAGAACGGCAAGGCCCCGCTCGCCGAGGCCGCGCTGCTCGGCGCCAAGCCGCGCGACAAGGAGCACAAGGCCGCCGTCCAGCGCGCGGTCGCCGTCGCCGAGGAGCTCAACCGCGCCCGCGACCTGATCAACACCCCGCCCAACGACCTCAACCCGGAGGCGTTCGCCGCCGTGGCGCTGGCCGCGGCCAAGGAGCACGGCATCAAGGTGCAGGTGCTCGACGTCAAGGCGCTGGAGAAGGGCGGCTACGGCGGCATCCTCGGCGTCGGCGCCGGTTCGGCGTCGGGGCCGCGGCTGGTGAAGCTGTCGTACACCCCCTCCCGGGCGAAGAAGCACCTCGCGTTCGTCGGCAAGGGCATCACCTACGACTCGGGCGGCATCTCGCTGAAGCCGGCGGGCCACAACGAGACGATGAAGTGCGACATGAGCGGCGCGGCCGCCGTCTTCGCCGCCGTGGTCGCCGCCGCGCGCCTGGGCCTGGACGTGAACGTCACCGGCTGGCTGGCGCTCGCCGAGAACATGCCGTCGGGCTCCGCGACCCGTCCCGGTGACGTGCTGCGCATGTACAGCGGCAAGACGGTCGAGGTCCTCAACACCGACGCCGAGGGCCGGCTGGTCCTCGCGGACGCGCTGTGGGCCGCCTCCCAGGAGAAGCCGGACGCCATCGTGGACGTCGCGACCCTCACCGGCGCGATGATGCTGGCGCTGGGCAGCCGGACGTTCGGGATCATGGCGAACGACGACGCGTTCCGCTCGGCGGTGCACGAGGCGGCCGAGGAGGTCGGCGAGCCGGCCTGGCCGATGCCGCTGCCGGAGCACCTGCGCAAGGGCATGGACTCCCCCACCGCCGACATCGCCAACATGGGCGAGCGGATGGGCGGCGGCCTCGTCGCCGGTCTCTTCCTGCGCGAGTTCGTGGGCGAGGGCATCACCTGGGCGCACCTGGACATCGCGGGCCCGGCCTTCAACGAGAGCGGCCCGTTCGGCTACACCCCGAAGGGCGGCACGGGTACGGCGGTGCGGACCCTGGTCCGGCTCGCGGAGCTGACGGCCTCGGGCGACCTGGGCTGATGCAGAAATGAGTGAGGGGGCTCCGCGCGCGGGTAGGGCGGAGCCCCCTTTTTCCGGCGGTTGCTCACATGAACGTGGGACGTCTCACACACCGGCCCGGCGTCTCGTTCACCTCCGACAAGTGCGAAGATGGGCCACGGCAGGACAGGGCCCCCACCACAGGGCCGAAGAAAGAGCGGCCGGACACCAGCCGACCGACCGGTCAACCCCGCGTATGGGACAAAGGGGCCCGGCGTACGGCGCACATGCATGGAGGACGTGACGTGGCGAACGACGCCAGCACCGTTTTCGACCTAGTGATCCTCGGCGGTGGTAGCGGTGGTTACGCCGCGGCCCTGCGCGGGGCGCAGCTGGGCCTGGACGTCGCCCTGATCGAAAAGGACAAGGTCGGCGGTACCTGCCTGCACCGTGGGTGCATCCCCACCAAGGCCCTGCTGCACGCGGGCGAGATCGCCGACCAGGCCCGCGAGAGCGAGCAGTTCGGCGTCAAGGCCACCTTCGAGGGCATCGACGTCCCGGCCGTCCACAAGTACAAGGACGGCGTCGTCTCCGGGCTCTACAAGGGCCTGCAGGGACTCATCGCCTCCCGCAAGGTGACCTACATCGAGGGCGAGGGC
Organism: Streptomyces sp. NPDC101225; assembly: GCF_044767585.1. Taxonomy (NCBI): domain Bacteria; kingdom Bacillati; phylum Actinomycetota; class Actinomycetes; order Kitasatosporales; family Streptomycetaceae; genus Streptomyces; species Streptomyces sp. NPDC101225. Next base: position 146,524 of record NZ_JBIWOE010000007.1, read on the forward strand.
CGGCTGTCCTCCCCCACCTCCGTCGACGTGAACGGCCGCCGTGTCCAGGGCCGCCACGTGCTCCTCGCGACCGGTTCCGTGCCGAAGTCGCTGCCGGGCCTGGAGATCGACGGCAACCGCATCATCTCCTCGGACCACGCCCTCGTCCTGGACCGCGTGCCGAAGTCCGCGATCGTCCTGGGCGGCGGCGTCATCGGCGTCGAGTTCGCCTCCGCCTGGAAGTCCTTCGGCTCGGACGTCACCGTCGTCGAGGGCCTCAAGCACCTCGTCCCGGTCGAGGACGAGAACTCCTCGAAGCTTCTCGAGCGCGCGTTCCGCAAGCGCGGCATCAAGTTCAACCTCGGCACCTTCTTCCAGAAGGCCGAGTACACCCAGGACGGCGTCAAGGTCACCCTCGCCGACGGCAAGGAGTTCGAGGCCGAGGTCCTGCTGGTCGCCGTCGGCCGCGGCCCGGTCTCGCAGGGCCTGGGCTACGAGGAGCAGGGCGTCGCCATGGACCGCGGCTACGTCCTGGTCGACGAGTACATGCGCACCAACGTGCCCACCATCTCCGCCGTCGGTGACCTCGTCCCCACGCTCCAGCTCGCGCACGTCGGCTTCGCCGAGGGCATCCTGGTGGCGGAGCGTCTGGCCGGCCTGAAGACCGTCCCGATCGACTACGACGGCGTGCCGCGGGTGACCTACTGCCACCCCGAGGTCGCCTCCGTCGGCATCACCGAGGCCAAGGCCAAGGAGATCTACGGTGCGGACAAGGTCGTCGCTCTGAAGTACAACCTCGCGGGCAACGGCAAGAGCAAGATCCTGAACACCGCGGGCGAGATCAAGCTCGTCCAGGTCAAGGACGGTGCCGTGGTCGGCGTCCACATGGTCGGTGACCGCATGGGCGAGCAGGTGGGCGAAGCCCAGCTGATCTACAACTGGGAGGCGCTGCCCGCCGAGGTCGCCCAGCTCATCCACGCCCACCCGACGCAGAACGAGGCGATGGGCGAGGCCCACCTGGCCCTGGCCGGCAAGCCCCTGCACTCGCACGACTGACCCTCGGTCGACTTCGCGACGACACAGACTTTCCGCAATTCGTAAGGAGCAACCGAAACCATGGCGGTTTCCGTAACCCTTCCGGCGCTCGGCGAGAGCGTCACCGAGGGCACTGTCACCCGCTGGCTGAAGGCCGAGGGCGAGCGCGTCGAGGCCGACGAGCCGCTGCTCGAGGTGTCGACCGACAAGGTCGACACCGAGATCCCCTCGCCCGCCGCCGGTGTCCTCGCCAGCATCAAGGTCGCCGAGGACGAGACCGTCGAGGTCGGCGCCGAGCTCGCCGTCATCGACGACGGCACCGGTGCGCCGGCTGCCGCGCCCGCCCCGGCCGCTGCGGAGGCTCCGGCCCCCGCCGCCGAGGCCCCGGCCGCCCCGGCCCCCGCGCCCGCCGCCGCCCCCGCCGCTCCGGCCGGTGGCGCGTCCGGCACGGACGTGGTCCTGCCCGCGCTCGGCGAGTCCGTCACCGAGGGCACCGTCACCCGCTGGCTGAAGTCGGTCGGCGACTCCGTCGAGGCCGACGAGCCGCTGCTCGAGGTCTCCACGGACAAGGTCGACACCGAGATCCCGGCGCCCGCCTCCGGCACGCTGCTGGAGATCGTCGTCGGCGAGGACGAGACCGCCGAGGTCGGCGCCAAGCTCGCCGTCATCGGCGCCGCGGGTGCCGCCCCGGCGGCCGCCCCGGCCCCCGCCGCTCCCGCGCCCGCCGCCGAGGCCCCGGCCCCGGCTCCGGCCGCCCCCGCGGCTCCCCCGGCCCCGGCTCCCGCCGCCCCGGCCCCGGCTCCCGCCCCGGTCGCCGCCGCGCCGGCCCCGGCCGCCCCGGCCCCCGCGCCGGCCGCCCCGGCTCCGGTCGCCCCGGCCGCTCCCGCGCCCGCCGCGGGTGCCACGGACGAGGGCGCCTACGTCACCCCGCTGGTGCGCAAGCTCGCCGCCGAGAACGGCGTCGACCTGGCCGGCGTCAAGGGCACCGGCGTCGGCGGCCGTATCCGCAAGCAGGACGTGATCGCCGCCGCCGAGGCCGCGAAGGCCGCGGCCGCTCCGGCTCCGGCCGCTGCCGCCGCCCCGGCCGCCAAGAAGGCGCCGGTCCTGGAGGCCTCTCCCCTCCGCGGCCAGACCGTCAAGATGCCGCGCATCCGCAAGGTCATCGGCGACAACATGGTCAAGGCGCTGCACGAGCAGGCGCAGCTGTCCTCGGTCGTCGAGGTCGACGTCACCCGCCTGATGCGCCTGCGCGCCCAGGCCAAGGACTCCTTCGCCGCGCGCGAGGGCGTCAAGCTCTCCCCGATGCCGTTCTTCGTGAAGGCGGCGGCCCAGGCGCTGAAGGCCCACCCGGTCGTCAACGCCAAGATCAACGAGGCCGAGGGCACGATCACCTACTTCGACACCGAGAGCGTCGGTATCGCGGTGGACTCGGAGAAGGGCCTGATGACCCCGGTCATCAAGCACGCGGGCGACCTCAACCTCGCCGGCATCGCGAAGGCCACGGCGGAGCTGGCCGGCAAGGTCCGCGCCAACAAGATCACCCCGGACGAGCTGTCCGGCGCGACCTTCACCATCTCCAACACCGGTTCGCGCGGTGCGCTCTTCGACACGATCATCGTGCCGCCGGGCCAGGTCGCGATCCTCGGCATCGGTGCCACGGTCAAGCGCCCGGCGGTCATCGAGACCGAGGAGGGCACGGTCATCGGCGTCCGCGACATGACCTACCTGACCCTCTCCTACGACCACCGTCTGGTGGACGGCGCCGACGCGGCCCGTTACCTGACCGCGGTCAAGGCGATCCTGGAGGCCGGCGAGTTCGAGGTCGAACTCGGCCTGTAGGGCTCCAGCAGGTGCCGCAGACACGCGCCCCCGTCCGGAACTCCGGGCGGGGGCGCCGTCGTCGGCGCGACGGACCCCGGCTAGTGCGGCCGGAGCGTGTGGTCGCTCCAGTCCCACAGCGTCTCCACCCACACGTTCGGGATGTCCAGGTGCGGCGCGTAGGTGAGGTGCCGCGTCCGGTAGGCGTGCAGCACGTCGTAGACGGCGTCGAGGCAGTCCCGCGAGGTCAGGTCGCCGGTCGTCCGGTCGAGGCCGACGAGGAAGCCGCGGCTCTCCACGGCGCGGACCGCCCTGCGGGCGGCGGCCACGTCACCGGCCGGGGACGCGACGCAGCGGTAGCGGCGGTACGGGTGCGTCGACGTCCCCGGGTAGTGCGCGTCCCGGGACATCTCGCTGAGCATGCGGGCGTAGGAGCCCTGCGCGTGCCAGGCGCCGATGAAGCCACCGGGTGGGGTGTAGAGGGCGTTCGTGGGGTTCTCGACGGCGCCGTAGACCCATCGGTCCGTGCCCGTGACCCGGAAGCCCCAGCCGACGTGGCCGAACTTCTGCGCCCCGTCCGGCTTGACGAAGACACAGGCCCCGCCGGGTCCGGCGGGTCCTGTGGCGGACACGGCCGCGCCGGCCGTGCCCTGGACCCGTGTGCCGCCGTCCGCCGTGGCGGTGGCCGCCTCACGGGTGCTCGCGCCGGACGCGGCGGTGGGGGTCGGCCGGCACCCCGCGACGCCGACGACCGTTGCCGCGAGGGCCATCGCGACCGTCCAACCGAGCCTGCTGCGCCGTTCCCCGATGTTCATGCCGTCCCCCGGATGGTGCGGGGGCGCCCCGTTCGGACACCCTTGCCGACCGCGACGGCGCGGGGCGCCCGGGGGTTCTCCCCGTGACACGGCGGTGACGGCTCCGGGGCGGCTCCGGTACGGGTCTTTACACGCGACAGCGCTCTGTGCAGCGTGTAAGTCTCGTCTCACCTGCACGAAAGCGCCCCCGTGCGCCCCTCCGGAAAGGGCTCGCGGCCTTATTGTCTAAACGTCGAACGCCCCCGGGGCCGAGGGGCGGCCCCTCCCTAAGGAGCCTTCATGACCGCGCCCGTCATCCACTCGCTGCGCGAACAGATCCGCGAGCACATCGTGGAAGGGATCGTCAGCGGGCGCTGGCAGCCGGGCGAGCGCATCGTGGAGCGGCGCATCGCCACCGAGCTGGAGGTCAGCCAGACGCCGGTGCGGGAGGCGCTGCGCGAGCTGGAGTCGCTGCGGCTGATCGAGTCGGCGCCCAACAAGGGCGTGCGGGTGCGCAATCTGACAGCCGCCGACCTGGAGGAGAGCTATCCGGTCCGGGCCGGCCTGGAGGCGATCGCCGCGGAGCTGGCGGCCGAGCGGCTGGCCGCGGACTGCTCGGCCCTGGAGCCGCACGTGGCCGCCCTCTACCAGGCCGACCGCGCCGCCGACGGCACGGGCCAGGTGCGGCACACGGTCGCCTTCCACCGCGAACTGGTGCGGGCGGCCGGGAACTCGGTGCTGCTGCACACCTGGGAGGGCCTCGGCATCGAAGTCTTCACGGCACTGTCCATCCGCTGGCTGGGAACCGTTCAGCAGTCGTACGCGGAGGAGCACGAGGAGCTGGTGCAGGCGTTCCGCAGGAGGGACCCGAGGATCGCCGAGCTGGTGAAGGCTCACGTGCTGGGCTGCGCGCCGCGCGCTTGACACAGTCGAGCATCCCCTCGCTCACCTGCGGAAACCCTTCGAAAACGCGGCACCCGGTGCCACCGGACAAGGCACCGCATGCCCACTTTCTCGTCATCGAGAAGTTTTGCCCGGGAACCCTTTGATCGATCATCGATCAGGGAGTTATTGTCGCCGGTGGGCCTGAACCGAGGCCCAGCGCCCTGTCCTGCCAAAGACAAAGGGCACCCCCGAACCCTTACCGATGAGGGAACCCCCTTCGACTGAGGAAGGCGGCGACATGACCGACCCCAACGCCATCCAGCCGAGCGAGCTCGACCAGCTCCCCGACCGGGACCCCGAGGAGACCGCCGAATGGCAGGCCTCTCTGGACGCGGTCGCCAAGGCGGCGGGCCCGCACCGTGCCGCGTACCTGATGCGCCGCACGCTGGAGCGCGCGGAGGGCAACGGCATCGCGCTGCCCAAGCTCCTGGAGACCGACTACGTCAACACCATCCCGACCGCCGCCGAGCCCGGCCTGCCCGGTGACGAGGCGATGGAGCGCCGCATCACCGCGTGGAACCGCTGGAACGCGGCCGCGATGGTGACCCGGAGCAGCAAACTCGGCGTCGGCGGCCACATCGCCACCTTCGCCTCCGCGGCCTGGCTCTACGAGACGGGCTTCAACCACTTCTTCAAGGGCAAGGAATCCCAGGAGTCTCCCGGCTCCGGCGACCAGCTCTACATCCAGGGCCACGCCTCCCCCGGCATCTACGCCCGCGCCTTCCTCGACGGCCGCCTCACCGAGGCGCACCTCGACAGGTTCCGCCAGGAGGCGGGCGGCGGCGGCCTCCCGTCCTACCCGCACCCGCGGCGCCTGCCCTGGCTGTGGGAGTTCCCCACGGTGTCGATGGGCCTCGGCCCGCTGTCGGCGATCTACCAGGCGCGCTTCAACCGCTATCTGACCGCCCGCGGCATCAAGGACGTCTCCTCGTCCCACGTCTGGGCGTTCCTCGGCGACGGCGAGATGGACGAGCCGGAGTCCACGGCCGCGCTCGCCCTCGCCGCCCGCGAGGGCCTGGACAACCTGACCTTCGTCATCAACTGCAACCTGCAGCGTCTCGACGGTCCGGTGCGCGCCAACTTCAAGATCGTGCAGGAGCTGGAGGCCCAGTTCCGCGGCGCCGGCTGGAACGTGGTCAAGTCCCTGTGGGGCTCCGCCTGGGACGAGCTGTTCCAGCTGGACACCACGGGCGCGCTCGTACGCCGCCTGCGCGAGGTGCCGGACGCCCAGGTGCAGACGTACCAGACGCGCGACGCCGCCTACATCCGCGAGGACTTCTTCGCCAAGGACCCGGCGCTCGCCGAGATGGCGAAGCTGCTGAGCGACGACAAGATCCTCGAGTGCTTCCACCTCTCCCGCGGTGGCCACGAGGCGCGCAAGGTCTACGCCGCCTACAAGGCCGCCGTCGAGTTCAAGGGCGCGCCGACCGTGATCCTGGCCCAGACGGTCAAGGGCCACACCCTCGGCGAGGGCTTCGCGTCGAAGAACGCCAACCACCAGATGAAGAAGCTGACGGTGGACGAGTTCAAGACGATGCGGGACCTGCTCGAACTCCCCATCCCGGACGCGCAGTTCACCGACGGCCAGGTGCCCTACGGCCACCCCGGTGCCGACTCCCCCGAGGTCCGCTACCTCCAGGAGCGCCGTGCGGCCCTCGGCGGCCCGGCCCCGGCCCGCCGCTCGCACGCGCTCGCCCCGCTGCCCGCCCCCGCGGACAAGGCCTTCGCCTCCTTCGACAAGGGTTCCGGCTCGCAGAACGTGGCGACGACGATGGCCTTCGTCCGCCTGGTCAAGGACCTGGTCCGCGACAAGGAGACCGGGAAGCGCTGGGTGCCGATCGTCCCCGACGAGGCACGCACCTTCGGCATGGAGTCGCTGTTCCCGTCGCTCGGGATCTACTCCCCCAAGGGCCAGACGTACGAGCCGGTCGACCGCGACCAGCTGATGTACTACAAGGAGGCCAAGAACGGCCAGATCCTCAACGAGGGGATCACCGAGGCCGGTTCGATGGCCGACTTCATCGCCGCGTCCACCGCGTACGCGACGCACGGCGAGGCGATGATCCCGTTCTACATCTTCTACTCGATGTTCGGCTGGCAGCGCACGGCCGACCAGATGTGGCAGCTCGGCGACCAGCTCGGCCGCGGCTTCCTGGTGGGCGCCACGGCCGGCCGTACGACGCTGACCGGCGAGGGCCTCCAGCACGCCGACGGCCACTCGCCGGTCATCGCCGCGACCAACCCGGCGGCGCTGACGTACGACCCGGCCTTCGCGTACGAGATCGCCGCGATCGTCAAGGACGGTCTGCGCCGCATGTACGGCGAGGCGGCTCCGGGCGAGGACTCGAACGTCTTCTACTACCTCACCGTCTACAACGAGCCGATGCCGCAGCCGGCGAAGCCGTCCGCGGCGGGCGTCGACGAGGGCATCGTCAAGGGCCTGTACCGCTTCAGCACGGCCGAGGAGGCGGGGCTGGCGCCGGCCGCCAACGCCCCGCGCATCCAGCTGCTCGGCTCCGGCACGGCGATCCACTGGGCCCTGCAGGCGCAGAAGCTGCTCGCCGAGGAGTGGGGCGTGGCCGCGGACGTCTGGTCGGCGACCAGCTGGACCGAGCTGCGCCGCGACGCGATGGAGGCCGACGAGGCGCTGCTGCGCGGCGAGGAGCGTGTCCCCTACGTCCGCCAGGCGCTGCACGGCGCCGAGGGCCCGGTGCTCGCGGTCTCCGACTACATGCGCCAGGTCCCGGACCAGATCGCGCAGTGGGTCGACCAGGACTGGTCCTCGCTCGGCGCCGACGGCTTCGGCCTCTCGGACACCCGTGACGCGGCCCGCCGCCACTTCGGCGTCGACGCCCCCTCGATCGTGGTCGCGGCGCTCGCGCAGCTGGCGCGGCGCGGCGAGGTGAAGGCCACGGCCGTGAAGGAGGCGCGCGAGAAGTACGGCCTGTAACAGGCGGAGCCTGCGAAGAGCCGGTTGACGGGGCCCCCGCCGCGGCGGGGGCCCCGTTGCATCATGAACCCATGCGCGCTGCCCGCCTCATCAAGATGGTGCTGCTCCTCCAGTCCCGGGCCTCCATGACCGCCGCCGAGCTGGCGCGGGAGCTGGAGGTCTCCGAGCGGACCGTGACGCGGGACGCGCAGGCGCTGTCCGAGGCGGGCGTGCCGGTGTACGCGGACCGGGGGCGGGCCGGCGGGTACCGGCTGGTCGGCGGGTACCGCACCCGGCTGACCGGGCTGGCGCGCGGTGAGGCCGAGGCCCTGTTCCTGTCCGGTGTGCCGGGCGCCCTGCGGGAGATGGGGCTGGAGGACGCCGCCTCGGCCGCCCGGCTGAAGGTGTCGGCGGCCCTGCTTCCGTCCCTGCGGGACGCCTCCCGGACGGCCGCGCAGCGTTTCCATCTGGACGCCCCCAACTGGTTCACCGAGCCGACGTCACCCGATCTGCTGCCCGGCGTCGCGGACGCGGTGTGGGACGACCGGCGGGTCACGGCGCGCTACCGCGGCCGGGACGGCGGGGTGGAGCGGGTACTGGAGCCGTACGGGCTCGTGCTCAAGGCGGGGGTCTGGTACGTGTGCGCCCGGGTCGCGGAGAACGGGTCGTACCGGGTCTACCGCGTCGACCGGTTCACGGCCGTGGAGCCCGGCGGGGAACGGTTCGCGCGGGACGAGGAGTTCGACCTGCCCGCCTTCTGGGAGGAGCGGGCCGCGCAGTTCGCACGGTCGATCCTGCACGCCGAGGTCGTCGTACGGCTGTCGCCGGACGGGGCGCGCAGGCTGCCGTACGCCGTCGATCCGGCCGCCGCGCGGGAGGCGCTCTCGGCCGCGGGCACGCCGGACGGGGACGGATGGCTGACGCTGACGCTCCCGGTGGAGTCCGAAGAGGTCGCCCACGGCCAGCTCGCGGGGCTCGGCCCCGAGGTGGAGGTGCTGGCCCCCGAGACCCTGCGGGCGCGTTTCGCCGGCGACGCGGCACGCCTGGCCCGCCTGTACGGGACATAACAATCCGTCGCACTCCACGTGCGCCCCACCCGCCCAGGGCCGATGCTGGACGCGTGATGGACGAGACGGAGTTCTGGGAGCTGGTGGACGCCACCCGCGAGGGCGCCGAGGGCGACCCCGAGGAGCAGGCCGACCTGCTCGTGGACCGGCTGCTCCAGCTGGACCCGGACATGGTCCTGGACTTCGCCCGTCATTTCGAGGCCCGCTACAACCGCGCCTACACCTGGGACCTGTGGGGCGCGGCATGGGTCCTGCTCGACGGCGCGAGCGACGACGCGTTCGACTTCTTCCGGTGCTGGCTGATCGGCCAGGGGCGCGAGGTGTACGAGGGGGCCGTGCACCAGCCCGACACACTGGCCGACCTCCTGGCCGACTTCGACGAGGAGATCGACGGCGACGGCGAGGAGCTGGGCTACGCGGCGGACGAGGCCTACGAACAGCTCACCGGGACCGTCGCGCCCGACCTCGGCATCCCGCCCGCGCCCTCCGAGCCGGAGGGCGCGCCGCTCGACTTCGAGAACGAACGGGTGCTGGCCCAGCGCTATCCCAAGCTCTGGGACCGCTTCAGGGATTGACGACCACCATGTCGACGTCAGACGTCAGGGGGATCATGGCCCGCATTCCGTACCCGGAGCGTGCTGCCGACGCCGTCACCAGGCTGCCCGTGCAGCTCAACGCCTTCCGCATGCTCTCGCACGCCCCGCCGATGACGGGCCCGGCGATCGACCTGGGCCTGGCCGTGCTGCGCGAGTCGACGCTGCCGGTCCGGCTGCGCGAACTGGTCGTGCTGGCGGTCGCGTCCGGCACGCGGTGCGCGTATCTGTCCGTCCAGCACGGCCCGATCGCGCTCAACGCTGGTGCCACGCCGGAGCAGTTGGCGGCGATCGCCGAACAGCGCACCGACGGGCCGGAGTTGGACGCGACCGAGTCGGCGGCGGTGACCGCGGCGTTCGAGCAGGTGTCCCGGCACACCCTGTCCGAGGGGACCCTGGCCGCCCTGCGTGCCCGTGTCGGCGACCGGCAGGTGGTCGAGGTCGTCATGACGACCGGTTACTACGTCATGCTGGCGGGCCTCATGAACGGCCTCGGGGTGGACGTCGATCCGTCCGGCGAGAAGTTCCTGGGACTGGTCGGCGGCGACCCCGGCTGAGCGTCAGGCCCCGGCCGTGTGCCGGCGAACGGTGTCCGAGGGGACGCGGGCCTGCGCCTGGTCCGCCTTCACCGCGTGGCGCATCGGGGCGGCGTTGGCCTGGTCGAGCGCGGACGCGGTGACGGCGGCCGGGCCCAGCACGACGGCGACCGCCGCGCAGAGCGCCGCCCAGGGGCCGCGGGAGGTCCGGACCGCGGTGCCGGTGCGACTGCTGCTCATCTCTTCCCCACCTCCGGTCGAGTGCGTGTGCCCGAGCCTAGGAAGGGAAGCTCGGCGGGCCCGGTGAGACGGCTGCGAGACACCTGTGAGCGCCTCCCGGGCCGCGTACGGAGCCCACGCCGCGCCCCACGCCGCGCCCCGCGCCGCGGGACCTTCGCGGCACGTCCTAGGGAGTCCGCCCCTGCAGCCGCGCCGCCCGGCGCCTGATCTCCGGGAGGCGGGCGCTCAGGGCCTCGCCCGGGCAGGACGTCATGTAGGCGTCCTTGTGGCCGGCCAGGGCCGGCAGGGTGGCGGCGGTCCCGGCGGGGTAGCGGCTGAGGCTGTTGCTGGAGACCAGATGCGCCTCGGAGCGCGGGTCGACGTCGGCGAGCCCCAGCTTCCACGCGGCGAGGGCGGCGATCGCGTCCGTCATGGCCCTGGGCACCGGGACGCCCGCCGTGAAGGTGCCGATCGCGGCGATGCCGGCGGTGCGGTGGTTGAAGCCCTGGGTGTGGGCGCCGGTGACGGCGCGGTCCACCCCGCCCGCGCGGCCCTCGTAGATGGTGCCGCAGCGGTCGACGAGGAAGTTGTAGCCGATGTCGTCCCAGTCCCGGGCGCCGGTCTGGCCCGCGTAGAGGTAGCGGATGATCCGCGGCACATTGGCGCAGTCGTAGCCGTTGGGCGAGTCGGTGTGGTGGACGAAGACCGCGACGACCTCGTCGTCGTAGCGCGGGGGCGGCTGGGCGCGCCGGGAGAGCGGATCCAGCCAGGCCGACCGGGGCACGATGCGCGGCTTCGGCGCGGTGTGCCGGGTGGCGGCGCGCGCCTCGGCGGACGGGCCGGCCTTCGGGCCGCGGTGCCCGACGCCGTCCGCGCACAGGACCAGTCCGAGGACGGCGGCCAGTCCGGGCAGCCAGGAGAGCAGCACGAGCACGGGCCGGGGTGTCTGCGCTCGGTGCGCCCGCCCTGCTCCGCGCGGTCTTCGGACACGCATGACTTCACTTTCGGGCCGATCCGCCCCGTCCGCGATGTGTGCTGTGCCACCCGGTGGAACCATCGTCCTGGTCCGAGGCGTTTTTCCCGGTGCACGCCTGCGTGCGGCCGGTTCCCCGGCCTCGTGTGCGGGCAGTTGATCACCGGGCCCGTCCCGCTCGTAATGACGCTTGACCGGGGGTCTGAGAGAAAGGCGGCTCCGTGGACCTGCTCGACATCCTGCTGGTGCTCGTGGTGGTGGCCTACGCGGCGTCCGGCTACCGACGCGGGCTGGTGGCCGGCTGCGTCTCGCTGGCCGGGTTCGTGGGCGGCGCCGTTCTCGGCGTGTGGGTCCTGCCGTGGGTGATGGACCTGGTGACACCGGGCACGACCCGGGCGACCGTGACGGCGGTGCTGACGGTGCTGGTGCCGGCCGCGGTGGGGCACGAGCTGGCGGGGCGGCTGGCGCTGCGGCTGCGCAGGGAGCTGGACCGGGGGCCGCTGCGGGTGGCCGACGGGGTCGGCGGCGCCGCGGCCAACTCGGTGGCGGTGCTGATCGTGGCGTGGGTGGCCGCGAGCGTCCTGGGCGCGTCCTCCTCACCGCTGCTCACGACCGCGATCCGGGACTCCGCGCTGCTCGGCGCGGTGCAGGACGCGATGCCGGACACCACCCCGGCCTGGTTCTCGCGGGCCACCTCGGCGCTCACCCAGGCGGGCTTCCCCCAGGTCTTCAACCCCTTCGAGAACGATTCGACGGCCCGGGTCGCCAAGCCCACCGGCGACAGCGTCACCCCGAGCGCCGCGAACGCCGCGAAGCTCAGCACGGTCAAGATCGAGGGTGTCTCCGGCAACCAGGGCCGCGAGGGCAGCGGGTTCGTGTACGCGCGCGACCACGTGATGACCAACGCGCACGTGGTGGCCGGCATCGACGACCCGAACGTGCGCATCGGCGGGGTCGGGCGGTCGTACGAGGCGCGGGTGGTGCTCTTCGACCCCGACCGTGACGTGGCGGTGCTGTACGTGCCCGGGCTGCGCGCCCCTGTGCTGCGCTTCGACGGCGGCGCCGCGCGCGGGGACTCGGCGGTGGTGGCCGGCTATCCGCAGGACGGCGACCTGAACCTCCAGGCGGCGACCGTCGCGGGCCGGGTGCAGGCCACCGGCCGGAACATCTACGGCGACGCCACGGTGACGCGCGAGATCTACTCGATCCGCTCGACGGTGCGGCCCGGCAACTCCGGCGGCCCGCTGCTGACGACCGACGGCCGGGTCTACGGCGTGGTCTTCGCCCGCTCGACGACCGACGGCGAGACGGGCTACGTCCTGACCGCGGACGAGGTCTCCTCCGACGCCGGGCGCGCGGCGGCCTCGACGACGGCGGTGGACACGGGCGACCTGGTCGCGTCGTAGGGGGCCGGCCGCCGTCAGAGGCTGCACCCCATCAGGACGTCGTCCACGTACGCGCCCTCCAGCAGGAACTCGCCGGGCAGGACGCCCTCCACGGCGAAGCCCTCGGTCTCGTAGAGCGTGCGCGCCGGGGTGTTGTGGCCGAGGACGCGCAGGCTGAGCCGGCGCGCGCCGTGACGGCGGGCCTCCTCGCGCACCGCCCGCAGCAGCGCCCGCCCGACACCGGCGCCGCGCGCCTCCTCGGCGACGACCAGCCCCTGGATCTGCCGGACGTGGGCGTTGCAGACGAGCGGGGTCGGACAGCCCAGCCTGATGTAGCCGACCACCTCGCCGCCGATCTCCGCCACCAGATGGTCCCGCGGCCCGAACCGCTCGGTGTAGAAGGGCTCGTAGGGCGGCTCGGGGCGCGGCTGCACGGAGTGCAGCGGGGACCAGGTGACGCGGTCCAGACGGCCCAGCGTGTCCTCGTCGTCGAGGGTGGCGTGGCGTATGTACGGAACGGGCATGACGGTCACCCTATGAGGCCCGTGCGCCGAGCAGAATGGGCGCATGCAACGTTCCCGAATCGCGGTGGCAGGTGCGTCCGGTCTCATCGGTGCCGCTCTGGTGCGGTCCCTGGCCGCCGACGGGCACGAGGTGGTACGGCTGGTGCGCCGGCCGCCCCGGGGGCGGGAGGAGGTCCGCTGGGACCCGGAGGGCGGGCGGGTGGACGCGGCCGGGCTCGCCGGGTGCGACGCCGTGGTCAACCTCGCGGGCGCCGGCGTGGGCGACCACCGCTGGACCGACGCCTACAAGGCGCGCATCCGGAGCAGCCGGGTGCACGGCACCACGGCGCTGGCCGAGGCGATCGCCGGGCTGGAGCACAGGCCGCGGGTGTTCGTGAGCGGCAGCGCGATGGGCTACTACGGCGAGACCGGCGAGCGCGCGGTCGACGAGGGCGCGCCGCCCGGGAACGGCTTCCTGCCGCGGCTGTGCGTGGAGTGGGAGGCCGCGGCGGCGCCGGCGCGGGAGGCGGGCGTACGGACCGTGTTCCCGCGGACCGGGCTGGTGGTGGCCCGCGGGGGCGGGGCCTGGGGCCGGCTGTTCCCGCTGTTCGAGGCGGGGCTCGGGGGACGGATGGGCGACGGGCGGCAGTACTGGTCGTACATCTCGCTGCACGACGAGGTCGCCGCGATCCGCCACCTGCTCGACACCGACGGGCTGTCCGGGCCGTTCAACCTCACCGCGCCGGTCCCGCTGACGAACCGCGAGATCACCGCGGCCATGGGGCGGGTGCTGCGCCGGCCGACGCTGTTCACGGTGCCCGCGCCGGTGCTGCGGGCCGTGCTCGGCGAGCTGTCCGGGGACGTCCTGGGCAGCGCGCGGGTGCTGCCGAAGCGGCTGCTGGAGTCCGGCTTCACGTTCGCGTTCCCGGACATCGAGGGGGCGCTCCGGGCGGCGTAGCGACAGCTGGGGCGGCGGCGCGGAGAACCCCTGCGACCGTATGCGACCGCCGTGCGACCGTGCTTCGTCCATGCGCGACTGCCCTTGACCGATCACAGCCCTAACCTCGACCCGAACTCGGGTATCCCTGGAGCCTGTTGGGGGCATGACGTCTCCACCGGCCGCGCAACCTCGAGGAGGGGCACGTGCTTGAGCCCGCGTACCAGGCAGACGTCGTGATCGTAGGAGCCGGGGTCGCCGGACTCTCGGCGGCACATCGGCTGACCAGCGCAGGAGTGACGACGGCGGTCCTGGAGGCCGCCCCGTGGGCCGGGGGCCGGATGTCGACGGAGAAGGTCGACGGGTTCCGGCTCGACCGGATCGGGCAGCTGCTGTCCACGGCGTATCCGGAACTACGGCTGACGCCCGGGCTCGACGCGCTGGTCCTGCGCCGGTTCGCGCCCGGCGTGCTCCTCCACACCGACGGACGCCACTGCCGCGCGGTCGCTCCGGCGGCCACGGGGGGCGCAAGGGGCGCACTCCACGCGGTGCGCGCCCTGGCAAGCGCCCCCACCAGGAGCGCACCCCGGTCCGGGACCCCGATCGGCGGCGCCGTCGACCAGGCCCGCCTCAACGCCGCGCTCGCCCGGCTCGCGGCCACGTCCGTCGAGCGGCTGCTGTCCCGGCCGGAGCTGCCCGCGGCACAGGCCCTCGCGGCCCGCGGTCTGCCCGCGCGCACCGTCGAGGGCTTCCTGCGCCCGCTGCTCGCCGCGCTGCTGTGCGACCCGGAGCTGGCGACCTCCAGCCGGTGCGCCGACCTCGCCCTGCGCGCCTTCGCCGGCGGGCGGCTGTGCCTGCCGGAGGGCGGCGCGGAGATGCTGCCGGAGCTGCTGGCCCGGGCGCTGCCGCCGGGCACCGTGCACACCGGTGTGCGCGTCACCTCGGTCTCGACGAGCGCGGTGACCACGGCCGAGCACGGCGAGATCCGCTGCCGCGCCGTCCTGCTGGCGACGGACGCGCGCGCCGCCGCCGAACTGCTCCCCGGCCTGCGCGTACCCGACTTCCACCCGCTGACGGTGCTGCACCACACGGCGGACGAGCCGCCGCGGACCGGCGCGGCCCTGCTGCTCGACGCCGACCGCGGCGGCCCGGTCGCGCACACGTCCGTGGTGAGCGCGGTCGACCCGAGCCGTGCGCCCGCGGGCCGCACGCTCATCTCCTCCACGGTCCTCGGCCCGCCCCCGCCCCACCTCGACACCGCCGTACGCATGCACCTCGCGCGCCTCTACGGCACCTCGACGGCGCGCTGGGAGACCCTCGCCGTCCACCACACCCCCGAGGCGGTCCCCGCGATGCGCCCGCCCCACGACCTGCGCCGCCCGGTCCGTCTCCTGGCCGGCCTCTACGTCTGCGGGGACCACCGCGACACCAGCACGGTCCAGGGCGCCCTGCACTCGGCCCACCGGGCGGCGGCCGCGATCCTCACGGACCTGGGGGCGGCGGGCTCCATGCACCGGGCCGACCCCCTGCCCGCGACGAAGGCGGCCTGAAGGCTTCCCGCCGTCGGGTGCGCCCGGCTACCCCAGTGCCGCGACCCTGTCGCGATACCCCCGCACCGGCGCCGCGTCCTTGTACGGCTCCAGCCGCCGCTCGAAGTCCCGCACGTACTCGAGCGCCCGCACCGACCGCATCTCGGCCGCGGCCCCCGCCGCCTCCGCACCCAGCGCACAGGCCTGGTCCAGCTCACCCAGACCGAGCCGCGCCGAAGCGAGCACGACCCGGCAGAAGAGCCGGCTGCGGGCGAACGCGGGCGCACGCAGCTGCAGCGACCGCTCGGCATGCTGCGCCGCCGCCCGGAACTGCTGCAGGTCCCGATGGCAGTGGCCGAACTCGTCCGCGAGCTGCGCCTCGTCGAAGAACCGCGCCCAGAACGGGACCTCGTCGCCGGGCCGGGCCGCTTCGAGCGCCCGCTCGGCCCGCACGAGCGCGGCGGTGCAGTTGCGCACCTCGCCCAGCACGCCGTGCCCGCGCGCCTCCGAGCAGTGCAGCAGGGCCTGCACGACCGGCGGGGCGTTTGTCGCGACGCCCTGCTGGGCGACCCGCGCGAGCTGCACCGCCTCCCGGCCGTGGCCGAGGTAGACGGCCTGGCGGCTCATGGTGACCAGCACGTACGAGCCGTAGGCCCGGTCCCCCGCCGCCTGCGCGAGGCGCAGCGCCTGCACGAAGTAGCGCTGGGCGAGCCCGTGCGCCGCGATGTCGTACGACGTCCAGCCGGCGAGCCGGGTCAGGTCGGCGGCCGCGCCGAACAGCCGCCGTCCGGTCTGCTCGCCGTAGGTGCCGCGCAGCATCGGCTCGCACTCGTGCTCCAGGTAGCGCACGAGGGCCTGGCGGGCGTGGCCGCCGCCGTACATGTTGTCCAGGGTGCGGAAGAGCTCGCCGACCGAGCGCAGGGCGGCGATGTCGCCGGAGGTGACCTTCTGGCCGGCGCCGCGTTCGGCCTGGCCGCGCTGGCGGGGCACCACCGGCCGGCCCTGGGCGGGGACGGTGGGGGTCCCTCCCGTTCGGGCGAAGCCGGGAGGAGGGGAGGGCTGCTCGCCGCGGGCCACCCGGTCGTCGGGGCGGCCGATCAGCCAGTCGCGGCTGGGCACGACCAGCCCGGCCGGGGTGAACGCGATCTTGCGGAGCTCCGCGTGCGAGCCCGAGTCCTTGCGCCACAGCCCGCCGACGATGTCGACGGCCTCCTCGGGGCCGGCGGCGAACTCCAGCCCCGCGTAGACGGGGGCGCAGGCGTCGAGCCCGAGGTCCTGGGCGGTGAGTCTGCGGCCGAGGCGGCGGGTGAAGACCTCGGCGATCAGGGCGGGCGTGGTGCCCCGGGGCTGCTGGCCGCGGAGCCAGCGGGTGACCGACGTCTTGTCGTAGCGCAGGTCGAGCCCGTGTTCGAGACCGAGCTGGTCGACCCGACGGGCGAGACCCGCGTTGGAGAACCCGGCTTCTGCGATGAGCGCGGCGAGCTGGCGGTTGGGAGTGCGCTGCGCGGGTCGTTCCGTCATCTGCGGTGCGGTCTCCTGCCTTTCGGGCCTTCCGGGACCGCCGTCGGCCCTGTTGTGCCCGGGTTGCCTGTGAGCTGCCCTTATGGACCTCTGTGAACGGCGCGAATGTAGCGGAGAGTGAGCGCCCGATCGCACACTTCGACGCTCGTTCATCCGATCGTGTGAGGATTGCCCGCAGGGCTGACGCGCAGCGGACGGTCGTACAGTGGCGTAGGCACGTTTCGTGCCTTACGACCTTCTAGGGAGGCGCTTGCCGTGAGTGAGCTGCGGTTCGTCCGCATGGGATTCGGTGCCGAGGCGGTCGAGTACCAGCTGGCCTGGGACGAGCAACGCCGGGTGCACGCGGCGCGCTTCGCCGACGAGATCCCCGACACGGTGCTGCTCCTGGAGCACCCGCCGGTCTACACGGCGGGCCGGCGCACCGCGGACAGCGAGCGGCCGCTGGACGGCACCCCGGTCGTCGACGTGGACCGCGGCGGCAAGATCACCTGGCACGGCCCGGGCCAGCTGGTGGGCTACCCCATCCAGAAGCTGCCGCGTCCGGTGGACGTGGTCGCCCACGTGCGGCGCCTGGAGGACGCGCTGATCCGCACCTGCGCGGAGTTCGGCCTCCGGACCACGCGCGTCGAGGGCCGCAGCGGGGTGTGGGTGCTCGGCGACCCGGTCGAGCAGCGCCCGGCGCTGGGCGGACTGTCCCTCGACTTCGACCCGCGGCTGCACGACGAGGAGTTCGACCCGCGCATGAACGGGCCGGAGTACGCGCCCTCCAACGCCGGCCAGCGCCGCGAGGACCGCAAGATCGCCGCGATCGGCATCCGCGTGGCCAAGGGCGTCACGATGCACGGCTTCGCGCTGAACGTGAACCCGGACAACCGCTGGTTCGACCGCATCATCCCGTGCGGCATCCGCGACGCCGGCGTCGCCTCGCTCGCGAACGAGCTGGGCCGCGACGTGACCGTCGACGAGGTCCTGCCGGTCGTCGAGCGGCACCTGAAGGACGTGCTGGAGAACGCGGAGCCGACGCCGCGCGAGATCGAGAAGGCCTCCGCCTAGGGCATGTCGCGCAAGGCCGTCGGCGGGGAATGCACCCCCGCTGCCCGAGGTTGCCCACTCGGAAGGCCGCATACATCACGGGCGTACCCTGGTGTACGCCGAGGAATCGAAGCTACAGGGAGCCGACGTGTCCGCAGTCACACCCGACGGACGCAAGATGCTGCGCCTGGAGGTCCGCAACAGCCAGACCCCCATCGAGCGCAAGCCCGAGTGGATCAAGACCCGGGCGAAAATGGGTCCCGAGTACACGAAGATGCAGAACCTCGTGAAGAGCGAGGGCCTGCACACCGTCTGCCAGGAAGCCGGCTGCCCCAACATCTACGAGTGCTGGGAGGACCGCGAGGCGACCTTCCTCATCGGCGGCGACCAGTGCACCCGGCGCTGCGACTTCTGCCAGATCGACACCGGCAGGCCCGAGGCGCTGGACCGTGACGAGCCGCGCCGGGTGGGCGAGTCCGTGGTCACGATGGACCTGAACTACGCCACCATCACCGGCGTCGCCCGCGACGACCTGGAGGACGGTGGCGCCTGGCTGTACGCCGAGACCGTGCGGCAGATCCACGCGCAGACGGCCGGCCGCGAGGGCGGGCACACCAAGGTCGAGCTCCTCGCCCCCGACTTCAACGCGGTCCCCGAGCAGCTGGCCGAGGTCTTCTCCTCCCGCCCCGAGGTCTTCGCGCACAACGTCGAGACGGTGCCGCGGATCTTCAAGCGCATCCGCCCCGGCTTCCGCTACGACCGCTCGCTGAAGGTCATCACCGAGGCCCGCAACCACGGCCTGGTCACCAAGTCGAACCTCATCCTCGGCATGGGCGAGACCCGCGAGGAGGTCGGCGACGCGCTGCGGCAGCTGCACGAGGCCGGCTGCGAGCTGGTCACCATCACCCAGTACCTGCGCCCCTCGGTGCGCCACCACCCCGTGGAGCGCTGGGTCAAGCCGCAGGAGTTCGTGGAGCTGAAGGAGGAGGCCGAGCAGATCGGCTTCTCCGGCGTGATGTCCGGACCGCTGGTGCGCTCCTCGTACCGCGCCGGCCGCCTCTACCGGATGGCCGTGGAGCAGCGGCACTCGGCCGCCCCGCAGCACGGCGGCTCCTACGCCGCCTCGCGGGCCGTCTGATTGCTGACGCAACGTCACCCGGCTTGCGCACCCCGGCGCGAGGCAAGCGTGTGAATTCCCGCACAAGAAGCTACTCATGAGTAGTGACCGATTCGGCGCGGTCCTGGCCGTACGCCCTGATCAGGGCGTACGCCGGGGCCGCGGCACGGTCCGCGACCCCCGCGACAAGGCTTCATGCGTGTTTGACCGGTCGGTCACGCCCTGGTAACACCAATCAGTGACGCTGGACTCACGCCACGTACACCCACGCCGAGCCCGTACCCGAGGGGGGACCTCCACCATGCAGGCCGCGCCGGTTCGCGCCACCGCAATCCCGTCGTTCACCACCGCACTGCGTGCGGTCGAGTCGCTCCTCATGAGCGGGGGCCAGCGCACCGCCCGCCGCAACGCCTGGACCTCCGTCCTGGAGGACCGCCGCCGTGCCAAGGACCGCGTCGAGGCCCAGCGCGTCCTGGACCAGAACGTCCTGCACCGTTCCTGAATCCCGCCTTCCGGACACTGCCGTCGTACGGCGCTCCCCGGGCCACGTAGACTTCCTGCCATGGCGAGGAAGGAACCTGCAGCGGACGCTGCGAACCCCGGGCGACTGAAGCAGATCGCTCTGACCTACAAGATGACGCGCAAGGCCGACAAGAAGATCGGTCTTGTACTCGCGGGCGTCGGCATCGTCACCTTCGGTGTCTTCCTCGCGATCGGTTTCTTGATCGGTCACCCCATCTATCTCGGCATCCTGGG
This sequence comes from Streptomyces sp. NPDC101225, assembly GCF_044767585.1. Lineage (NCBI taxonomy): Bacteria > Bacillati > Actinomycetota > Actinomycetes > Kitasatosporales > Streptomycetaceae > Streptomyces > Streptomyces sp. NPDC101225. The sequence goes on from NZ_JBIWOE010000007.1 coordinate 166,192, forward strand.
CCTGCTGCTCGCCTTCCTCGCGACGGCGATCATCTTCGGGCGCCGGGCCGAGCGGGCGGCCTTCGGGCAGATGGAGGGCCAGCCGGGCGCGGCCGCCGCGGTGCTGGACAACATCGGCCGGGGCTGGACCACGACCCCCGCGGTCGCCATGAACCGCAGCCAGGACGTGGTGCACCGGGCCGTCGGCAAGGCCGGCATCGTCCTGGTCGCCGAGGGCAACCCGAACCGGGTCAAGAGCCTCCTGGCCGCCGAGAAGAAGAAGATGAACCGCATCGTCGTGGACGTCCCGGTGCACGACATCATCGTGGGCAACGGCGAGGGCCAGGTGGAGCTGAAGAAGGTGCGCACCACCATGCTGAAGCTGCCGCGCGTGCTCACCGGCCCGCAGGTGACCGCCACCAACGACCGGCTGCGCGCCATGGGCGACCTGATGAGCAACATGCCGCTGCCGAAGGGACCGATGCCGAAGGGCATGAAGCTGCCCAAGGGCGGCAAGGCCCGCTGACCCGCGTCCGTACCGCGAAGGGGCCGCCCGGATTGATTCCGGGCGGCCCCTTCGCCGTCTCGTTCGCCGCCTCCCGCGCGGGAGCGTCAGCCGCGGACCTCGACCGTGCGCGCCAGCCGGTCGTGCAGGCCCCTGCCGTCGCGGTCCCAGATCAGGGCCGGGACGGCGATGCACAGCAGGGCCGTGCGCAGGACGGTGCGCAGGGGGCTCGGGCGGCCGGTGTCCAGGGCGACCACACGGAGGCCGAAGAGGCGCTTGCCGGGGGTGAAGCCGATGGTGCCGACGGTCAGGACGTGGAGCACGAAGAAGACCAGCAGGGCCCAGTTGCCGGTAGCCTGGTCGTAGCCGTGGGTGATGAGACCGTATGCGATCAAGAGGCACAGCCCCCAGTCGACGGCCAGGGCGCCGAACCGGCGGCCCGGGCGGGCGATCGACCCTGGCCCCTCCTCCGGCAGGCCGAGCTGCTGACCCCGGTATCCGAACTCGACTCCGGCGTCCTCCGCGGCCGCGCGGGGGCCCGAGAGCCATGAGCCGATTGCATCCCTGTTGTCCACGCGTCCACGGTACTGCGGGCGTTTCGCGATCCGGACAGGTGGGGTATGCCGGACGCGGTCCGGTTAACTTGTGCGAAACAAATGGGTCACGCCCGAGAAATCACGCGTCCCTAGGGTCGAGGTCAGCGTGTGTCACCGCACTGGCCGCACGACGAACTACCACCCCGGCGGGACGGTCGGGAGTAGGAGGAGCTGGATGTTCCAGAACGCCGACGAGACCAAGAAGTTCATCGCGGACGAGGACGTCAAGTTCGTCGACGTCCGTTTCTGCGACCTGCCGGGCGTCATGCAGCACTTCACGGTGCCCGTCGAGGCGTTCGACCCGGACGACGAGCTCGCCTTCGACGGATCCTCGATCCGCGGCTTCCAGGCGATCCACGAGTCGGACATGGCTCTGCGCGCCGACCTGTCGACGGCTCGGGTGGACCCCTTCCGCCGCGACAAGACGCTCAACATCAACTTCTTCATCCACGACCCGATCACGGGTGAGCAGTACTCCCGTGACCCGCGCAACGTGGCGAAGAAGGCCGAGGCCTACCTCGCGTCGACCGGCATCGCCGACACCGCGTACTTCGGTCCCGAGGCCGAGTTCTACGTCTTCGACAGTGTGCGTTTCGCCACCACGTCGAACGAGTCCTTCTACCACATCGACTCCGAGGCGGGCGCCTGGAACACGGGCGCGCTGGAGGACAACCGCGGGTACAAGGTCCGCTACAAGGGCGGCTACTTCCCGGTCCCGCCGGTCGACCACTTCGCCGACCTGCGCGCCGAGATCTCGCTGGAGCTGGAGAAGAACGGCCTGAAGGTCGAGCGCCAGCACCACGAGGTGGGCACCGCCGGCCAGGCGGAGATCAACTACAAGTTCAACACGCTGCTCGCGGCCGCCGACGACCTGCAGCTCTTCAAGTACATCGTGAAGAACGTGGCCTGGCGCAACGGCAAGACCGCGACCTTCATGCCGAAGCCGATCTTCGGTGACAACGGCTCGGGCATGCACGTGCACCAGTCGCTGTGGGCGGGCGGCGACCCGCTGTTCTACGACGAGGCCGGCTACGCGGGCCTGTCGGACACCGCCCGCTACTACATCGGCGGCATCCTGCGGCACGCCCCGTCGCTGCTGGCCTTCACCAACCCGACGGTGAACTCCTACCACCGCCTGGTGCCGGGCTTCGAGGCCCCGATCAACCTGGTCTACTCGCAGCGCAACCGGTCGGCCGCGATGCGTATCCCGATCACCGGCTCGAACCCGAAGGCCAAGCGCGTCGAGTTCCGTGCGCCCGACTCCTCCGGCAACCCGTACCTGGCCTTCTCGGCGCTGCTGCTGGCCGGCCTCGACGGCATCAAGAACAAGATCGAGCCGGCCGAGCCGATCGACAAGGACCTCTACGAGCTGGCTCCCGAGGAGCACGCGAACGTCGCGCAGGTCCCGACCTCGCTGCCGGCGGTGCTGGACTCCCTCGAGCGCGACCACGAGTTCCTGCTCGCGGGCGACGTCTTCACGTCCGACCTGATCGAGACCTGGATCGACTTCAAGCGCACGAACGAGATCGCCCCGCTGCAGCTGCGTCCGCACCCGCACGAGTTCGAGCTCTACTTCGACGTGTGATCGGCGCCTGAGCGCAGATACGCCCGTGCCCCCGCCGCCGGCTGTACCGGCGGCGGGGGCACGGGCGTATGTTCTATTCTGCTGGGGGACGACACGGGGGTGGACGGAATGCCGCAGCACGGACACGACGACCCGGAGCGCGAGTTCGACCTGAAGTGGGCGGACGGCGCCGAGCACAAGGAGCCCTCGGCGCGGGCCCGGATGCTGGCCGCGCGCTGGCGGGAGAACCCGCCCGGGCCGCAGCCCTTCCGCGCCGACCCCGGCCCGGCGGCACGGCGCCGCTCCTCCTGGGTGTCCACCACCGTGGTCCTGGGCGTGGTCGCCGCGATCATCCTGCTGCTGGGCTACGCGCAGTTCCGGGCGCCCTTCTAGGCCCTGTCACGGGAGTGCCGTCGTCGGCCCGAAGGACGGTCCGGCCGCCGTCGCATGTCTTTCGCGTCACACAGGGCCGTCCGGCCTGTGCACTTTGCAGCACCTAGGGCCGTTCGGGACCACTTCATGGGAGTCACCGGGTGCACACTGGCAGTGGGACGAGTGCCTGACTGCGGGGTGATGCAGATGCAGAGCCGCTTCCGGAGCGACCGGCGGCTGACCGTGCGAATGACGGTCACGATGTTCCTGCTCGGGTTGCTGTACGTGGCCTTTGTCGCCGCGTTGATCGTTTTGCTCAAGTCCTGGCTGCTCGTCGTCGTACTGGTGGCGGCGATGTTCGTCGCGCAGTTCTGGTTCTCGGACCGGATCGCGATGTACGCCATGCGCGGGCGGGTCGTGGAGCGCGAGGAGTATCCCGAGCTGCACGCGGTCGTCGACCGCCTGTGCGCGATCGCCGACATGCCGAAACCGGTGGTGGCCGTGTCCGAGATGGACATGCCCAACGCGTTCGCGACCGGACGCAACGCCGATCACGCCGTGATCTGTGTGACCACGGGACTGCTGCGCCGGCTGGAGCCCGCCGAACTGGAGGGCGTGCTCGCCCACGAGCTGTCGCACGTCGCGCACAAGGACGTCGCCGTGATCACGATCGCCTCCTTCCTCGGCGTCATCGCCGGGCTGATCGTGCGGTTCGCCTTCTACTCGCAGCTCTTCGGCGGCGGACGCCGGGACCAGAACACCGCGGCGGTCTTCGCCGCCGTGATGGGTGTGTCGGCGGCCGTGTACGCGATCAGCTTCCTGCTGATCAGGGCCCTGTCCCGGTACCGGGAGCTGGCCGCGGACCGGGCGGCGGCACTGCTCACCGGGCGCCCCTCGGTGCTGGCCTCCGCGCTCACCAAGGTCTCCGGCGACATCGCGCGGATCCCGACCAAGGACCTGCGGACCGCGCAGGCCTTCAACGCCTTCTACTTCACGCCCGCGACCGGCAAGGAGCCCGGTATCGAGCGGTTCTTCTCGACCCACCCCAGCCTGGAGCAGCGGCTCGACCAACTGGGCCGGATCTCCGCCGAGCTGGGCGAGGCGCAGACCCCCGGAAAGGCATGATGCATGGGCCTGCTGGACATCCTGCTCGGCCGTACGAAACCGGTGCTGCCCGACCTCGACCGGCTCTTCGCGCTTCCGTCGGCGGCCGTGACCCTCGAGGCCGCGGCCGGTTTCACACCGACCGGCACCGGCGCGGTGTGCTTCGCCACGGTCGAGGGCTCGGCCTTCGAGCAGACGCACCGGGAGGTCCAGGCCCTGCTGGACGCCGACGCCGACCGGGACGGCCCCCCGGTGGAACTCAGCCAGGACGAGTACGGCTACTCCTGGCTGCTCTCCCGCCGCTCCCCCGAGCAGCTGTCCGCGCTGGTCAACGACCTGCACGCGGTGAACAGCTCGATGGAGGTGAACGGCTTCGGGCCGCAGCTGCTGTGCTCCCTGGCCGGCTTCCGCGCCGAGGGGGACAGACGGCTGGCGCTGGTCTACCTCTACAAGCGCGGCACGTTCTACCCGTTCGCGCCGCTGCCCGGTGCAGGGCAGCGGCGCGACAACGCGCTGGAGCTGCAGGTGAAGGCGGCGCTCGCCGACGACCTGCGGATGGAGCAGGACCTCGGCCGCTGGTTCCCCGTGTGGGGCGCCCCCGGCCTGTAGCCCTGGAGCTGACCTAGCCGCTCTTCTCGCGCTGCTGCCGGCGGTGCTGCAGGGGGCGCTCGCGGCGGTACCGGCGCTCCCACTTGGCCTGCTGGTCACGGCGCCTGCGGTAGGCCTGATAGCTGGCGGGCATCGTTCCCGACGAGGATCCCCCCGTCGACGGGGACTGCGAGGCGCCGCCGGTGGAACCGCTGCGTCCGAACTGGACGTAGAGGAAGAGAACGGCGACCGCGACGAGCCACCAGACGTGGTTTCCGAATCCTAGGAGCACCAGGACGACGGTCCCGGCTACGACGATGGTGCCCATCCGGGCCTCCGTGGGCGTGGGTGTGTACGAGCGGTGACGGTGTGCTGTCCCGGCGGGGCGCTGGGGGAAGGCGCCCGGCCGTCGGTGCGTAGAGAGTAGCCCCCAGGCCGCAGGGTGATGCCGGTCCTGCCGAAAGCGTTCTGGGCAGCTCCGCCACGCGTGTCCAGCGTAGGGAGGCGGTCACTCGGCGTGCATCCCGTTTTCTCCCCGCCCGGCGTCGGAACGAATCGGCCGATCAGCCGCATTCTCCGTATTCACCGCACAAGGGATGCACCTCGATGAGTGATCTCTTGCTCTTCCTGGCAGGCACCCCCTAGTGCGCGGGCAGGTCCAGCCTTCGCGCCACCACCTCCGAGGCGACCTCGGCCAGCCGGCGGCGGTGGGAGCGGGCGTGGGCGCGCAGGATGCGGAACGCCTCGTCGACCGAGATGGAGTGCCGGGCGGCGAGCGTGCCCTTGGCCTGCTCGATGATGATCCGGCTGGTCAGCGCGTGCTCCAGCTGGTCGGCCAGGGTGCGGGTCTCGCGCAGTCGGCGATCCCGCTCCAGCACCCAGCCGGCCGCGTCCGAGAGAGCCTGGCCGAGCGCGAGGAGGTCGGCGGGCAGGGGTGTGCTGCCAGGCCCCAGCAGCACCAGGGCGCCGAGGGTGTCCTGGCCGACGCGCAGCGGCAGGGCGGCGGCCCGGCCGAAGCCGAGCTCCAGGGCCCGGACCGACCAGCGCGGCCAGTCGCGGCGGGCCCGCTCGCCGTCGAGCGCCGTGTCCGCGACCGGCAGGCCGCTGCGGCGGGCGTCGTACCCCGGCCCCTCGTCCCAGCCGACCGCCTCCTCGGCGAGGCGCGTCAGCTCCTCGCCCACCGCCGTCACCCCCACGCGGGAGCGCGCGTCGGGGGCGTACAGCACGACGGCCGCACACGTGCCGAGCAGCTGGGTGCCGTGCGCGGCCAGGGCCGCGAGGAGACCGGTGGGATCGGACACCTCGGTGACCGGGCTCGCGGCCAGGTCGACGAACGCCCGTGCCAGCTCGCGCGGCGACGGGGACATCGTGGTCATCGGCTGGATTCCCTTCACCTGCCGGCCGGCGGCCTCCGGCGGCGTCCTCACTTCGTGTTCGTCCACTGCCGGGTGCCTCCTCACCTCAATGGAAACGCAGTTGGCCACTGAGGATGCGCTCGGCGATCGCATGCGCAGAGGCTCCCTCGGCAAACGCGTGAGCCTTGATCAGTTGCAGGGCGTCGGCCACCGGGCACTCGAGGTGCACGGAGACCATGCCCGCGGCCTGGTGCACCTCGGCGCGCATGTCGGTGGCACCATACAGGTCCGGATCGCTGTCCGGGCCGAGGATCATCGAACGGGTCAGCGCTTCGGCCACCCCGCCGAAGGTGTCCGCGTTCGTGACACCTTGTACCGGATCGAAGACCGCCAGCGCGCCGAAGCACGTCCCGGACAGGCTGAGCGGTACCGCGGCCACCGCCCCGATGCCCAGTTCCGCCAGCGCCGGACCGTAGCCCGGGTAGCGGTCGAGCAGTTCCGTGCCGTCCGCCAGCACCGGCCGGTGCTCGCTGGTCGCGTCCCGGGCCGGGCCTTCACCGAGCAGGAACTCCAGCTCCTGGGCGGCGCGGGCCGGTTCGTCGGAGGCGGCCAGGGCCAGCTGGTCGGGGGCGGCTCCGGTCAGCGTGACCGCGGCGCTCCGCGTGCCGCAGGCCTCCGCGACGCCGGACATGAACAGGGGCATCGGAGCACCGCGCTGCAGCGACCAGCCGGAGAGCCGGGTCAGGTAGTCGTCCTGGAGCCGCGCCGCGGTCAGGTGGCAGGCCGCGGTCGAACGGTGGATCCCGGCGATCCGCCGGTGCATGTCCCCGAGGGCCCGGGTACGAGCCTGCCGGGCGAGAAGCTCATGCCGCTCGGCGCGATCCGTCTCGTATGCGAAACGCGCCCGCGCCAGAGCGGCCTTCCGCTTCGCGGAAGCGATCAGGTCCGAGGCCGCGTCTTCGGTGGCCATACCGGAATCGTACGCTCACGTCCTCCTACTCGGAGCCGTTGGCGCGGCCTTCCTCCATCAGCAGGACGACGCCGCCGTTGTGGCCGTCGAAGGGGCTGCACTGCACCGTGCAGATGATCGAGCGGCCCAGTCGGTTGATGGCCGGCACGGGCAGCGGCTCGCCCCGTCTGCCGGTGTCGACGCAGAGCTGGATGGTTCCGCGCAGCTTCTCCGTGGGCAGCCCGAAGTCGAGACCGTGGAAGGGCTGGTCGAGGACCTCGTCGACGCGCAGGCCCCACAGGTCGACGGCGCCGCGGTTCCAGCTCTTGACCTTCATGCTCTGGTCGAGGACGACGACTCCGGCGGCGATGGAGGTCAGCACCGCCTCCAGGAAGGTGCGGGCCTCGTCCAGCTCCTCGGTGCGGACGCGCATCTCCTCGTTCATCGTCTCCAGTTCCTCGTTCCCGGACTGGAGTTCCTCGTTGGTCGTCTCCAGCTCCTCGTTGGTCGACTGGAGTTCCTCGTTGGTCGTCTCCAGCTCCTCGATACTCGACTGGAGTTCCTCGTTGGTCGTCTCCAGCTCCTCGTTCGTGGACTGGAGTTCCTCGTAGGCCGTCTCCAGGTCCTCGCGGACCCGCTTGATCTCGGATTTCAGCTGCGTGGCGACCGTGACATCGGTGAAGGTGATGTTGGTGGCGGTCACCAGGCCCTCGGGGCCGGTGAGGGGCTGGATGGTGATGTCGAAGTGCTGGACGCCGTCGGCGACCCGGCGTTCGGCGCCGTTGACCCGCAGGGTGCGCCGCTCGTGGGTGGCCTGTTCGATCAGGGAGCGCAGTTCGACGGGGCGGTAGGAGATCTCCAGGTCCTGGAAGGGCCGCCCGATGTCGTTCGTGGTGAGGCCGAACTCGACACGTGCGTGGTTGTTGATGAGCAGGACCATCCCGTCGGCGTCGACGGCCAGCGCCGCTCCCGGCGCCGCGTCGAGGATGAGGTCGCGCAGCTGACGATGGCGCACGGCACTGTGCAGTTCGCCGCCGAGCCCCGCCCTGATCTTCAACGGGACGGGCTGGTACGGCGGAGAGGCCTCTCCGGGACGGCGCCGGAACACGCGCTGCCGCATGCTCATCACCTCGAACCGCTCGGCGTCGTTGAGCAGCATCTCCGCCTTGCCCAGGAAGAGGAAGCCGCCCTCGCGCAGCGCGAAGTGGAAGCGGTCCATGATCTGCGTCTGCGCCTCGACGTTGAAGTACATCAGCGTGTTGCGGCACACCAGAAGGTCCAGACGGGAGATCGGTGCGTCACGCGTGATGTCGTGACGGCCGAAGATCACTTTGCGCCGGAGGTCGGAGCGGAACCCGAACCGCGCGCCGTTCTGCTCGAAGTACTTGTCGCGCAGCTCGGGCGAGAGCGGTTCGAGGACCTTCGCCGGATACAGGCTGGTGCGGGCGTCGCGCAGTGCCTCGTCGTCGATGTCCGTGCCGTAGATCTTGACCCGCTCCAGCGCCTCCTCCACGCCCAGCGCCTCGGCGAACATGATCGCCAGGGAGTAGGCCTCCTCGCCGCTGGAACAGCCCGCGCTCCACACCCGGATCTCGTCCTCGGGCCCGCTCTGCGCGAGCACTTCGGGCAGCACCTCGCGCTGGAGGAAGGTCCAGGCGTCGGGGTCGCGGAAGATGGAGGTGACGTTGATCAGGATGGTGTTGAACAGGGCGTCGAACTCGTCCGCGTTGGTCTCCAGGCGGTCGCGGTAGTCCATGTAGGAGCCGACCTGGGCGTCCGCCATGCGCTTGCGGATGCGGCGGCCCAGGGAGGAACGCTTGTATCCGGTGAAATCGAACCCGCGGGCGTCCCGCAGGAAACGCAGGAGGTCCTCGAGTTCCTCGTCCGTCTCCACGTCCGGCTGTCCGTCAACCATTGCTGCCGCCCACTTCTCCGCTACTGCCGCTTGGCCTCGACCAGTCCACTGATCACTGCGGCGATCTCCTCAAGAGGTAGCACGAAGTCCACTGTGCCCGTACCCAGGGCGGCCTCCGGCATGCCCCTGAATTCCGCTGTCGCCGGATCCTGCACGATGACGGTGCCTCCGCGCGATTTGACCGCGTCCACGCCCATCGACCCGTCACGCCCGGTGCCGGTGAGCACGCAGGCGATGGCCTGGGATCCGTAGGCGCCGGCGACCGACTCGAACAGCAGGTCGGCCGACGGCCGGACGAAGTGGACCAGCTCGCTGTCCGTGAGGGCGAGCAGTCCGCCGGGGCGGACGAGGAGGTGCCGGTCCGGCGGGGCGATGTAGACCGTGCCGGGGAATATCTGCTCCTGGTCCTCGGCGAGCTTCACCCGCATCGCCGTCCGGCGGGCCAGGACCTCGGCGATGACGGTGCGGTGGCGGGGGTCGAGGTGCTGCACGATCAGCACCGGCACGGGAAGCTGCGCGTCCAGGCCGCCGAGGAGGGTGCCGAGGCCGTGGATTCCGCCGGCGGAGGAAGCGACGGCGACGACCTCGTAGCCGTCGCAGGCGCGCTCGGATGGGTGCACACGGCCAGACTAGGGCCGTGGGGCGCGTCCGGCGGGCCCTGCGGGCCGTGCGGGGCAGGACGGCCGGGTCACACGCCCGGAGCCGCCCTGACCACGCCGGCGGCGACCGCCGCGCCCAGGGCGGCGTGGTCCGCGCGGGTCTGGTCCGCGTAGCGCAGGGCGAAGTCGGCGACGGCCTGCTCGAAGGTGTCCGCGCCGCCGAGATAGGCGGCGATCGCGATCCGGTCGCCGGAGCGGGCGTGGGCCCGGGCGAGCGCGGTGCCGCACAGCCGGGCGTAGCCGGCGAGGTCGGCGGGGCTCATCCCGGCGACGTCCGCGGAGCCCTTCATGTCGCGCAGCTGGCGCCAGTAGAACGCCCGCCCCTGGGGGCCGCTCATCCACCCCAGGAAGATGTCGCCCGCCGCCTGCAGCAGGCGCTGCCCGGCGACCACACGGTGCCCGGGATGCACGTACGGCCCGTGCGGCAGATGCTCCTCGAGCACGGACGTGCGCGCCTCCTTGATCTGCAGGAACAGCGGGTCGTCGGTGTCCCGCCCGGCGAGCAGGACGACGAAGCACCGCAGGCCCACGCTCCCGACGCCGACGACCTTGCGGGCGGCGTCCAGGAAGCGGTAGCGGTCCAGGAGCAGGCGGCGCTCCTCGGACAGGGTGGAGCGGTAGTCGCTGAAGATCTTGCGCAGGGAGGCCGTGTCGGAGGCGCCGGCGGGTTCGAGCAGCGGCGGGTCGTGGACGATACGGCGGCGCCCGTCGACCACCTCGGTCAGCTTGCCGACGGCCTGGAGGCTGGTGCGGCGGCGGGCCCGGGTGAGACTGGAGCCGGCGTGGCGGCGCCGGCGGGCGGAGCGGACCAGCGGCAGCAGGCTCTCGGCGTCGATGCGCTCGTACCAGACGGCGAGTTCGCCCCGCCGGGCCAGCCGCCGCATCGCGGTCCGGTAGGCGGCGCCCGCCTCCAGTGCGGCGCGGCGGGCCCTGGCGTCGGCGTGCCCGTTGGCGCGGGCGGCCACGGCGACGGAGGCCGCGAGCCTTTTGACATCCCATTCGAAGGGGCCGGGGAAGGTCTCGTCGAAGTCGTTGAGATCGAAGAGCAGGGAGCGCTCCGGGGAGGCGTACAGGCCGAAGTTGAGCAGATGGGCGTCGCCGCACAGCTGCACGGTGAGCCCGGTGTGCGGCTGGGCGGCGAGGTCGGCGGCCATCACGGCGGCGCCGCCGCGCAGGAAGGCGAACGGCGAGGCGGTCATGCGCCCGTACCGGACCGGCAGCAGCTCCGGGAGCCGGTCGCGGCCCTGCCGCTCGAGTACGGCGACGGGGTCGGGGCGGTCGACGGACGGGACCCACGCGTCGTGCGCGGAACGGGCGACGCGGCGGCGGGCGGCCTTGCCGCGGTCGGCCCGTCCGGCGGGCGTGGTCATGGCGCCCACCACCGCATGCCGCGCCTGCGCATCACGCCTCCCACCGGGTTCCACCGCCTCCTGATCGCAGTGAAGGCGGGTGCGGGGACGGACGCATGCCGGGCACGGCGATCGGGTGACGCGCGCCGCCCGGGCGGGCGGCCGGTTGTCGGTGGCCTCCGGCAGGATGGGCTCACGCGTGAGTGACGGGGAGGCCGGTATGGGCGGCATGCGGTACATCGGGGCGGCGGAGCGGCGGGCCCGGCTGGCGGTGCGCCACCGGCTCGCCGGTGCGGCGCGGGCCGGGAGCCCGGAGGAGGTGGCGCGGGCGCTGGTCGCCCTGCACGGCACAGACCCGGCGACGGTGTACCTGGCCGTCGGGGCGCGGCTCACGGACCCGGCGGTGACCGTGGCGGAGACCCAGCGCGCGCTCTACGAGGACGGCTCCCTGCTGCGGATGCACGGCATGCGGCACACCGTGTTCGTCTTCCCCGCCGACCTCACCGCCGTCGTGCACGCCTCGACCGGCCGCACGGTCGCCGCCCGCGAACGGGCCTCGCTGCTCAAGGACATGGCGAAGGCCGGAGCGCCGGACGCGGCCTGGCTGAAGGAGGTCGAGGAGTCGGCGCTGGCGGCCCTGGCGCGGCGTGGGCAGGCGACGGCGGCCGAACTCGCCTCGGACGAGCCGCGGTTGCGCGAGCAGTTCGTGTACGCGGCCGGCAAGAGCTACGAGGGCGTGCACACCGTCTCCACCCGGCTGCTGAGGGTGCTGGGCGTGGAGGGCAAGGTCGTGCGGGGGCGGCCGCTCGGGTCCTGGACCTCCAGCCAGTTCCGCTGGGCGGTGGCGCCGCCGCATCCCGAACTCGACGTGGCGGACGCGCAGGCGGCGCTGCTCGGCCGGTGGCTCGCGGCGTGCGGGCCGGCCACCGAGGACGACCTGAAGTGGTGGACGGGCTGGAAGGTGACGGACGTGCGGCGGGCGCTGGCCTCGATCGGCGCGCAGACGGTGTCGCTGGACGAGGGCACGGGACATGTCGTGGCCGGTGACACCGAGCCGGTCGCCGCGTCCGCCGAGCCGTGGGCGGCTCTGCTGCCGGGACTGGATCCGACGGCGCTGGGGTGGCGGGAGCGGGACTGGTACCTGGCCCCGGAGCTGCGGCCGATGCTCTTCGACCGCAGCGGGAACGTGGGGCCGACGGTGTGGCTCGACGGGCGCGTGGTGGGGGCGTGGGCCCAGCGGAAGGACGGGGAGGTCGTGTGGCGGGCCCTGGTCCCCGGCGGGGTGGGACGGGAGGCGTCCGCCCTGATCTCCGCCGAGGCGGAGCGGCTGCGGGGGTGGGTGGGCACCACGGGGGTGACCCCGCGCTTCCGGACGCCGGTGGAGCGGGAGTTGGCGGGGTGACCCGCCGACTCCCGCTCGGCCGACGACGACAGCGCCGGGCGCCGCACACACCGGAGGGCACCCGGCGCGTCCGTCACCGTGAGTACCGCATCAGCGCCCGCACCATGTGGCACGTCGTGTCCGACGGCGGATGCACGCCGATGACCTCCGCCGTGCTGCGGATCCTCTCGTTGCGGGCCTGGTTCGGCAGATGGACGCCCGAGTCGAGCAGGGCGATCGCGAGCCGCATCGCCTTGAGGCGACGGTTGTGCGTGACGTACCACTCGCGCGGACGGCCCGGCGGCAACGGGCGCTTCTCCACGGGCTCGTAGGGCAGGTCGAGCAGAACGGGGTGCTGGACGGTGGACTGCATCGGCTTCGGTGCGGCAGCGGGCACAGGCATCCTCCTGTCGCGGTCAGGTCGTCCACCAGGGGCCTTCCGCCCCCGGCGACTTCCTCGAACACTGCTTCTATTCTAGCGTCCGCCACTGACAAAAGCCCCTGGCCACAAGGGCTTTCGGGCGCCGGGGCGTCCCGGCGGAAAGCCTCAAGAGCCCCGCGGGACCTCTCATTCCGCTGTGACGCACGTTACTTCGGCGACTCCTGCGACCGGTGAGTAACTGCGTTCGGTATCTCGTACATAGCGGCGTACGCTCCCCTACCTCTCAGGAGGCGCGCATGTCGCGTAGGCGAAGTCTTGGCACGAAGAAGAAGATCGCGCTGCTGGTGAGCGCGGCGGCGGTGGCGGGAGGCGGCGCCTTCGTCATGGCGAGCACCTCCGACGCCGCGCAGAGTCCCGGCCCCAAGACCCTGTCGTCCGCCGCGGATTCGAACGTCTGCCTGGGGCTCGCCACCGCCCTCGGGAACAACCAGAGGTTCATCGACGGGCAGAAGGCCAGTCCCGACGCCCAGTCCGCGGCGCGGATCGCCAATCGCGAGGCGGTCATCGAGCAGATCAAGGTCCAGCAGAAGGCGTCCGGTTGCACCGTTGGGGAGTCGGCTCAGGGCTCCCAGTCGACGCAGCCGGCGCAGAACGGCCAGCAGGCCGGCGGGGCCCAGCAGACCGCCACCGCGCCGCCCGCGCAGAGCGCCCCCGCGGGAAACGCGAACGGGAACGGCGGCGGTGCCGCGGCCTCCGGTCAGCAGGTGTGCAACGGCTCCACCGTGACCCTCTCCGGCGAGGGCGGTGCGCCCGCCGCCTCCAGCAACCAGTTCCCGGTGGGGACGACGCTGAAGGTCACCAACCTGGACAACGACAAGTCCACGACGGTCAAGGTGACGTCGGCCTCCGGCAGTTGTGCGCTGCTGAACAACGCGGCCTTCGAACAGGTCCGTGAGCCCGGCAAGTTCCTGATCCGCCGTGCGCTGATCGAGAAGGTGGGGTGAGGCTCAACGACCCAGGAACTCCGAGAGGCGGCGGCCCAGTTCGGCGGGTGCGGCCTGCGGCAGCGCGTGGTGCGGGACACCGGGGAGGTCCACCGTCTCGACACGCGGCAGCAGCGCACCGGCCCGCGCCGCCACCCGGTACGTGTCATGGGTCCTGCTGCTCCCGGCCAGGAGCAGCAGGACCGGCACGTTGAGCCCGCGCAGCGCGTCGGGTGCCGGGCGGGGACCGGTCACCGGCTTCGACACGGAGGGGAAGCCGGCGGCCGCCTCCTGCAGGCGGAGCCAGTCGGGGTCGGGAGTGACTCCCCCGCTCTCCCAGCGCAGGAAGGCGCGCACACGGGCGGGCGTCGGCCGCAGCAGCACCGGCAGGGCGCGCAGCAGATACGCCGGCCGGTGGCCGGCGAAGCAGCCGGTGGGATCCAGCAGGGCGAGGCGCCGCACGCGCGCGGGTGCGTGCAGCGCGTGGTGCAGGGCGATCCAGGCGCCGTAGGAGTGCCCGGCCAGCGCGGTCTCCCCCACCCCGAGCCCGTCGAGGACCGCGTCCAGCCAGGCCACCAGGTCGGCGACCGTACGGGGGTGGCGGTCGCCGGCCTCGGTACCCCGGCCGGGGGCGCCGATCAGGTCGACGGCGAGGACCCGGTGGGTCCGGGCCAGCTCGGCGGCCTGGGCGTACCAGGACGCGGAGGTCGCTCCCCCGCCGCCGGGCAGGAGGACCAGCGCGGGACCTTCGCGCGGGCCGCACGCGTTGACGTACGCCGTGCCGAACGGCGTGGGGACGGTCAGCGCCTCGCGCTCGGCGGGCCACTTGGCCATGACCTTGTCGTAGGCGGCCAGGAAGCCGTCCATGTCGTATGCACCGCTCATCCGTCTGCCCTTCGCGTAATATCTCGCTCAGCGAGATACTTGTTGAGCGAGATGATAACGGAGAAGGCACATGCAGCCCCAGGGACCGGAACTGGAGATCGTCCATCTGCTGCGGGCCGTGGCCGTCGAACTCGGCCTGCACAGCGGCCGGTTCGCGCGGCGAAACGGCATGCACCCCACCGACGTGCGCGCCCTGATCGCCCTCATGGACGCCGCGCGCGCGGGTGAGGAGGTGACGCCGGGCCGGCTCGGCACGGCGCTCGGGCTGAACTCCGCCGGGACGACGGCCCTCGTGGACCGGCTGGAGCGGGCCGGGCATGTGCGGCGGGTGCGCGGCGGGACGGACCGGCGCCGGGTCGTGATCGAGGTCGACGAGAAGGCCGTGGCGCTCGGCTGGTCCTTCTTCGGGCCGCTCATCGGGCGCGCGGTGGAGCTGCTGCGGGACTGCGACAAGCGGGAACGGGCGGCGATCAAGGGGTTCCTGGAGGGCGTGCGGGAGGCGGCGGCCGAGGCGCGGTGACCCGCGAGAGGTGTTCTCACACCGTGAGTCCCGCCACACCCGCGCCAGGTAACACGGGCTTCACACACGGGCAACGGACGGGAAATCGCCTGTTGACAGGCTCGCGGGCATCAACGGTGGCGCCCCAGTGCCGCAGCGCCGCAGCACCCGCACGTGCGTCAGACACACCCCCGAAGGAAGTGGCCCGTGACCTTCAAGGCTGAGTACATCTGGATCGACGGCACCCAGCCGACGGCGAAGCTCCGCTCCAAGACGAAGATCATCGGTGGTGAGCCGGCCGGGCTCGACGCGCTGCCGATCTGGGGCTTCGACGGGTCCTCCACGAGCCAGGCCGAGGGCCACGCCTCGGACCGTGTCCTCAAGCCGGTCTTCACCTGCCCCGACCCGATCCGCGGCGGCGGCGACGTCCTCGTCCTGTGCGAGGTCCTCGACATCGACATGACGCCGCACGAGTCCAACACCCGTGCCGCGCTGACCGAGGTCGCCGAGAAGTTCGCCGCGCAGGAGCCGATCTTCGGCATCGAGCAGGAGTACACGTTCTTCCAGGACGGCTACCCGCTGGGCTTCCCCAAGGGCGGCTTCCCGGCCCCGCAGGGCGGCTACTACTGCGGTGTCGGCGCCGACGAGATCTTCGGCCGTGACGTCGTCGAGGCGCACCTGGACAACTGCCTCAAGGCCGGTCTCGGCCTCTCCGGCATCAACGCCGAGGTCATGCCCGGCCAGTGGGAGTTCCAGGTCGGCCCGCTGTCCCCGCTGGAGGTCTCCGACCAGCTGTGGGTGGCCCGCTGGCTGCTCTACCGCACCGCCGAGGACTTCGGCGTCTCCGCGACGCTCGACCCGAAGCCGGTGAAGGGCGACTGGAACGGCGCGGGCGCGCACACCAACTTCTCCACCAAGGCGATGCGCGAGAGCTACGAGGCGATCGTCACCGCCGCCGAGTCGCTCGGCGAGGGCTCCAAGCCCCTCGACCACGTCAAGAACTACGGCGCCGGCATCGACGACCGCCTGACCGGCCTGCACGAGACCGCCCCGTGGAACGAGTACTCCTACGGCGTCTCCGACCGCGGCGCCTCGGTGCGTATCCCGTGGCAGGTCGAGAAGGACGGCAAGGGCTACATCGAGGACCGCCGCCCCAACGCCAACGTCGACCCGTACGTGGTGACGCGTCTGCTCGTCGACACGTGCTGCTCCGCGCTGGAGAAGGCCGGCCAGGTCTGATCCCACCGCTCGCACCGAGGGGCGTCCACCGTTCGCGGTGGACGCCCCTCGCGTCCGGGGTGCGCGTCCGGGGTGCGCGTGCCACGCGCGTGCCACCGTGCGGCGATCCGGACCGTACGGCGGGTGGGCCACTCGTACGCCCCGCCGGCCCGCCGCCGACGCTCTGCCATGGGCAGAGCGGCGTTCCGGCCCGCGGCCGCACCGGGCAGGCTCACCGGCATGAGACTTCTGGTGCTGGGTGGTACGGAGTTCGCGGGACGGGCCGTCGTGGAGGCGGCCCTCGGGCGCGGCTGGGAGGTGACGGTCCTCAACCGGGGCCGGCGTCGCCCCCCGCCCGGTGCGCGGGCCCTGCGGGGCGACCGGACCGCGCCCGGCGGGCTCGACGCCCTCCGCGACGGCGCCTGGGACGTCGTCGTCGACACCTGGTCGGCGGCGCCCCGCGCCGTGCACGAGACGGCGCGGCTGCTGCGGGGCCGCGCCGGACGGTACGTGTACGTGTCGAGCTGCTCGGTGTACGCCTGGCCCGCGCCCGCGGGGTACGCCGAGGACTCACCGCTCGTCGAGGGCGCCGCGCCGGACGCCGGGCAGACCGACTACGCGCGTGACAAGCGGGGTGCGGAGATCGCCGCCGTCGAGGGCTTCGGCGCCGGCCGTTCCGTGCTCGTACGGGCGGGGCTGATCCTCGGCCCGTACGAGAACATCGGCCGGCTGCCGTGGTGGCTGGCCCGCATCGCGCGCGGCGGGCCGGTGCTGGCGCCGGGACCGCGGGACCTGCCGCTGCAGTACGTCGACGTGCGGGACATGGCCGAGTGGATCCTCGGGGCGGCGGAGCGGGAGCTGAGCGGCCCGTACAACATGATCAGCCCGCAGGGGCACGCCACGACGGGGTCCCTGCTGGAGGCGTGCGTGCAGGTCACCGGAGCGGCGGCCCGGCTGCGCTGGACGGCGCCGGAGGTGATCCTGGAGGCGGGGATCGAGCCGTGGACCCAGCTGCCGGTGTGGGTGCCGCCGGGCAGCGACATGCACGACTCCCTGCACTCCGCGGACGTCTCCCGGGCACTGGCGACGGGCCTGGCCTGCCGGCCCGTCGAGGAGACCGTCGCCGACACGTGGAAGTGGCTGCGGGACATCGGCGGCAGCGCGCCCCTGCGCCCGGACCGGCCGTCTCCGGGGCTCGACCCGGCGGTGGAGGCGGAGGTGCTGCGGCGGTGACCGGGCCGGGCGCGCGCCGGGCGTCGACCGCCGAGCCCGGGGGTGTACCTGGCACCACCCCCCGACCGGGGGGATCGGCCCCGTGACCGTCCGCGCCCGCTCCGCCAGACTCTCTGCCATGACCACCCACACGGAGAACGGCTCCCTGAGCGGGAGGACGCGGGCCGTCGCCCTGGCGGCCGGACGGGGGTTCGTGCTGGCCCTGGTGACCCTCCCCGCGGGAGTGGCCCTGTTCACGCTCACCCTCCTGTCCATGGCTCTGATCCCGCTCGGCGTCGGGGCCTACACCACACCGTGGCTGCTCGCCGGCGTGCGGGCCTTCGCGGACCGGCGGCGGGTGCTCGCGGCGGAGTGGGGCGGGGTGCGGATCCCCTCGGGGTACCGGCCGGTCCCCGGGAGCGCCAACCCCTGGGCGCGGACGTACGCGATGCTCCGCGACCCGGCGGTCTGGCGCGATCTGCGCTGGCTCCAGGTCGACATGACGGCGGGGTTCGTCACCGCGCTGCTGGCCGCGGCAGTCGTCCTCTACCCGCTGGAGGGGCTCGCGGTGGCGGCCGGACTGTGGCGGGCGTTCACCGCGAGCGGCGGGTACTGGTACGGCTTCGTGCACGTCACCGGCCAGCGCTCCGCCCTGCTGGCCGGCGCCCTGGCCGTCGTGCTCCTCGCCCTCAGCCCGCTCGCACCGCGCCTGCTGGCCGCCCACTTCCGGCTCACCCGATCCGTACTGGGCGCGAGCCAGGGCGAGTTGGCCGAGCGCGTCCGGGTGCTCACCGAGACCCGGAAGGACGCCGTCGACACCTCCGCCGCCGAACTGCGGCGCATCGAGCGGGACCTGCACGACGGGGCGCAGGCGCGGCTGGTGGCGATGGGCATGGACCTGGGCACCGTCGAGGCGCTCATGGACAAGGACCCGGCGAAGGCCAAGGCACTCCTCGCGCAGACCCGCCGCTCCTCGGTGGACGCCCTCGCCGAGCTGCGCGACCTGGTACGCGGCATCCACCCGCCGGTGCTGGCGGAACGCGGACTCGGCGACGCCGTGCGGGCGCTGGCGCTCCGGCTGCCCATCGCCACCGAGGTCAACGCCGAGCTGGGCGGACGCGCGGACGCGCCGGTGGAGTCCGCCGCCTACTTCGCGGTGAGCGAGGTGCTCACCAACGCGGTCAAGCACTCCGGCGCGGACCGGATCTGGATCGACCTGCGGCACGCGCCGGAGGGCACGGAGGGCGGCGGCATACTGCGGATCTCGGTCACCGACAACGGCGTGGGCGGCGCGGTGATCGGCGCCGGGACCGGCCTGGCCGGGGTCGAGCGGCGGCTGGGTACATTCGACGGCGTCCTGGCCGTCAGCAGCCCCGCGGGCGGTCCCACCATGGTGACCATGGAGATCCCTTGCGCGTAGTCCTGGCCGAAGACCTCTTCCTGCTGCGCGACGGACTGGTCCGGCTGCTCGAGGCGCACGGCTTCGAGATCGCCGCCGCCGTCGAGTCCGGCCCCGAGCTCGCCCGCGCCCTCGCCGAGCTGGAGCCGGACGTCGCCGTGGTCGACGTGCGCCTGCCGCCGACCCACACCGACGAGGGGCTGCAGTGCGCCCTGCGGGCCCGCCGGGACCGACCCGGGCTGCCCGTGCTGGTGCTCTCCCAGCACGTGGAGCAGCTGTACGCGCGCGAGCTGCTCGCCGACGGCAGCGGCGCGGTGGGCTATCTGCTCAAGGACCGGGTCTTCGACGCGGAGCAGTTCGTGGACGCCGTACGGCGGGTCGCGGGCGGCGGTACGGCGATGGACCCGCAGGTGATCCAGCAGCTGCTGTCGCGGCGGGCCGCCGACGACCGGCCGCCGGCCCGGCTGACGCCCCGTGAGCTGGAGGTTCTGGAGCTGATGGCGCAGGGCCGCTCCAACGCGGCGATCGCCGGGCAACTGGTGGTGACAGAACGGGCGATCGCCAAGCACACCTCCAACATCTTCAGCAAACTGGAGCTGGAGGTGTCGGACGACGACAATCGTCGCGTTCTGGCGGTCCTGGCCTATCTGGACCAGGGTCGGTAAGCGGTTGCTGATTTTCCGTAACTGCCGCTGTTCAGGGGACTGTTGAGGCTCCCCGGCCGTTCAATCCTCTGATTTGTGCGTGGGACTGCTGAACACCCCTGGGACCCCGTCCGTATCCATGGGAGCCGCTTCACTCCTGTCGGGCGCCTCGATGCCCCGCCAAGCCCGCAAGGAAGTCAGAGGAGTTCCATGGGACGCAACACACGCAAACGCCGTACGCCGCTGGCCACCAAGGCCATAGCCGCATCGGCGGCCCTAGCGCTCGGTGGGGGCGGGCTGCTCTGGGCGAACTTCTACGCCTCGGCGCACGAGTCGCACTCGGGGCGCAACTACACGAAGTCCGCCAACACCCGGTGGGCGACGCTGTCCTGTCCCGACGTGGGCCAGAAGCTGACGAACGTGCCGTCCAAGGCCCGGCAGGGGGTGAGCAGGGAACTGGCCAACCTCGACAAGCAGGTCACCGAGGCCTACTCCCGGCTCGCCTCCACCCGCCAGGCCCAGGCGAACGACGCCAACTTCGTCCAGAACGCGATCGTCGGCCCGCTCAAGGACAAGCGCATCGCGACGCTCGACCGCATCCGCATCGACATCGAGCGGGTCGGCGGCAAGGCTCCGAACAACCTCAGCCAGCTCGCGGCCTGCACGCCCCAGGCGGCGAACCAGGGGCAGAACAACCAGAACGGCGGCGGCCAGAACGGCGACGGGCAGAACGGCAACGGCCAGGACACCGCCTCGCCCTCGGCGAGTGCCACCGACGGCGCGGGCCAGCAGCAGGACAACGGCAACGGCGCCGCCGGGCCGGTGGCCGCCGACTTCGTGGACATCACGAAGGTCGCGGCGAACGTGCAGGGCAAGCCGAACAACGGCGGCAACGCCTCGACCGGCACGTTCAGCCTCAACTGCGGTGTCAACGCGAACGAGAACCGCAACACCGACAACCTGATCGTCGCGCCCGGCGTGGACAACGGCGCCCACCACACCCACGACTACGTGGGCAACCAGGACGTCAACGCCTTCTCCAGCAACGACGACCTGGCCAAGGCCAGCACCACCTGCTCCGAGCAGGGCGACAAGTCGGCCTACTACTGGCCGGTGCTGCGCCTGCAGGACGGCACCCAGGAGAAGGACGCCGACCAGCTGGGCGGCGGCAAGGAAGGCAACGTCGGCAAGATCCTGCGGGCGGAGTCGGCCCAGATCACCTACGTCGGCAACCCGCTCAGCAAGGTCGTGGCGATGCCCACGTTCCTGCGCATCATCACCGGTGACGCCAAGGCCGCCACCAACGGCGCGGCGAACGCCAACGCGCACTGGAGCTGCACCGGCTTCGAGGACAAGGTCCAGCTGACGAACCAGTACCCGCTGTGTCCGCAGGGCAGCAAGGTGGTCCGTACGTTCGCCTTCCAGAGCTGCTGGGACGGCCAGAACATCGACAGCGCCAACCACCGCACGCACGTGGCCTTCGTCGACCCCGCGAGCGGTGCCTGCCCGAACGGCTTCAAGGCGATCCCGCAGCTGACGCAGCGCCTGGTGTACGACGTCCAGACGCCGACCATCGCCAACGGCCAGGTCAAGAACCCGTACGCGGTCGACGGCTTCCCCGAGGAGCTGCACAAGGCGATCACCGACCACGACGACTTCATCAGCGTCATGGACCAGAACCTGATGAACCGGGTGGTCAGCTGCATCAACAACGGCAAGCGGTGCAGGTGATCCGGCAGAGCCGGTGACCCACGGACCGGTGGGGGGGGGGGGGGGGGCCCCCCCCCCCCCCCCCGGGTCGGGCGCGCCGGCGCGGGCCCGGGTGACCCCGGGGGGGGGGGGGTGGGGGCCCCCCACAACAATGGGGCCCCGCGCGGGG
>NZ_JBIWOE010000007.1:187618-228883 GCF_044767585.1 Streptomyces sp. NPDC101225
CCTTAACCTGTTCAACGGGGTGGTCAGGTGATTCAACCCCGGCACGCGGGGCCGGTGACCCGGCTGCGCGGGTGCCCCACGGCCGGGGGCCGGGGGGGGGGCTCCCCCCCCGCCGGCCACCGGTCTCGTCCGCTCCGGAGCGGACCGGGATCAGCCGGTGTGGGCGCTGTGGTCGGCCCCGATCTCCATGTCGCCGCCGAGCGTGGGGCGCAGCGCCGTGATCACGCTCCGGGTGCCGGTCGAGACCGCCCACTTGCGGCCGACCAGGTAGAAACCGCCGTAGTCCTGGGCCGAGTTGATCCACTCGCGCTGGCCGCGGTCGGTGGCGAAGGTCGCGAGGATGAACTTGCCGTTGGAGCGCTTGCAGACGGCCTGGCGGACCTCGTCGGTGTCCAGCTGTATGTCGGGCCGGCACTTCACCGCCGCGGCGAGGCTCTCCAGCGTGCCGGTGGCGGCGGACGGCACCGCGGCGGTCGGGTCGCTCTCTCCGGCTCCGCAGCCGGCCAGCACCAGCATGGCCGCGGTGCTCGCCGCGGCGAGCATCGGTCGGGTCGTCCTCATCTGTTCCTCCGGTCCTTCCGGCCCCGGCGAGGGGCCCGTCACCATCGATACGGGCGCGGGGTACGGCACGCTCAAAAAGCCGTCGTGCCGGGTGCACACCTGTGCGAAGGTGGGCCCGTGAACCAAGACTGGGAAGATCGCGTGACGGCCGCCTGGGCCTCCTTCGACGACTACGCCGAGCAGGACGCGCCCGATTTCCGGGCCGTGATCGACGCGCTCGTCGCCGAACTGCCGGACGGCAGCCCCCTGGGCCTCTTCGAGCGGGCCTGCGCCTGGGACTCGACGGGCCGTTCGGACCAGGCGGTGCCGCTGTACCAGGAGGCGCTGGCGCGCGGACTGAGCGAGGCCAGCGGGTACAAGGGGCGGCGCGCGAAGATCCAGCTGTCGAGTTCGCTGCGCAACATCGGGCGGGCCGAGGAGGGCGTCAAACTGCTGACACCCGAACTGGACGCCCCCTCGGACGAGTTGGACGACGCGGTACGGGGCTGCCTGGCACTGTGCCTGTCCAGTCTCGGCCGGGACCGCGAGGGCCTCTCCCTCGTACTCGGCGCCCTGGCCCCTCATCTGCCGCGCTACCAGCGGTCGATGGCGAACTACGCGCGGGCCCTGGTGGAACCCGGGGGGTGACTCGCCCGGGCGGCGGTGACCATCGCACGATTCGCTCGTTCTGCTGAACGTGCAGTCACAGGATGTCGCCCCGCGCCCCGCACCTTCCTCCGCCGATCCGGTCGTCGACGTCGAGCAGGCCGAGGCCGCGCTCGTCGAGCACTACCCGCGGCTGGTCCGGCTCGCCTATCTGGTGCTGCCGCCGGGCCTCGGCCGCAACCGGCGCGTGGTGACCGCACACTCCCTCACCCAGCGCGCCCTGCCCCGGGGCCGGACGACGGCCCCCGTGATCCCGGCGCAGTCGGCCGGCCGCGACGGCGATCCCGGGTACGCCTTCGTACGCCGGCAGGTGCTGCGCACGGCGCTGGAGGCGGGCCTGCCGCTGCGGCGCGCGGCCTGGCCCAGGCGCTCCCAGCTGCCGCCGCTGCTCCCCCAGGTGTGGGGCCTGCGCCTGTTCCCGCGCTCGGGCGGCGCCGACGAACTGGCCCTGGACCAGCACCTGTCGACCCTGTCCGGGCCGGCCCGCGCCGCCTACGTCCTGCGCGGTCTGGAGCGGCTCGCCGACGCCGACGTGCGCACGGTGCTGCGCGCCGCGGGCTGCCCCGACCCGGACGCGGCGCTGCGGGAGGCCGACGGCGTCCCCGAGCGGTACGCGCTGCTGGAGTCCTCCGAGTTCGACCCCTGCTCGCTGCAGGCGCGGCCCACCGACCTGATGCGGCGCAGGCAGCACGCCAAGGCCGCGCTGGCCGCCGCCGCGGCGCTCACGGTGTGCGGCGCGCTGCTCGGCCTGCCCGGCGACGGCTGGGCCCCCGACGGCGCCGCCGCCCCCGTGTACGCCAAGAACCCGGCCGCCGAGGCGGCCCTCGACCCGGCGAAGCTGACCAGGGTCGCGCCCACCGCCTGGGAGGCCGCCGCACGCACGGACTTCTCCGTCTGGCCGGCCCGCGGCGACCTCACCGGCGACAAGGCCCTGCTGCGCCGCGCCCTGGCCGTGTGGGCCCGCCCCGGCGAGAACGTGCGGGTCTCCGCGACCCCGGGCACCCCGTCCGGCGGCCCCTCGGGTCCGCCCCAGCTGCTGTACGCGGGCAGCGTCGACAGCGCCCGCGTGGTGGTCCTCTACGACGGCCTGCGCATCGTGCGCTACGCCGAGCCGCAGGACGGCACCAAGGGCGCGGCCCTCGACTTCGCGCGCGCCGACGGCGCCGGCCGGGCGGACGCGAGCGCGCTGGTGCTGGACCGGGCCGACGGCAACATCCGCTATCTGACAGCGCCCTGGGTGACCAAGGCCGCCGAGCGCGACCTGCTCAAGCCGGGCGCCGGCGTGATGGACCTGCCCCTCACCCGCGGTGTCACCGCCCCGCTGGCGAACGCGGCGGCGCCGACCGGCGGCTGCACGTCCTGGAACGTGATGCAGCTGACGGACGCCACCGGCACCCGCCTGTCGACGGACCTCGGCGAGCTCGTCCCCGCCCGGCTGACCACGGGACGCCCCGGCGCCACCCACGACGTCTCCGGCGCGCGGGCGCTGCGCACCTGGGCGCCGTACGCCTGTTCGCTGGGCGCGCTGCGCTCGGCGGGGGTGCGCAGCGTCAACGCCTGGTCGTACGCCGAGCAGCCGCTGCCGGACGCGAGCGGTTCGGCGGACTGGGTGTGCACGCGGGCGGAGACCTGGCGGGGCGGCGGCACCCGGGTGCTGGCGCAGTTCCACACACCGGGCGGCAGGTACGCGGCGATCGCGGCGAAGGCGGAGAACGTCCCGGCGTGCGGCCCGAAGAGCCCGCAGGTGCTCGCCGGGGTGCTGTGGAAGGCGGAGTCGGGCCACTGGTACCTGCTCGCGGCCGGGAGCAGGGGGACGGCGTCGATCAGCACGACGGGCGGGGTCCGGGCGCACGCGAGCGGCGGTCTGCTGGCCGCACGGGCCGAGCAGGGGGTCCGCGCCCAGCTCAAGGGCACCACGGACGACGGACAGTCGGTCACAGGGCTCGGCTAGTGTCGTGGCCGCGGCGCTAGCTGACACTTGTGTCAACAAGTACCGGCCGAAGGGTTTCCTTCGGACTTACCCGTCAGTACATTGACGCCATGTCTCATACGCAGGTCCACCTCAAGGCACGGAAGGTGTCCTTCTCATGGGAGAAGACACCGCTGCACTGGGTGCCGGGGGATCCGTTCACCACGCACACCATCAACGTGCTGCATCTGCTGCTGCCCGCCGGTGAGCGGTGGTTCGTGCACGTCTACAAGCAGGTGCTGCCGCTGATCCGGGACGAGCGGCTGCGCGAGGACGTCATCGGGTTCATCGGGCAGGAGGCGATGCACTCGCAGGCCCACGACGAGGTGCTGCCCCATCTGAAGGAGCAGGGTCTCGATCCGACGCCGTACACCGCGCAGGTCGACTGGCTCTTCGAGAAGCTGCTCGGCGACCGGACTCCCCCACTGCTGAACGCGTGGGTGGTACCCCCATCGCCCGGCCGGGCGCGCAGGTGGTGGCTGCTGGAGCGGGTCGCGCTGATCGCGGCGATCGAGCACTACACCGCGTTCCTCGGCGACTGGGTGCTGAACGCCGAGGAGCTGGACCGGCGGGGCGCCGACCCGACCATGCTGGACCTGCTGCGCTGGCACGGTGCCGAGGAGGTCGAGCACCGGTCCGTGGCCTTCGACCTGTTCGAGCACGTCGACGGCGGCTACCGGCGGCGGGTGCGCACCTGGGCCACCGCCTTCGCGGCGCTGGTCTTCCTGTGGCAGCGCGGGGCGCGCTTCTTCATGGCGAACGACCCGACGCTGACCGACCGGAAGGCGAGCCTCAAGGACTTCTACGTCCGCGGCAGGCGGGGCACCCTGCCGGCCACCGGCGACATGCTCAGGTCGATCCCGCGGTATCTGAGCCACTCCTACCACCCGTCCCAGGAGGGCTCGACCGAGCAGGCCGTCGCCTATCTCGCCTCCTCCCCCGCCGCGACGGCGGCCGAGCGGGGGGCGGCGTGATGCCCAGGCTGCGGACGGTCGCGGCCGCCGCGGGCGCCGCCGTGCTGGTCCGGCGGGCGATGCGGCGCCGTATCCGGCGCTCGCCGCTGTGGCCGATGCCGGCCCTGGAGCAGCCGGTCTCCGGACGGCCCCGGTCACGGGCGCTCAGGCTGCGGGTCGCCGCGCACGAGACCGTCGCCGACGGCGTCGTCCGACTGCGGCTGGAGGGAGCAGGCCTGCCGCGCTGGGAGCCCGGCGCCCATCTCGACCTGGTGCTGCCGTCGGGCCTGGTCCGGCAGTACTCGCTGTGCGGCGACCCGGCGGACACCACCTCGTACACCATTGCCACGCGGCTGATCGGGGACGGGCGCGGCGGCTCGCGCGAGGTGCACGAGCAGGTGCGCGCGGGCATGGAGATCGAGGTGCGCGGGCCGCGGAACCGCTTCCCGCTCGTCGAGGCGTCCTCGTACGTCTTCGTCGTCGGCGGCATCGGGATCACCCCGGTGCTGCCGATGCTGCGGGCGCTCGGGCAGGACACGCCGTGGCGGCTGCTGTACGGCGGGCGGACGCGGGCGTCGATGCCGTTCCTGGAGGAGCTGGCGAAGCTGGGCGGCGACCGGGTGACCGTGGTCGCCGAGGACGAGGACGGTTCGCCCGATCTGGACGGCCTGCTGGACGGTCTCCCCGAGGGCGCCGCCGTGTACTGCTGCGGGCCCGAAGGGCTCCTCGCGGCCGTCGCCGAGCGCGTCCCGTCGGTCCGTGTCGAGCGCTTCGGCCCCCGCGCCCCGGGGGACGGCAACAGCGCCTTCGAGGTCGAACTACGGCGCAGCGGGCGGACGTTGGCCGTCGCGGCCGACTCGACCGTGCTGGCCGCCGTGCGCGCCGAGCTGCCGGGCACCGCCTACTCCTGCGAGCAGGGCTTCTGCGGGACGTGCCAACAGCGGGTGCTGGAGGGTGAGGTGGAGCACCGGGACGAGCTGCTGACGGACGCCGAGCGCGCCGACTCGATGCTGATCTGTGTCTCCCGCGCACGAGGCGGTCGTCTGGTGCTGGACATGTGAGCACCCGGTGGTCGGTCCGGACCGTTCCCGGCCGGATCCGATCGGTAAGGTGTTCGCATGACTACCGGAGTGCGCCGCAGAATGGGAGTCGAGGAGCGGCGGCAGCAGTTGATCGGCGTCGCCCTCGAACTGTTCAGCCAACGCTCTCCCGACGACGTCTCGATCGACGAGATAGCGTCCGCCGCGGGCATCTCGCGTCCCTTGGTCTACCACTACTTCCCCGGCAAACTCAGCCTGTACGAGGCCGCGTTGAGGCGTGCCGCGCTGGATCTGGCGGGCCGGTTCGACGAGCCCCGCGACGGTCCGCTGGGCCGGCGGCTGCGCCGGGTGATGCACCGCTTCTTCGACTTCGTCGACGAGCACGGACCCGGCTTCTCGGCGCTGATGCGCGGCGGCCCGGCCGTCGGCTCCTCGACGACCAACGCCCTCATCGACTCCGTACGGCAGGCCGCGTATGACCAGATCCTTTCGCACCTGGGGGTCGAGGATCCGCCCGCGCGACTGGAACTGGTCGTACGCTCCTGGATCTCGCTGGCCGAGTCGACCGCGCTGATCTGGCTGGACGGCCGGCGCATCCCGCGCGCCGAGCTGGAGACCCAGCTGGTGCACGACTTCGCCGCGCTGGCCGCCGTGAGCGCCGCCCACGACGAGGAGATGGCCGGGCTGCTGCGCCGGATCCTCAAGGACGAGCCGGCCGACGGCCCCTTCACGGACCTGATCGCCCGGCTGATCTCACTGGCGTCCTGAGCGGGGTCCCTGAAACCTCTGCAGAAACGTCTCAGCGGTCGAACTTGCGGTACGACGGGTCCAGGTCACGCACCTCGGCCGAGGCGTGCAGCACGACCCCCTCGTCCGCGACGTGCTTGCGCAGCAGGTCCAGAACGGCCTCGGTCAGCCGCGCCTTGGTCTCCTCGGTGCGCCCGGCCAGCAGCCCCAGGGTGACGTGGACGACCGCGTGGCGCAACTCGGCGGGGTCCTCGTAGCCGTACACGGTGAACTCGCCCGGCCGGAACTGCGTCTTGCACGCCTCCGGCCTGGCCGCGGCGATCTCGACCGTCGCCTCGTGCAGGGCGCGGGCGAAGGCGTCCCGGTCGAAGGCGGGCGCGATCGTACGCGAGTAGTCGACGGTGATCTGCGGCATGGGCACTCCTGTTCTACGACGACAGGGCCACCCTAGTGCCGCGCCGCGCGGTCCTTCAGCTGCACCGCGAGCATCGCGATGTCGTCCTCGCGGTCGTGGCCGAAGCAGCCCAGCAGCGTGTCGCACAGGGCGTCCAGCCCCGGCAGGGAGCCGACGGCCGCCGAGCGGAGCTGCTCCATGGAGACGGACAGGTCGGTGCCGCGGGTCTCGATCAGCCCGTCCGTGACCATGAGCAGCCGGTCGGCCGGTCCCAGGGTCAGCTCGGCGGGCTCCGGGTGGGGCAGACCGAGGCCGAGCAGCGGGCCGTCGGCCTCGGCGTACGCCGCCTCGCCGCTGCGCCGCAGGATCAGCGGCGGCAGGTGGCCGGCGTTGGCGATCCGGGCGCGGCCGCTCGCCGGGTCGATCAGCGCCAGGCACACGGTGGCGGTGACCTCGGGGTGGTAGTGCTGGAGCATCCGGTCCAGGCGCGCGGCGAGCAGCGCCGGTTCGCTCTCCTCGACGCAGTACGCGCGCAGGGCGTGCCGGATCTCGACCATGACGGTGGCGGCGTCCAGCGAGTGCCCCACGACGTCGCCGACCGCGGTGAGCACGCCCTGGCCGGTGCGCTGGGCCGCGTAGAAGTCGCCGCCGATCTCGGTCTCCCGGGAGGCGGGCACATAGCGGACCGCGACCTCCAGGCCGGGCAGCTCGGAGAGCCGGTGCGGCCGGGGCAGGAAGCTGTGCTGGAGGGTGAGCGCGACGTGCCGCTCGACCTGGTACATGAGCAGCGGCTCGGCGGCCAGCGCGGTGGCCTGCGCGAGCTGCGCCACCAGGGCCTCGTCCCCGTGGTTCGGCCGGCGCCTGCCACCGGTGGGCGTGGCCAGGCACACCGGGGCCCTGCCGTCCTGGGTGAGGACCAGCGCCAGCCGCGCGTCGTGCTGGACACGGGGCCGGAAGAACCCGGCCGGCCACAACGGCGCGGGGACCGTGGTGAGCTGCACCCCGGCGTGCCCGCGGCTGAGCCGGCGCAGCAGACCGGCCACGGTCCGGTGGGCGCCCTCGTCCGGCAGGGCCAGTGAGGTGCGGTCGCGGGAGACGCCGCGGTAGAGCTCGTCGTCCGGGCCGAGGACGAAGACGGCGGCGGGGCCGCCGGTCAGCAGCGCGGTGCCGTCGGCGGCGGCGTCGGCCAGTTCCTGCAGGGAGCGCGCCGACTGGATGGTGATGATCACCTGCGACAGCAGTGTCAGCCGCCGTACCAGCGCCTTGTCGTCGGCGCGCAGCCGCGCGGTGCGGAGCGCGGTCCGCACCACCGCCTCGATCTCCTCGGGCTCGGCGGGCACCGTCAGATAGGTCTCGGCGCCCGCGTCCAGCCCCCGGCAGCGGTCGGCCGGTGCCACCGCGGCGGCGGAGAAGTGCACGACGGGGAGGCTCGCCATGCGGGGCCGTTCCTTGACCCGGCGGCAGAGTTCGAAGCCGCTCATGTCCGGCAGGTCGACGTCGACCAGGGCCACGTCGGGCAGGATGCCCTTGCGCAGCCGTACGTCGAGCTCGACGAGCGCCTCCTGGCCGCTGGCGACGGGGACGACCTGGTGTCCGGCGCGGCGCAGTACCGTGCCCATGGCGTACCGGCTGGCCGCCATGTCGTCCACGACCAGCACGGTCGTGTCTGTCAGCTTGCCGTCGACGTCCATCTCTCGAGCCCTTGGACAACACCGGTGGGGCAGACCGGGGTTCGGGGTCTGCCCCACCAACGTAAGGCCCTCGTCAGGGATTCCGGGAGAATACGGCAACAGTGCGCCCCGGAACGGCGAAGGTGCCTGATTTCTGATCATAAGCGGACGTCTTCACGACAGAATCGGCCCCGGCCGCCTGCACCGGGTGCAGCCGGTAGCCGGTTCCGGCCAGCGACGCCACGCGCTGCTCCTGCTCGTCCGGCGTCGCGTTGAACACGACGACCAGGTCGCCGAGCTCCATCGTGATCACGCCGGGTGTCTCGTCCTTCCCGGACAGCGGGAAGGACAGCCCGGACTGGACCTGCCCGGCCGTGCCGAGCGAGAACGCCTTCTCCGTGGAGCGGATCCTCAGCAGGTCCCGGTACGCGGACGAGGCGCCCTCGATCTGCGGGCAGCCGACCCGCACCGAGGTCAACAGCGGCTTGGCGTACGGCCACTTGGACTCGTTGTCGGCCGCCATCGGCAGTCCGCGCCCGAAGCCGTTGCCGTCGGCGCAGTTCCAGTGGATGGCGTTGAACCAGTCGCCGCTGTCGAAGGAGTTGCGGTCCAGGGACTTCGACCGCAGCAGGTCGGAGCCCGCCTGCGAGAGGGACGGGCCCTGCGAGAGGGTCGCCGTCGCCATCGCGAGGACCTGCATCCGGGCCCGGTCGGCCGCGGACGTGCCCTTCGGCAGCTTGTAGGTGAGGGCGTCGAACAGGGACTCGTTGTCGTGCGCGTCCGCGTAGGCGACGGCGTCGCCGGGCGCGTCCGCGTAGCCGGCCGGCTGGCCGTTGTAGTCGACCTCGGCCCCGGTGACCTCCTTGCCGTCGGTGTCGGTGAAGCGGTACCTGGCGAGGTTGCCGGTCAGTCCGACCTTGATCAGGTCCTGGTAGTGCAGCAGTCGGGCCTTCTGCTCGGCCGTCGTGCCGTTGGCGGACGAGGAGTTGGGGTCGGTGTAGAGACCGGAGGCGAAGCCCTGGACGCCGGGGTCGGAGTCGAAGGGGCTGCCGCCGCGCACGGCGTCCCGGGCCCGGTCGGAGAAGGTCGCGACCCCGGTGCCGGCCATGTTCTTCTGGGTGGCCTGCACGAAGCGGGCGTCGTCGGCGACCTCGCCGAAGTTCCAGCCCTCGCCGTACATGATGATCTTCTTGCCGTCGACGCCGTCCTTCGCGGGGGTCAGCGCGTCGAGGGCCTTGCGGACCGCGAGGATGTTGGCCTTCGGCTGGTGTCCCATCAGGTCGAAGCGGAAGCCGTCGACCTTGTACTGCCTGGCCCAGGTGACGACCGAGTCGACGACCAGTTTGCCCATCATGGCGTTCTCGGTGGCGGTGTTGGCGCAGCAGGTGCTGTTCGCCACCGAGCCGTCGGCGAGGAGCCGCTGGTAGTAGCCGGGCACGACCTTGTCCAGGACGCTGGTGTCCGCCTGGCCGGCCGCCGCCGTGTGGTTGTAGACGACGTCCATGACGACCCGCAGACCGTCCTGGTTGAGCGACTGGACCATCTTGCGGAACTGGACCGTGCGGCCCGTGCCGTCCGGGTCGGTCGCGTACGAGCCTTCCGGGACCGTGTAGTGGAACGGGTCGTAGCCCCAGTTGTAGGCGTCCTTCGCCGCGCTCCTGGCGACGCACTCCTGCTGCTTGCCGGAGTCGGCCGGGTAGGAGGCGAGGTCGCAGTCGGGGCTCGTCTGGTCCGCCTTCCTCTCGGGGATGGTGGCGAGGTCGAAGGCGGGCAGCAGATGCACGTACGACGTCCCGGACTTCGCCAGCTCACGCAGGTGCCTGGAGCCGTCGCTGCCCCGGTCGGTGAAGGCGAGGTAGGTGCCCCGGTCGCGGGCGGGCACCGTCTTGTCCTCGACCGAGAAGTCGCGGATGTGCAGTTCCTGGATCTCGGCGTCCTTCAGCGGCACCGCCTTGGGCTTGGCCAGGGACGACCAGCCCTTCGGTGCGAGGGAGCGGTCGTGCAGGTCGACGACGAGGCTGCGCTCGGAATCCGCCGTCAGGGCGAGCGAGTAGGGGTCGGTGACCTTGTTGGTGACGATCTTCCGGACGGAGGGCGCCCACACCTTCACGACGTACCGGTAGGGCTTGTTCTTCCAGGACGCGGGCCCGGTGACCGACCAGACGCCGGTGGTGCCGTCGCGCCGCATCCTCTTCCGTGAGCCGTCGAGTTCCAGTGAGACGCTCTGCGCGGTCGGTGCCCAGACGGAGAGCGTGGGGCGGCCCTTGTGGAACGTGGGCCCCAGCGTCGACTTGGTCGCGCTCGCGTACACGTCGTCGAGCACGCCGGCGATCTGCACGCCCGTCGCCGCCAGCACGGCGCCGTTGGCGGCGCGCTGCGAGGCGACGATCTGGCCGTCGAGCGCCTCGCGCACCCGGTCGCGGTCGCGCGGGTCGACGGAGTAGGCCGGGTAGTCCTTCAGGTAGGGGAACCTGGCCTTCTGGGCGTCGGTGAGCGTGGTCCTCGTCAGCCGCAGCCAGCGCTCGTCGTCGCTGGTCAGCGCGCCGTCCTTGACGGCGATCGAGCCGTCGTGGGAGTACAGCAGCTGGGTGGAGACGGCGGCGTCGGAGCCCTTCCAGGCGACCGTGTCCCGGTCGATCCAGACCGCCTTGGAGGTGGTCAGGTCGAGCGCGGCCGAGGAGCCCGCGGGCTGCGGCAGCAGGTACTTCTCCTGGCCGTTCAGCAGCCACACCTCGTAGCCGTTGGCCTTGAGGTCCAGCGACTGGTCGGCGGGGAGGTCCTTCTCGTCGCCCTTGTGGATGATGTAGCTGAGGCCGGTGGCACCGTCGGTGAGCGGTACCTCGAAGACCGCGCCGTAGGCGTCGGTCCGCACCGGCTTCAGCGGGGTCGACCAGTCCGTCGGGTTCGCGGCGCCGGTCCACACGTGCAGTCCCCAGCCGTCGTAGTTCCCGTCGGCACGGTGGTAGTGGATGACCGCCTTGGTCTTGTCCTGCGCCGGGTAGTCGGGCCGCGTCGTCTGCACGGCCTCCTTGCCCTGCTCGATCCAGACCTCGCCGGTCCTGGTGACGTCGATGGTGCGGTCGGCGGAGACGTCCTTGTTGCCGTCCTTGTCGACGACCAGGAAGCCGACGCCGGAGGCACCGGGCTTCAGCTTGACGTAGGCGAAGGCGCCGTAGGCGTCCCGGCCGACGAAGGGGTGGCCGGCCGGCCAGGTGGTCGACTCGCCGTCGGCGAGGTCGCCCCAGGCGTACAGGCCCCACTGGTCGTAGTCGCCGTCGGTGCGCCGGTAGTGGACGATCGCGTAGTCGCGGGAGGAGGCGGTGGGCGTCTCGGGAGCCGGCGGGGTGCCGGTCGTCGAGGCGGCCGTGGCACTCGCGGTGTGCCCGGCCGAGTCGACCACGACCGCCTTGTAGCGCAGGGCGGTCCCGGCCGGCACGTCCTTGCCGAGGGTCTGCGTGACCTTGTACGGGGCGTGGTCGGCGGAACCCAGCGTCTTCCAGGCACCGTTGCCGACCTGGGCGGCGAGGACGACGCGGTTGAGGCCGCCCCCGTCGACGTCCGCGGACACCTCGACCGTGCCGGTGGCTCCCGCGGCGGGGGCCGTGAGGGTGAGGGTCGGGGCCGTCGACGGCTTCGCGGGCCTGCCGGCCGCCTTGAGCACGACGGCGGACTCCGCCGGGACGGTGACGGTGATCTTCTTGTCGGCGCCGGACGTCACCGTGTCCGAAGTGCCGTGGATTCCGCGGTACTTCATGTCCGCCGAGCCGGCCGCGAAGGTGGCCTGCTTCGCCTCGCCGGCGTTGTTGAAGGCGACGACGTACTCCTGGCCGGTCTGCGCGTCGGTGCGGCTGAACGCGTAGACACCGGGGCCGTCGGCCGCGTACCGCTGTGTCTGCACGCCGTCCGTCAGCGCGGGGTTGTGCGTGCGCAGCCTGCTGAGCGCGGCGATCTGCCGGTACAGCGGCGCACCCGTGTCGTACGCGTCGCTCGCGTGGGTGCGGTCGGTGCCGATCTCGTCGTCGTCGAGGTAGTCGGCGGCCTTGGAGGCGAACATCGTCTGGCGGGCGTCCTTGTCGCCGCCGGAACCGGTGAAGCCCTGCTCGTCGCCGTAGTAGACGACCGGGTTGCCGCGGCTGAGGAACATCAGCTCGTTGGCGAGCTCGTCCTTCTTCAGCAGCTCGGCGTCGGTGGCCTTGGGGTTGTCCTGGTTCAGGAAGTACCCGATGCGGCCCATGTCGTGGTTGCCGAGGAAGGTGACCTGCTCGTAGGCGTTGGCCTTGTCGGTCGTGTACTTGTAGTCGTCGCCGAAGACGGACGCGAGCTTCTGCGCGCTGCCGCCCTGGGAGGCGTAGGTGCGCGCGGCGTCCTGGAAGGGGAAGTCGAGGGTGGCGTCGAGCCGGCCCTGGGTGACGAACGGCGAGGTGACGGAGGTGTCGGCGGAGTAGACCTCGCCGAACATGAAGAAGTTCCTGCGGCCGTGCGCGGCGGCGTACTTGTCCAGCGCCGTCGCCCACTGCGTCCAGAACTCCATGTCCACGTGCTTCACGGTGTCGATCCGGAAGCCGTCGATGCCGAAGTCGCGCACCCAGCGCTCGTAGATCCTCTCCATGCCGCGGACGACCTCGGGACGCTCGGTCCACAGGTCGTCCAGGCCGGAGAAGTCCCCGTACGTGGTCGACTCGCCGGTGTAGGTCGAGTCACCGCGGTTGTGGTACATCGTCGGGTCGTTGAGCCAGGACGGGACCTTGACGGCGCTCGTGACCACCGGGGTGCGCGGGAAGGAGTCCCGGGTGACGGCCGGGAACCTCTTCGTGCCGTCGGCGTAGTCGCTGTCGTCGAACGGCCTGCCGTCCTTCGTCAGATACGGGAACGCGCCCTTGGAGAGGTAGTCGTAGGACTTCTCCTTGTAGTCGACGACGTCCGCCGTGTGGTTGGTGATGACGTCGAAGAAGACCTTCATGCCCTTGGCGTGCGCCTTGGAGATGAGGGTGGCGAGGTCCTTGTTGGTGCCGAAGTGCGGGTCGACCTGGGTGAAGTCGGTGATCCAGTAACCGTGGTAGCCGGCCGAGGCGTTGCTGCCCGTGCCCTGCACCGGACGGTTCTTGAAGATGGGGGCCATCCAGATGGCGGTGGTGCCCAGGCCCTTGATGTAGTCGAGCTTCCCGGTCAGGCCCTTGAGGTCACCGCCCTGGTAGAAGCCCTTGTCGGTGGGGTCGTAGCCGGTGCTGAGCCGCGAACCCGTCAGGCCGCCCCTGTCGTTGGACGTGTCGCCGTTGGCGAACCGGTCCGGCATCACGAAGTAGAACTGCTCGCGGGTGTCGTCGTGCCGGGCGGGCGCGGCGGCGAGCTTCGCGTCGGAGGGTGGCGGGGGCGGAGCGTCCGCGTGCGCCGCGAGCGGCTGGACGAGGGCGGCGGCGAGCGCGGCGACGGTGACGGCCGCGACCCGTCTGGCATGGGCGGTGCGGCGCCGCGTGGGCGCCGGCCATCTCGGTATCACAGGCGGGAACTCCTTGCGATTACGGCTCAGTGGGTCCGACCCCTGCGCCGCGGGACGGCTTCGTCGCCGGGCGCCCGCGTGACCGTATCGCTGACGAAAGGTTTACAGCAAGAGTTTTGAAACTCATAGCAAGAAGTTTCAACCGCAACCTTGACGGTCCCCCTCAACTCCCCCACGCTCACCACTGGTTGAAAACCCCGCACCCTTTCATCGGAGCCGCACATGATCGGACACCGACCCCCGGGTGTCTGCCGGCGCACGGCGCGAGCCGTGGCCGCCGGCGCGCTGGCACTCGCGGGCGCCGTCGCACTGCCCGCCGCCTCCGCACACGCGGACACCACCGCCAAGGGCGACGTCATCGCCAACCTGTGGGAGTGGAACTGGAACTCCATCGCCTCGGAATGCACGAACATCCTGGGCCCGGCCGGCTACGGAGCCGTGCAGGTGGCACCGCCCGCCGAGTCCCTCAAGCAGTCCTCGTACTACTGGTGGGACGTCTACCAGCCCTACTCCTACGACCTCAACAGCCGTTTCGGCACGAAGGCGCAGTTCGCCGCGATGATCACGGCCTGCCACGGTGCCGGCGTCAAGGTGTACACGGACGCGGTGATCAACCACACCGCCGCGCAGACCGGCACCGGCTACAACGGCACGACGATCACCAGCAAGTACGACACCCCGGAGTGGGACCGCGGCGACTACCACGACTCCTCGGACTGCCCCACCTCCGACCTGACCATCCAGGACTACTCCAACCTCACACAGGTCCAGAACTGTGAACTCCTGGGCCTGCCCGACCTCAGGACCGGCTCGGACAGCGTCCGGGCGGGCCTGGCCGACTACCTCAACTCCCAGCTCGCGCTGGGTGTCGACGGCTTCCGCGTGGACGCGGCCAAGCACATCCCGGAGACCGATCTGGCCGCGATCGAGTCGAAGCTGACGAACACGACGGCGGGCACGGCGCCCTACGTCTTCCAGGAGATCTACCCGGGCTCGACCCCGCAGCCCGCCGACTACTACGCCTCCGGCGACGTGCTGGACTTCACCTACGCGAGCAGGATGAAGTCGGCCTTCCAGGGGAACGTCAGCGACCTGTCCTCCCTGGAGAGCAGCGGCATCCTGCCGGCGGCGAACTCGGTGTCCTTCGTGACCAACCACGACACCGAGCGCAACGGCCTGCACCTGAGCTACAAGGACGGCGACACCTACAAGCTCGCCAACCTCTTCCAGCTCGCCTACAGGTGGGCGACCCCCACGGTCTTCGCCGGCTGGGAGTGGACCCAGAGCGACCAGGCCCCGCCGAACACATCGGGCTTCGTGACCGACACCGACTGCTCGGACGGCACCTGGTACTGCCTCGACCGCGACACCGGGGTCGTCGGCATGGTGGCCTGGCACAACGCGGCCGGCTCGGCGGCGGTCTCCGACTGGCAGACCAAGTCCTCGGACGTGATCGGCTTCGGCCGGAGCGGCGCGGGCTTCTTCGCCCTGAACAACGGCTCGTCCGCGGCCACGTACACCTTCGCCACCGGCATGGCCGACGGCACGTACAAGAACGTCGTCGACGGCGGCGCGAGCACGGTCACCGTCTCCGGCGGCAGCGCCTCGCTCACCGTCCCGGCCAAGAGCGCGGTCGCCTTCTACGACGCGTCCTACACCTGCACCGTCGGGTGCGACGACACGGGTGGCGGCGGCTCGTCCGGCTCCACCGTGAGCGCGACGTTCGACGAGTACGCCCCGACGACGTCCGGCACCGACGTGTACGTGGTCGGTTCGATCGCTGCGCTGGGCGGCTGGGACACCTCGAAGGCGGTCAAGCTCTCCTCCTCCGGCTACCCGGTCTGGTCGGGCGAGGTGAGTGTGCCGGTCGACACGTCCTTCACCTTCAAGTACATCAAGAAGGACGCGTCCGGAAACGTCACCTGGGAGTCGAACGCCAACCGGTCGGCCACGAGCACGGCGTCGGCGCTCTCGGTGAAGAACTCCTGGAACCTGGCGGACACGGACGCCACCGACGTCACCTTCAACGAGTCCGCGACGACCGACTGGGGCACCAACGTCTACGTCGTCGGCTCCGTCGCCTCCCTCGGCTCCTGGAACACCGCCGACGCGATCCCGCTGTCGCCGGAGTCCTACCCCACCTGGAGCAGGCTGGTCATCGTCCCCAGGAACACGGCCTTCACGTACAAGTACATCAAGAAGGACGGCTCCGGGAACGTGACCTGGGAGTCCGGGACGAACCGCTCGTACACGACGGGCGGTTCGTCCGGCTACACCACGAGCGACACGTGGAAGTAGGGCCTCAGCAGCTCGACTTCCCGGTGTAGATCGCCAGCGCCGTGCCGGCGCCCAGGGTGGCGGTGAACTGCCCGCTGGAGTTCACCGCCACCGAGGTGTTGTTCTGCACGTTGCAATAGGTCCCCGCCGGCAGCGACGTCTGGTAGGTCCGGGTCAGGGTGCTCGTCTCGTGGTTGATGGCGACGTAGCCCTTGCCGCCGCGGCCGAAGGCGATGGCGTCGTTGCCGTCGTCCCACCAGTTGCTCAGGGCCTGGCCGCGGGTGGCGTTGCGGAAGGCGACCATGCGGATGATCTCCGGCCAGGCGTGCTGGCACTTCCAGCCGTCCTGCCAGCAGGCGTTGACGGTGCCGCCGTTGGGCGGGCCGGCGTCCGCGTCGGACCACTCGTAGCCGGAGTTGATGTCCGGGGCGCCGTACGGGTAGGCGAGCATGAAGACGTTGGCCAGGGTGTAGTTGGCGCCGTCCTTGTAGTTCAGGGTGGAGCCGTTGCGCTCGGTGTCGTGGTTGTCGACGAAGACGCCGGCCACCGAGCTGCTCAGGTAGCCCCAGCCCTCGCCGTAGTTCTTCAGGTAGGCGAGCTTCTCGTCGTTGAAGACGCGCTTGAGGTCGTAGGCGTAGCGGAACTCCTGGACGTCGCCGTTGCCGGTGTACTCGGTGGGCTGGACGGCCTCGCCGGCGCCGTAGATGACCTCCTGCTTCCAGTACGCGTTCGGGTCGGTCAGCCGGGACTTGATGTTCGCGAGGTCGGCGGCGTCGATGTGCTTGGCCGCGTCGATACGGAAGCCGTCGACACCGAGCGAGAGCAGGTCGTTCATGTAGCCGGCGATGGTCTTGCGGACGTACTCCTCGCCCGTGTCCAGGTCGGCGAGGCCGACCAGTTCGCAGTGCTGGACGTTCCAGCGGTCCTGGTAGTCGGTGACCTGCGCGGTGCAGTCGTCGAAGTCGTAGGAGGAGTACAGCCCGGGGTAGTCGTACTTCGTGTACGACGACCCGCCGGTGCCGGTGCCGCTGCCCGCGGACATGTGGTTGACGACGGTGTCGACGACGACCTTCACCCCGGCCGCGTGGCAGGTGTTCACCATGTTCAGGAAGGCCGTGCGGTCACCGAGGCGGCCGGCGATCTTGTAGCTCACCGGCTGGTACGACGTCCACCACTGCGAGCCCTGTATGTGCTCGGCGGGCGGGGAGACCTGGACGTATCCGTAGCCGGCCGGGCCGATCGTGCTGGTGCACTCCTTGGCGACCGAGGCGTACTTCCACTCGAAGAGGACGGCGGTGACGTCCTTGGTCCCGGGGGGCGACGCCTGCGCGGACGTCGGGGTCATGACAAGGGCGGCGGCCGAGAGGGCGACCGCCGCGGAGAGCGTTCTGCGTGCCATGGGGGGGCTCCTTCACCGTTGAAGGCTCTTGCTGCAAATTTTCAACCAACTTGCGGTGACGGAGATGTTAAAGGCCCGCCGCCTGAAAAGGCAGCGGGCCGTGTGAAGTTGATGCAAGAAGTTTCAGCGGCGCGTGGTGAACCACACCGTCGTGTCCGCGGGCACCTTCGTCTCGCCGTCCGCCTCGGTCACCTCACCGCTCGCGAGCAGGACGCGGCCGTGGGCCGGAGTCGTCACCGACTCGCCGCCGGTGTTCGCGACGCACACGAACTCCCCGCGCCGGAAGGCCAGTACGCCCTCGGGGGCGCGCAGCCACTCCACCGCGTCGCCCGCGCCCAGGTCGGGCTGCGCACGGCGGACCGCGAGGGCGGCACGGTACAGCTCCAGGGTCGAGCCCGGTACGCCCTGCTGCGCCTCGACGCTCAGCTCGCCCCAGCCCGCCGGCTGCGGCAGCCAGCTGCCACCGCCGCCGAAGCCGTACGACGATCCCCCGCGCGTCCACGGGATGGGCACCCGGCAGCCGTCGCGGAAGCCGTCCTGGCCGGCGCCGCGGAAGTACGCCGGGTCCTGGCGCACCTCGTCCGGCAGGTCCACGACGTCCGGCAGGCCGAGCTCCTCGCCCTGGTAGACGTAGGCGGACCCGGGCAGGGCCAGCATGAGCAGGCTCGCGGCCCTGGCGCGCCGCAGGCCCAGCTCGCGGTCGCCGGCCAGGCGGATCTGGGTGCCGAGGCCGGGCGGGTTGGCGAAGCGGGTGGCGTGCCGGGTGACGTCGTGGTTGGACAGCACCCAGGTGGCGGGGGCGCCGACCGGGCGCATCGCCTCCAGCGTGCGGTCGATGACCTCGCGCAGCTCCTGGGCGTCCCAGGCGGTCGACAGGTACTGGAAGTTGAAGGCCTGGTGCAGCTCGTCCGCGCGGACGTAGTTCGCGGTGCGCTCGATGGTCGGGGTCCAGGCCTCCGCCACGAAGATGCGCTCGCCGGGGTACTCGTCGAGGATGAGCCGCCACTGCCGGTAGATCTCGTGCACGCCGTCCTGGTCGAAGAACGGCATGACATCGTTGCCCAGCAACTTCACCTGGTCGTGCCCGCCGAGGTCGGGCAGACCCGCCGCCTTCACCAGTCCGTGGGCGACGTCGATGCGGAAACCGTCGACTCCCATGTCGAGCCAGAAGCGCAGGATGGAGCGGAACTCGTCGCCGACCGCCGGGTGGTCCCAGTTGAAGTCGGGCTGCTCGGGGGCGAAGAGGTGGAGGTACCACTCGCCGGGCGTGCCGTCCGGCTCCGTCACCCGGGTCCACGCCGGGCCGCCGAAGATCGACTCCCAGTCGTTGGGCGGGAGTTCGCCGGTCTTTCCCTTGCCGGGACGGAAGTGGTAGCGCTCGCGCAGCGGTGAGCCCGGGCCCTCGCGCAGCGCGCGCTTGAACCACTCGTGCTGGTCGGAGGAGTGGTTGGGCACCAGGTCGACGATGATGCGCAGGCCCAGCTCGCGGGCGTCGCGGATCAGCGCGTCCGCGTCCAGCAGGTTGCCGAACATGGGGTCGACGGCGCGGTAGTCGGCGACGTCGTAGCCGGCGTCGGCCTGCGGAGAGGCGTAGAAGGGGCTGAGCCACACGGCGTCCACGCCGAGGTCGCGCAGATAGGGGAGTCGGGAGCGTACGCCTTCCAGGTCGCCCATGCCGTCGCCGTTGCTGTCGGCGAAACTGCGCGGATAGACCTGGTAGATCACCGCGTCCCGCCACCAGTCGCTGCGCTTGGCTTCGGCGGCGTACGGGGCCGGGGCAATGGCGGAGTGCTGCTGGGTCATGGCGTCCTTGGTGCGGTGGGAGTCCCCCCGCCCGAGCGAGATCGGGAGTGGGGGACGGGTCATGGGGTCAGGTGTACATGCATCGGCGGGTCGGGACGGTCGCGGTGACTGCGGGGTCGGATGGGCACCGCGACCGTCCCGGGTCGCGGGGTCAGCCCTTGGTTCCGCCGGCGGTCAGACCGGTCACCAGGTTCTTCTGCACGAGGTAGAAGAACGCGGAGACGGGTATCGCGATCAGCACGGCGGTGGCCGCCATCAGGTTGCGCTGCGCGTCGTGTTCGCTGACGAAGGTCTGCAGGCCGACGGCCAGCGTGTACTTCCGGTCGTCCAGCATGAAGGTCGTGGCGAAGGCGACCTCGCCGAAGGCGGTGATGAAGCTGTAGAAGGCGGCGACCGCCAGACCGGGCTTGGCGAGCGGCAGGATCAGCCGCGCGAACGTCCCGAAGGGCGACAGCCCGTCGACGCGGCCGGCCTCGTCGATCTCGAACGGAATGGTGTCGAAGTAGCCCTTGAGCAGCCACGCGCAGTACGGCACGGCCGTCGAGCAGTAGACCAGGATCAGACCGAGGTAGCTGTCGATGAGTCCGAGGTCGGACAGGATCTGGTACATCGGCACCATCAGCACCGCCACCGGGAACATCTGGGTGATCAGAAGCACCCACATGAACTTGCGGTAGGCCGGGAAGCGCATGCGGGAGACCGCATATCCGGTGGTGGCGGCGACCAGGACGCCGAGCACCGTGGTGCCGAGCGAGACGATCAGGGAGCTCTTCAGCCAGTCGAAGAAGCTCGTGTGCTGCAACACGAACGAGTAGTTGTCGAGCGTCATCTTCTTCCAGATGCCGCCCGGGTGGAGGTAGTCGTTCTTGTCCGGGCCGAGGGACAGGAAGACGAGCCAGACGATCGGGAAGAGCGCGATCACGCTTCCGCCGATCAGGATGCCGTGGGAGGTGAGGGACGCCGCGAGGCTGCGCTCGCCCCGGCGCCGGATTCTGCGGGGGCTCCGCGCCGGGCCGTCGTCGGACACCGCGGCTGAGGTCGCGACAGTGGTCGTACTCATGGGAACTCCTGCCTCAGATCGCGAGCTGCTGCTCGTTGCGGTTCAGCCAGCGGCGGTAGAACGAGGTGAAGACGATCAGGATGGCCAGCAGCAGGATGCCGTAGGAGGCCGACTGCGCGAAGTCGCGCGGCTGCTGCCCGAAGCCGAGGTAGTAGGCCCAGGTGACCAGGATCTGGGCGTCCGGGGCCGAGTTCGCGCCGAAGAGCAGGAAGATGACGGCGAACTGGTTGAAGGTCCAGATGATGCCGAGCAGGACGACCGTGGAGCTGACGGACCGCAGCCCCGGCAGGGTGACGTACCGGAACCGCTGCCAGGCACTCGCGCCGTCCATCTCGGCGGCCTCGTACAGGGAGGCGTCGATGGACTGCAGGCCGCCGAGCAGGGAGACCATCATGAACGGCACACCGCACCAGGTGTTGACCATGATGGCGGCGAACCGCTGCCAGAAGGTGTCCTCCAGCCAGGACGGCGCCGGCAGGTGCAGCGCGTCGAGGAAGGTGTTGATGATCCCGCCGTCGGAGAGCATGATGCGCCAGCCGAAGACGGTGACGAAGGTGGGGACGGCCCACGGCACGATGAGCATCAGCCGGTAGAAGGTCCGGCCGCGCAGCTTCTGGTTGAGCAGCAGCGCGAGGCCGAGGCCGATCGTGTAGTGCAGGGCGACGCACAGGGCCGTCCATGCGACGGTCCAGATGAAGTGCGACCAGAAGCGATCGTACGACAGCGGGCCGAAGAGGATGTCCTTGTAGTTGTCGAGCCCGATGAACTTGTACGTGGCGTCGATGTGGTTGACGCCGATCGTCCGCGCGGTGTTCAGGCTGTTGGCGTCGGTGAGGGTCAGGTAGAGGCCGTACACCAAGGGGTACAGCACGAGGACGCCGAGGACGATCACCACCGGGGCGATCATCGCGTACGCGTACCAGTACTTCTGGTAGCTGTGCTTGAGGCGCTGGCCCAGCCCGGGCCGTGGCGCGCGGTCACCGTGGCGTTTGCCGGTCGCGCGGTCGATGGCGACTGTCATGTTCGGCACCTTCTGGAAGTTCTACGGCTCTGAGAAGCGGCTGGGCGCAGGCGGGCGGCCGTCGGATCCGTCCCCCACGACGGATCCGACGGCCACTCGGGGCTCACTTGCTGAAGTCGGGCACCAGCTTGGCGATGGCGAGTTCAGCGTTGCTCAGACCCTTGTCCAGGGACTCCTTGCCACCGGCGATCTTCGGCAGCTCCGTGTCCAGCGGGCCCCACAGGGAGCTGTACTCCGGCAGCGCGGGCCGCGGCTGGGCGGCCGGCAGGACCGTCTGGAAGCCGGCGATGCCCGGGTCGGCCTTGACCTCGGCGGTGTAGGCGTCGTCGCGGGTGGGCAGCGTGGAGTTCTTCAGGGCGATCTCCGTCTGCGACTTCGCGGAGGTCATGAAGTTGACGAACTTCAGCGCGGCGGCCTGGTGCGACTTGTCCGAGCCGGCGTAGACCGACAGGTTGTGGCCGCCGGTCGGGGCGCCCGCCTTGCCGGTGGAGCCGGCCGGGACGGTGGCGATGCCGAGGTTGGACTTGTCCTTGAAGGCCGAGCCCTTGTAGAAGTTCGTGATCTCCCAGGGGCCCTGGATGATCGAGGCGACCTTGCCGCTGACGAAGGCGTCCTGGATGTGGGCGTAGGCGTCGGCGGTGGTGTCGGCCTTGTGCAGGCCCTGCCCCTTGAAGGTGCTCAGCCAGGTGCCGTAGGCCTTCTGCGCCTCGGGCGAGTTCACGGTGATCTTCTTGGCGGAGGCGTCGACGGTGTCGGTGCCCTCGCCGTAGAGGAAGGTCTGGGCGTAGTAGGCCTGGGTGGAGCCCCAGTAGCCGTAGACCTTGGCCTTGGAGTCGATCTCGGCGGCGTCGGCCTTCAGCTCGTCCCAGGTCTTCGGGGCCTCGGTGATGCCGGCCTTCTTGAAGAGGGCCTTGTTGTAGACGAGCGCGAGGGTGTCGGTGACCAGCGGGACGCCGTAGGTCTTGCCCTCGTACTGGGCCTGCTTGATCAGGCTGGGCTGGAACTTGCCCTGGTCCTTGAGGGCCTCGGTGCCGTCCAGCGGCAGGAAGTAGCCCTTCTTGGCGAAGGCGGGGGTCCAGCCCACCTCGGAACGCAGCACGTCCGGGGCGCCCTTGGAGCCGGCGGCGGTGTCGAACTTGTTCTGCGCCTGGTCGAAGGGGACGTTGACGTAGTTGACCTTGATGCCCTTGTTGGCGGCCTCGAACTCCTTGACCAGGGCCTGGTAGGTCGGCGCCTCGTTGGTGGCGTTGGAGGTGTCCCACCAGGTGATGGTGACCGGGCCGCTGCTCTTGTCGCTGCCGCTGTCACTTCCGCCGCAGGCCGTCGCCGCGAGGGCGAGGGACGCCACCAGCGCGGTGGCCGCTATGCCACGCCGCATGAGTTCTCCTTGAGGGTGAAAGCCCGTGTGGTGCGGG
Source organism: Streptomyces sp. NPDC101225 (assembly GCF_044767585.1). NCBI lineage: Bacteria > Bacillati > Actinomycetota > Actinomycetes > Kitasatosporales > Streptomycetaceae > Streptomyces > Streptomyces sp. NPDC101225. The sequence goes on from NZ_JBIWOE010000007.1 coordinate 210,070, forward strand.
GAGCGGCCCCGTCCGCCGCTCCCGTCTTGCCGACTGCGCCGTTGCTGCCGCCGGGCGAGTGGGAACGTAACAGCGATGCAAGCGTTGCGAAAGACCTTGCAGAAAAAAAGTGCAAGGGATGCCGGAAGTTACGTCACCGTGACCCCCGGTCGACCCCCGTGAGACCCTTGTTCTACGGGGTTGAGCGGGGACGGTCCGGGTTGTGCAAGACTCTGCAAGCTCTTGCCATCCTGCTCCGGCACGGGAATCATCCCCTTGCGGGACAAGGGGCACCGACCAGAACAGAGGGACCGCGATGACGATACGGCCGGTACAGTCCGGTGCCGTGACCACACGGCTTGCCGACATCGCTGCTCAGGCGGGGGTGAGCGAAGCGACCGTCAGCCGCGTCCTCAACGGGAAGCCGGGCGTCGCCGCCACCACCCGCCAGTCCGTGCTCGCCGCCCTCGACGTCCTGGGCTACGAGCGCCCGGTCCGTCTGCGGCAGCGCAGCGAGGGCCTGGTGGGCCTGATCACCCCGGAGCTGGAGAACCCGATATTCCCGGCGCTGGCCCAGGTGATCGGCCAGGCGCTGACCCGGCAGGGCTACACCCCGGTCCTCGCCACCCAGACCCCCGGCGGCTCGACCGAGGACGAGCTGACGGAGATGCTCGTCGACCGCGGCGTCGCCGGCATCATCTACGTCTCCGGACTGCACGCGGACACCACCGCCGACATGGAGCGCTACGACCGCCTGCGCGCCCAGGGCGTGCCCTACGTGCTGGTGGACGGCTTCTCGCCGAAGGTGCAGGCGCCCTTCATCTCCCCCGACGACCGCGCGGCGATGACGCTGGCGGTGACGCACCTGGCCTCGCTGGGCCACACGCGGATCGGGCTCGCGCTCGGCCCGAAGCGGTTCGTGCCGGTGCAGCGCAAGATCGAGGGTTTCGTACGCGCCGTCCAGGACCAGCTCGGTCTGGGCGCGGAGGCGATCGAGACGGAGCTCGTCCAGCACTCGCTCTACACGCTGGAGGGCGGCCAGGCCGCCGCCACCGCCCTGATCGGCCGCGACTGCACGGCGGTGGTGTGCGCGAGCGACATGATGGCGCTGGGCGCGATACGGGCGGCCCGGCAGCACGGCCTCGAAGTCCCGCGGGACATCTCGGTGGTGGGCTTCGACGATTCCCCGCTGATCGCCTTCACCGACCCGCCGCTGACCACGATCCGCAAGCCGGTCCCGGCGATGGGGCAGGCGGCGGTGCGGACGCTGCTGGAGGAGATCGGCGGGACGCCTGCGCCGCACAGTGAGTTCGTGTTCATGCCGGAGCTGGTGGTGCGCGGTTCGACCGCGTCGGCGCCTGGGGACCGGAATCGTCCCTAGGGCGGAGGATCCAGGGTTTTGCGCCCTGCGCGGGGAGTAGGCGCGCGCGTCTCGGCGTTGTAGAACATGCGGGCCGAACCCGACCGGAGGATGATCGGTCGGGCAAGACGTTTCTGGCAGACTTTGTGCCCATGGGTGATCCGACCGTGACCAGTCTGGAAGACCGTGATCAGACGGCCGTTCCTGACTCCCTCGCTGCCGGAAGGAGCCCGGGAGTGCTGCGCCGGTTGCGCACCCCGCGCCGGCCCCGGCTGTGGTTCGAGGTCCTGCTGATCGCGGTGAGTTACTGGACGTACTCGGTCATCCGCAACGCGGTCCCGGAGCAGCGCGGCAAGGCGCTGCGCAACGCCGACTGGATCTGGCGGGCCGAGCACCAACTGGGCATCGCCGTCGAGGAGTCGGTCAACCACACGGTGAACTCCGTGTCTTGGCTGATCGTCGGCATGAACTACTACTACGCCACGCTGCACTTCGTGATCACGCTGAGCGTGCTGGTGTGGCTCTTCCGCAGTCATCCCGGGCGCTATGCGGCGACCCGGCTGGTGCTGTTCGTGACCACCGGTGCGGCGCTGATCGGCTACTACCTGTATCCGCTCGCGCCCCCGCGGCTCATGAACGGCAGCAACTTCATCGACACGGTGGTGGTCCACAGGACCTGGGGTTCGATGGCCTCGGGCGATCTGAAGCACATGTCGAACCAGTACGCCGCGATGCCGTCCATGCACATCGGGTGGTCCGTGTGGTGCGGGCTGACGATCTTCTTCCTCGCCCGGGTGCCGTGGGTGCGGGTGCTGGGGCTCCTCTACCCGGTGGCCACGCTGGTCGTCATCGTGGCCACGGCGAACCACTTCTGGCTGGACGCGGTGGGCGGGCTGCTGTGTCTCGCCCTCGGGTTCGCGGTGTCCTGGGCCTGGTACGGAGCACTGCCGTACGCCTTGCCGAAGACGCCACCGCCTGCGGTGCCACGCTTGGGCGTGTTTCGAAAGTCCCGCCTGCCCGGCGGCGTCCGGCACGCACGCTCGCCGCGGTGAGCGATGTGCCCCTCCCCCGGCGTCCGCGCGGCGCGGGGCGTGCACCCGCGGGCCCCGTGCGGTCGGTCGCCCATCACCTTCGTCCTGGAGCCCGGCACGGGGTGCGCCCCGGAGGGACGTGATCTCGGTGCCGGGTCCGGGCTGGTCGCGTCCGCCGGCGAGGCCCGCGCGGCAGGGCGACGTCCGCGGCGGCCGCGGGCACCTGGCGGGACCCCCCGGGCCCCCGCGGGGCCGGGGCGGCGCCCGGAGCCGGCGGGGGCGGCGACTCCGGGCTCCCGGGTGCGCCGACGGCGGCCTACGCGCCGTAGAACAGCTCCTCCACCACGGACCTGGCCCGCCGTGCGGAGCGCCGGTAGGCATCCAGCATGTCGCCCACGTGTCCGTCGCCGTACCCCAGGTACCGGCCCACCGCGGCCAGTTCGCGCCCGTCCGACGGGAACGTGTCCCCGGCGCGTCCCCGCACCAGCATCACCGCGTTGCGCACGCGGGTCGCCAGTACCCAGGCCTCGTCCAGGATCGCGGCGTCCTCGGCGGAGATCAGCCCGGCCGCGCACGCCGCCGCGAGCGCCTCACGGGTACGGGTCGTCCGCAGGCCCGGTTCGGCCCAGCCGTGCTGCAGTTGGATCAGCTGGACGGTCCATTCGACGTCGGACAGCCCGCCGGGCCCGAGCTTGGTGTGCAGCTTGGGGTCGGCGCCGCGCGGCAGCCGCTCGGACTCCATGCGGGCCTTCAGCCGCCGGATCTCCCGTACGGCGTCCTCGCCGAGCCCCTCCGCCGGGTACCGCAGCGGGTCGATCAGCGCGATGAAGCGGCGGCCCAGCTCCTCGTCCCCGGCGAAGGGCGCGGCCCGCAGCAGCGCCTGCGACTCCCACACCAGGGACCACCGGCGGTAGTAGGCCTCGTAGGACTTGAGCGTGCGCACCAGCGGCCCGGTCCTGCCCTCCGGGCGCAGGTCGGCGTCGATCAGCAGCGGCGGGTCCGCGCTCGGGATCTGCAGCAGTCGGCGCATCTCGGAGACGACCTTGCCCGCCGCCTCGGCGGCCGCCCGCTCGTCGGCGCCCTCGGGCGGCTCGTGCACGAAGAGCACGTCGGCGTCGGAGCCGTAGCCCAGTTCGTGCCCGCCGAAGCGGCCCATGCCGATGATCGCGAAGCGGGTCGGCAGGGTGTCGCCCCATCCCTCGCGCACGACGGCGCGCAGCGTGCCCGCCAGCGTCGCCGCCGTCAGGTCGGAGACCGCGGCGCCCACCCGGTCCACCAGGGCGCCCTCGTCGGCCTCGGCCGGCTGGGTCTCGGTGCCGTAGGAGCCGACGATGTCGGCGGCGGCCGTGCGGAACAGCTCCCGGCGCCGTACGCCACGGGCCGCGGTGACCGCCTGCTGCGCGTTCTCCGCGCGGCGCACCGCGGCGAGGATCTCCTGCTCCAGGTGCTCGCGCGTACGCGGGGTGAGCCCGCCGCCGTCCCCGTCGCCGAGCAGGGCCACCGCCTCAGGGGCGCGCATCAGCAGGTCGGGCGCGAGGCGGCCGGCGGACAGCACGCGCGCGAGGTTCTCGGCGGCGGCGCCCTCGTCCCGGAGCAGCCGCAGGTACCACGGGGTCTTGCCCAGCGCGTCCGAGACCTTGCGGAAGTTGAGCAGGCCCGCGTCGGGGTCGGCGGAGTCCGCGAACCAGCCCAGCAGGACGGGCAGCAGGGTGCGCTGGATGGCCGACTTGCGGGTGACGCCGGAGGCCAGTGCCTCCAGGTGGCGCAGGGCGGCGGCCGGGTCGTTGTACCCGAGCGCCACCAGCCGCTCCCGGGCCGCCTCCGGGCTCAACCGGGCTTCGCCGGGGGCGAGTTGGGCGACCGCGTCGAGCAGCGGGCGGTAGAAGAGCTTCTCGTGCAGCCGGCGTACCACGGCGGCGTGCCGCCGCCACTCGCGGTTCAGCTCGGCGACCGGCTCGACGCGCAGGCCGAGCGAGCGGCCGATGCGGCGCTGGTCGGCCTCGTCCTCGGGGACGAGGTGGGTGCGGCGCAGCCGGTAGAGCTGGATGCGGTGCTCCATGGAGCGCAGGAAGCGGTACGCCTCGTCGAGCTGCACGGCGTCGGCGCGTCCGACGTAGCCGCCGGCGGCCAGCGCCCGCAGCGCGTCCAGGGTGGTGCCGCTGCGCAGGCCGGCGTCCGTCCGGCCGTGCACCAGCTGGAGCAGCTGTACGGCGAACTCGACATCCCGGAGGCCGCCGGGACCGAGCTTCAGCTCGCGGTCGATCTCGGCGGCGGGAATGTTCTCGACGACGCGGCGGCGCATCTTCTGCACGTCCGCGACGAAGTTCTCACGCTCGGCGGCCTTCCAGACGAGGGGTTCGAGGGCGACGACGTACTCCTCGCCGAGCTCGATGTCGCCGGCCACCGGGCGGGCCTTGAGCAGGGCCTGGAACTCCCAGGTCTTGGCCCAGCGCTGGTAGTAGGCGAGGTGGCTGGAGAGCGTGCGCACCAGCGGGCCGTTCCTGCCCTCGGGCCGCAGGTTGGCGTCGACGGGCCAGATGGAGCCCTCGACGGTCGTCTCGGAGCAGACCCGCATCATGTGCGAGGCGAGTCTGGTGGCGGACCGCAGCGCCTTGTCCTCGTCGGCGCCCTCCACGGCCTCACCGACGAAGATCACGTCGACGTCGGAGACGTAGTTGAGCTCGTGGCCGCCGCACTTGCCCATCGCGACGACCGCGAGGCGGCACAGCGCGGCGTCCTCGGGCGCGGCGGTGCGGGCGAGGGCCAGGGCCGCGCGCAGGGTGGCGGTCGCGAGGTCGGCGAGCTCGGCCGCGGTCTCGGCGACGTCCGTGGTGCCGCACACGTCACGGGCGGCGATGGACAGCAGGCAGCGGCGGTAGGCGATGCGGAGCGAGACGGGGTCGTCGGCCTCGGACAGACCGCGCTCGAACTCCTCCACGCCCGGGTGCAGGTCCCGCGGCTCGTAGGTGACCAGCGCCTCCCAGTCGCGCGGGTGCCGGGCCAGGTGGTCGCCGAGCGCGGCGGAGGCGCCGAGCACACCGAGCAGGCGGTCGCGCAGCGGTTTGGCCGCTATCAGCGTGTCCAGCAGCTCACGGCGCGCGGTGGCGCCGGGCTGGGCCTCCAGCAGCCGTACGAGGCCGAGCAGCGCCAGATCGGGATCGGCGGTCGCGCCCAGCGCCTCCAGCAGCACCGGGTCGCTGCGCACGGGCAGCAGCTGGTCGCTGTCCAGCAGCCGCTCGGCGGCCGAGGGATCGGTGAAGCCGTGCCGCAGCAGCCGCGTGAAGGTACTGCTCCTGCGCCCCGGCACCGTCATCCCCGGTCCTCCCGTCGGATCAAGGTCGTACTGGCCCGAGCCTATCCGGAGACCAGGGCGGAAGCGCCGGGGCGGGGGTGCGGTTTCGGTGGGTGGAACGCCCTGGCCGGTGGCGCCCGGCCCGGTTTTCGGCTTCGGTGGGAAGGAGCCGTTCGGCAGCGCACGGCGGCGATGCGCGTGAGGGACGGGTCGGTGCTCCAGGCGGTGACCGACGCACGACACGGAGTCGTCGCCCGGACACATGTACGAGCGGGCCGCCGCACCGGGCGCTCGCCGAACAGGCGGCCCAGCAGCAGTAGTTGACAGTGGAACGAGTCATCGGGGAGTAGTTCACCCGCTCTTCACCGGGCGGGTTGGGTGACGTGGGGAGGGGAAATCTTGGCGTGTGCATGCTCTGTCCGCACCGCCGCCCCCGCCCTTCCCCCCTCCGGAGGTTGATGTGTCCGGCAGCACCGCACGCTCCACCCCCTCCAGGTACCGCCGCGGCCGTACGGCGGTCGCCTCCGCACTCGCCTTCACGGCCGCGGCCGCCGGCCTGTGGAGCGGCCTCGGCGGCTCCTCGTCGGCCTCGTCCGGCGTGCAGGCCCCCGACCACGTGGTCGTCGTGGTCATGGAGAACCACGCGTACGGCCAGGTGATCGGCTCCTCCAGCGCCCCCTACATCAACTCGCTCAGGACCGGCGGCGCCAACCTCAGCCGGTCGTACGCCGAGACCCACCCGAGCCAGCCCAACTACTACGCCCTGTTCTCCGGCTCCACCCAGGGCGTCACCGACGACGGCTGCGTCACCCCGGGCTTCTCCTCGGCCGCCAACCTCGCCTCCGAACTGATCGCCGCCGGCCGGACCTGGGCCAGCTACAACGAGTCGCTGCCCGGCCAGGGCTCGACGACCTGCAGCAGCGGCTCCTACGCGCAGAAGCACAACCCCTGGTTCGGCTTCCGCAACGTGCCGACGTCGTCCGCCAGGACCTTCGCCCAGTTCCCGGCCGACTACTCCACCCTCCCCGACGTCTCCTTCGTCATCCCCAACCTGTGCAGCGACATGCACGACTGCTCGGTGTCGACCGGCGACACCTGGCTGAAGAACAACCTGGGCGCCTACGCCACCTGGGCCAGGACCCACAACAGCCTTCTCGTCGTCACCTTCGACGAGGACAACCGGCTCTCCGGCAACCGCATCCCGACGGTCCTGTACGGCCAGCCGGTGACCGCCGGGTCGAGCAGCGCCGGCACCTACGACCACTACGACCTGCTCCGGACGCTGGAGGACTCGCAGGGCCTGACGGCCCACGCGGGCAACGCCGCCTCCGCGTCCGACATCACGGGGATCTGGGCTCCCTGACATGGACCTGACGGACGGCCGCGCAAGCTCCCCCGCTGCGCCGGCGTCCGCGGACGGCCCCGTCCGGCCCCTCGCCGGGCGGCGCCGCGCCGCGGCCGCCCCCACAACCCTCACGCTCGCCCCTTTCGCCCCTTTCCGCCGGATCGGCCCTTCCGGTCTCGCCGGCCTGAGCACGGGCGTGCCGTCGCGGACGGCGACGGCCGTCCTCCCCCGGTGCCCGGCGGCGGGCCTCGGGCCGGCGCCGCCGGACCGCGGGCTCCTCGACGGGATCCGCAACGGCTGCCCGGCACGCGCCCGCCCGGCCTGCGACCGCCCGCTCGTGGCGGCCGACGCCGGCTCCGACTCCGGCTCCGGCTCCGGCTCCGGCTCCGGTCGAACGGCCCTCGTCCGGCCGCCGCTCGTACCCGCGCACCCGCCGACGCCCCTGCGCCCGGCCGCCCTCGTCCCACCCGCCGCCCTCGTCCCACCCGCCGCACCCGCCGCGCCCGCCGCTTCCGGCACCGCTCGCGACGCCGCTTCCGATCCCCGGGAGGCAGCCGCATGACCGTACGCAACCGCGTCCTGATCCTGCTGTCCGCCGTCCTGGCCCTCACCGCCGTCGCCGTGGCGTCGGTCCTGCACGCGTCGGCGCGCGCGGACCGCAGGAACCAGGCCCGGCCCGGCGGGCCCCGCGTGACCTCGGGGACGGTCACCCTCACCGCCCCCGGCCGCATGGTCTTCCGCAACCTGGCCTGGGGCCCGCACCGCGACGAGCTGGCGGCCGTCCCGGCGTCGGACCCGTCCGGCCCGCGCACCGCCTCCGGCGTCAAGTGCCTGCGTTTCCACGCCGCTTCGGGCACCGGCGTCTGCCTCCAGGCGGTGCACGGCGCGATGTCCGACACCTACCGCGCCCTGATCCTCGACGCGCACCTGAGGGAGAAGGGCCGCTACGCCGTCCCCGGCATCCCCTCCCGCGCCCGTGTCTCCCCCACGGGGCACTTCGCCGCGTGGACGGCGTTCGTCGGCGGCGACTCGTACGCGGGCACCGACTTCTCGACCCGCGCGGCCATCGTGGATGTGCGCACGGGCCGGCTGACGCCGTCCCTGGAGGCGTACCGCATCGTCAAGGACGGCCGCACCTACCGCGCGGCGGACGCGAACTTCTGGGGTGTGACGTTCGCGCGGGACGACCGCACCTTCTACGCCACGCTGGCGACGAAGGGCCGGACCTACCTGGTCCGCGGCGACCTGCGCAGACGCACGGTCACCACGCTGCACACGAACGTCGAGTGCCCGTCCCTGTCCCCCGACGGCACCCGCATCGCCTTCAAGAAGCGCGTACCGGGCCTCCCCGCGGACGCCCCCTGGCGGCTGTACGTCCTGGACCTGCGCACACTGCGCGAGACCGCGCTCGCCGAGTCCCGCAGCGTCGACGACCAGGCCGTCTGGCGCGACTCCCGGACCCTGGTGTACGCCCTGGCCGGCGACTACGGGGCCGACCTGTACGAGGTCCCGGCCGACGGCACGGGGGCGGCGCGGCGCATCGGCACGGCGGCGGTGTCGCCCGCGTATACCGGCTGACGGCGCGCCCGCGGGCGCCGGGCACGGCACAGTGGAGGGATGAGCGCAGACGACCGGAAGGCGATGGCCGGGGCGCGTGTGATGCCCCGGCTGCCCGCGAGCGACCTGGAGCGGGCACGGCGGTTCTACTCCGAGAAGCTCGGCCTCGACCCCGTCGACGAGCGGCCCGGCGGGCTGCTCTACCGGACCGGGGGCACGGAGTTCGTGGTGTTCCGGTCGACGGGCGCCTCACCGGGCACCTTCACGCAGATGGCCTGGGAGGTCGACGACCTCGACACCGTCGTGGCCGAACTCGGGCGCCGCGGCGTGCGGTTCGAGGACGTGGACGCCCCCGGCCTGCGGACCGTGAACGGCATCACCGAGGTCCAGGGCCACTACGCCGGCAAGGGCGCCCGCGCCGAGCGCGCCGCCTGGTTCCGCGACAGCGAGGGCAACCTGATGGGCATCGGCCAGCCCCTCCACTGACCCCCGGCCGGCGCACGGTCGGCCCCTGCCGCAGCCCGGCCCACCCACGCCCTCCGGCGTCCCCGCCTCCCACCGGGCGCCCCACACGAGCCCCGCTACAGCACCGGCAGATTCTTCCGCAGCTCGAACGCCGTCACCTCGGAGCGGTACTCGTGCCACTCCGCCTGCTTGTTGCGCAGGAAGAAGTCGAAGACGTGTTCGCCGAGGGTTTCGGCGACCAGGTCGCTGCGCTCCATCAGGGCCAGGGCCTCGCCGAGGTTCTGCGGGAGGGGCTCGATGCCCATGGCGCGGCGCTCGGCGTCCGAGAGGGCCCAGACGTCGTCCTCGGCGCCCGGCGGGAGTTCGTAGCCCTCCTCGATGCCCTTGAGGCCGGCCGCCAGCAGGACGGCGTAGGCGAGGTAGGGGTTGGTGCCGGAGTCGATGGAGCGGACCTCCACGCGCGCGGAACCGGTCTTTCCGGGCTTGTACATCGGGACGCGGACCAGGGCGCTGCGGTTGTTGTGGCCCCAGCAGATGTACGACGGGGCCTCGCCGCCGGCGCCGGCCGTGCGCTCCGAGCCGCCCCAGATGCGCTTGTAGGAGTTCACCCACTGGTTGGTGACCGCGGAGATCTCCGCCGCGTGCCGGAGCAGACCGGCGATGAAGGAGCGGCCGACCTTGGAGAGCTGGTACTCCGAGCCCGACTCGTAGAACGCGTTGCGGTCGCCCTCGAAGAGGGAGAGGTGGGTGTGCATACCGCTGCCCGGGTACTCCGAGAACGGCTTCGGCATGAACGTCGCCTGCACGCCCTGCTCCAGCGCCACCTGCTTCATGACCAGGCGGAAGGTCATGATGTTGTCGGCCGTGGAGAGCGCGTCGGCGTAGCGCAGGTCGATCTCCTGCTGGCCCGGGGCGCCCTCGTGGTGGGAGAACTCGACCGAGATGCCCATCGACTCCAGCATGGTGATGGCCTGGCGCCGGAAGTCCATGCCGATGTTCTGCGGGGTGTGGTCGAAGTAGCCGGAGTTGTCGGCCGGGGTCGGGCGGGTGCCGTCGAGCGGGCGGTCCTTGAGCAGGTAGAACTCGATCTCCGGGTGGGTGTAGAAGGTGAAGCCCAGGTCGGAGCCGCGGGTCAGGGCGCGCTTGAGGACGTAGCGCGGGTCGGCGAAGGACGGGGAGCCGTCCGGCATGAGGATGTCGCAGAACATGCGGGCGGTGCCGGGGGCCTCCGCGCGCCAGGGCAGGATCTGGAAGGTCGAGGGGTCCGGCTTGGCGATCATGTCGGACTCGTAGACCCGGGCGAAGCCCTCGATCGCGGAGCCGTCGAATCCGATGCCCTCGTCGAAGGCCTGCTCGAGCTCGGCCGGGGCCACGGCCACGGACTTGAGGAAGCCCAGCACGTCCGTGAACCACAGGCGTACGAACCGGATGTCGCGCTCCTCCAAGGTCCGGAGCACGAACTCCTGCTGCTTGTCCATCTTCCGCTTCCCCATCCTTGCTGGTCAGGCCGCCTGTCTCCCGGTCCCGCAGGAGGCGGTCGGGCACCTGAGCATGACACCACAACAGCATTTCATGCGCGTTGCCGACCTTGATCGATGCGGACGACGCGGGTCTGCATGCCTCGCATACGGCGGGTGCACGGCTCTGCTGCCCATCTTGCCTGCTCGGACCGGCATCCGTAATGCCCCGCCCCACCCCGCACGTGAGGAGCGCCACGGCACTTTAATTTGCATCTCAGATGCAAGTTTAACTAGCGTGCGGTGGTACCGAGTTCACGAGGAGCCCCGATGCTTTCCGAACCTGCCGCAGCCACCGTCCGCGCCACCCTGCCCGCCGTCGGCGCGTCGCTCGCCGAGATCACGGAGCGGTTCTACGCCGGGCTGTTCGCCGCCCGCCCCGAGCTGCTGCGCGACCTCTTCAACCGCGGGAACCAGGCCGCCGGCACCCAGCGCCAGGCGCTGGCCGGCTCGATCGCCGCGTTCGCGACGCACCTGCTGGAGCACCCGGACCGGCGGCCGGACGCGATGCTGTCCCGCATCGCCCACAAGCACGCCTCGCTGGGCGTCACGCCGGAGCAGTACGGGCTCGTCCACGAGCACCTCTTCGCCGCCGTCGCCGAGGTCCTCGGCGAGGCCGTCACCCCCGAGGTCGCGGCCGCCTGGGACGAGGTCTACTGGCTGATGGCCCACGCCCTCACCGCCCTCGAGAAGCGGCTGTACGAGGAGTCCGCCGAGACCGGCTGGCGGCGCTGGGAGATCGTGGAGCGGTTCACGGAGACCGCGGACGTGGCCACCTTCCGGCTGCGCCCGGTGGACGGCGGAGCGGTCGCGGGCTTCCGCGCGGGCCAGTACGTGTCGGTGCGCGTGGAGCTCGCGGACGGGGCCCGCCAGACACGCCAGTACAGCCTCTCCGGGGCGCCCGGCTCGGCGATCCGGCAGATCAGCGTGAAGCGGGTGCCCGGCGACGGCGCGGCGCCCGACGGCGAGGTCTCGAACCACCTGCACGCGCGCGTGCGGGAAGGCGACGTCCTGGAGCTGTCGGCTCCCTACGGCGACCTCGTCCTCGACGACAGCGACGGCACGCCCCTGCTGCTCGCGTCGGCGGGCATCGGCGTGACCCCGATGGTGGCCATGCTCGCGCGGCTCGCCGAGACCGGCCACCGCGGTCCGGTGACCGTCGTCCACGGCGACCGCTCCCCCGCGGACCACGCCCTGCGCGCCGACCACGCGGCCTACGCCGAGAAGCTGCCGGACGCCTCCACGCACTTCTGGTACGAGGCGGACGCGTCCCCGGGCACTCGCACCGGCCTCGTGGACCTCACCGGCGTCGCCGTCCCCGAGGGCACGCGCGCGTACCTCTGCGGCCCCCTGCCCTTCATGCGCGCGGTCCGCACCCAGCTCATCGAGAAGGGCGTCGCCCCGGCCGACATCCACTACGAGGTCTTCGGCCCCGACCTCTGGCTGACCCGGACCTGACCCGGACCCGAGCCGGAACCGACCCTGACCCGAGCCGGACCCGCCTCGGACCCGATCCGGACCCGGGCCGAGGCCCACGCCGGCATGGCGACACACCGGCATGGCGACACGACGACACGACGACACGGCGGGCCGCCGAACGGGACCCGGCACAGGAAGCCGGGACGGACCCGGTCGCCGTCCCGCAGGGGCTGCGGGCCCGGCGCCTTCGGAGAGGGTGCGGCCCGCCTCAGGGCACCCGCGGCATCCCCAGCAGCAACGCCCCCGTGGACCCGGCCACGATGTCCTCCACCGTCACCGGGTCCAGCGAGGCGAAGAACGCCTCCTGGGCGCGGCGGAGTTCACCGCGCAGGCGGCAGGCGGGGGCCAGGGGGCAGGGGGTGGCGCCCTCGCAGTCGACGACGTCGCCGTCGCCCTCGAAGGCGCGGACGACGGCGCCCACGGAGGCCGTACGGCCCTTCGTGGTGAGCGTGAGGCCGCCGCCCCGGCCGCGGCGGGCGCCGAGCAGCGCCATGTGCTGGAGTTCGGCCACCACCTTCGCCGCGTGGGTGTAGGGCACGTCCATGTCGGCCGCGACCTCACGGGTCGTGGGAGTGGCCTCACCGGCGACCGTGAGCCGCATGAGCACGCGCAGTGCGAGGTCGGTGGATCGGAGCAGCCGCATGAGCCCCAGGCTAAGTAATGCGCATCTCTGGTTCAACTTATCCGCCGGCCCGGCCGGCGGCCCGCCCGCCGGCCGGAACCTGACGGCTTCCTGTCGGTTTCTCGTCGGATTCCCGTCGATCCGGCCATTCCGGAGACCTGGCCGCGGGACGCCCCACCCGCCCCATTACCATCAGCGAACCCGACCGCCCCTCTCCCCGAAGGACACCCCATGGGCTCCGCCGACAAGAAGACCGGTGCGGCACGCAAGGCGCGCCTGGAGGAGATGCGGCGCGCCGAGCAGTCCCGGCAGCGGCGGAACCGGATCCTGACGGTCGCCGCGAGCGTGGTGGTCGTCGCCGGTCTCGTGGTGGGCGGCGTCTACGTCGTGAAGTCGCGGGACGACGGCAAGAAGGACACCGCGGGCGACGCCAAGGCCCAGAGCCCGGGACACTTCGTCACCGGCGCGGACGGCGTGCGCACCTGGACGGGCAAGCTGACCCGCAACCACGTGCGGACGACGGTGAACTACCCGATGCACCCGCCCGTCGGCGGCGACCACAACCCGGTCTGGCTCGACTGCAACGGCGACGTCTACACCAAGGCCGTGAAGGACGAGAACGCCGTGCACTCGCTGGAGCACGGCGCGGTCTGGGTGACGTACACCGACAAGGCGGCCAAGAAGGACGTGGCCACGCTCGCGGCGAAGGTCAAGCAGACGCCGTACTCGCTGATGAGCCCGTACCCGAACCAGTCCGCCCCGATCGAACTGTCGGCCTGGGGGCACCAGTTGAGCGTCGAGAGCGCCGACGACCCGAAGGTCGCCAAGTTCTTCGAGACGTATGTGCAGGGCAAGCAGACGCCGGAGCCGGGCGCCTCCTGCACGGGCGGGGCGATGTGACGTGAAGGCGTCCATCGGCTGGATCACCGGCGCCGCCGCGGCCGCGCTCGTCGCGGCCGGCGCGATCACCTACGCGGTCGCCGAGGACGGCGGCGGCTCCGCACCGGGCACACCCGCCGCCGGCTCCGCCGACGCGGGCTTCGCCCGCGACATGGCGGTGCACCACCAGCAGGCCGTCGAGATGTCGTACATCGTCCGAGATCGCACGAAGGACCCCGAAGTGCGGCGGCTCGCCTACGACATCGCGCAGACGCAGGCCAACCAGCGCGGCATGCTGCTGGGCTGGCTGGATCTGTGGGGGCTGCCGAAGGTGTCGGCGGGACCGCCGATGTCCTGGATGGGCATGGGCGGCATGCCCGAGCGCGGGGACGGCTCGCTGATGCCCGGGATGGCGACCGACACCGAGATGAGGAAGCTCGGCACCCTCGACGGCAGGCAGGCGGAGATCTTCTACCTCCAGTTGATGACGGACCATCACAAGGGCGGCATCCACATGGCCGAGGGCTGCGTCGCGAAGTGCGCCGTCGGCACGGAGAAGCGGCTCGCCCGGGGCATGGTGAACGCCCAGCAGTCGGAGATCGCACTGATGGCCGACCTGCTCAAGGAACGTGGCGCGCAGGCCCGTTCGTAACCGCATCGAACGAACGAAAGCCCCAAATCGCCCAACCTGACGGTTCCTTGGGCTTCTCTTGGCTTACGCATTCCCCTGGCATGAACGGTTCATCGTAAGAGTTGCCCCTATCGCTTGATCCACTGCCCGCGCCTCCGCCGCGGTGCGGGGCCACAGGGACCGGCGACGACCGACCACACATGCGAAGAACCGCATCGCAGGGGGTTCTATGAGATCCAACCGCGCCACGATGCGTGCCGCGAGCATGGCAGCGACACTGCCCATGATCGCCGGCGCGCTGGCGCTCGGCATACCCGCGGCGCACGCCGCGGACAACCCGGGCCGTCACGCCCTCGCGGGCACCAAGCCCACGTGGGCGACGGCCAAGGCGGACAAGGGCGCGACGTCCGACGGCGCCCAGGTCTCCGCCCGGGTCTACCTGGCCGGCAAGGACGCGGCGGGCCTCGCCGCGTACGCGAAGGCCGTCTCCGATCCGAGCTCGGCCTCGTACGGCAGGTACCTCAGCGCCAAGCAGGCGCAGTCCCGCTACGGCGCGACCAAGGCCCAGGTGGCCGCGGTCACGTCATGGCTGAAGTCCGCGGGCCTGAAGGTCACGGGCGTCACGCAGCACTACGTCTCCGTCAGCGGTGACGTGGCCGCCGCCGAGAAGGCGTTCGGCACCCAGCTGCACAACTACACCAAGGGCTCCAAGACGTATCGCGCGCCGTCGAAGACGGCCTCGGCGCCCGACAGCCTCAAGGGCGCCGTGCTGACCGTCACGGGTCTGGACAACGCGCCGCACAAGTCCAGCCACCACGACCAACTGCCGCCGCCGGAAACCGTGTTCCGCAACGCCGGGCCGTTCTCCTCGTACTACGGCTCGAAGATCGCGAAGACGCTCCCGGACGCCTACGGCCAGAAGGTCCCGTACACGGTCAAGGGCTACACGGGCAAGCAGCTGCGCGCCGCCTACGGTGCGGGCAAGTACACCGGCAAGCACGTCCGTGTCGCCATCACGGACGCGTACGCCTCGCCGTCCATCGCCTTCGACGCGCAGACCTACGCGATGAAGCACGGCGACGCCACCTGGAAGACCAGTCAGCTCCACCAGGTGCTGCCGAAGAAGTACACCAAGGTCAACGAGTGCGGCGGTGCCGGCTGGTACGGCGAGGAGACCCTCGACGTCGAGGCCGTGCACGCGGTCGCGCCGGCCGCGGACGTCACCTACGTGGGCGCCGCGTCCTGCTACGACGACGACCTGCTCGACTCGCTCAGCAAGATCGTCGACAAGCACCTGGCCGACATCGTCTCCAACTCGTGGGGCGACATCGAGGCCAACCAGACGCCCGACCTCGCGGCCGCCTACGACCAGGTCTTCCAGTTCGGCGCGGTCGAGGGCATCGGCTTCTACTTCTCCTCCGGCGACAACGGCGACGAGGTCGCCAACACCGGTACGAAGCAGGTCGACACCCCGGCCAACTCCGCCTGGGTGACGGCGGTCGGCGGTACCTCGCTGGCCGTCGGCAAGCACAACAAGTACCAGTGGGAGACCGGCTGGGGCACCGAGAAGGCTTCGCTGTCGGCCGACGGCAAGAGCTGGGTGAACTTCCCCGGTGGGTTCGTCTACGGCGCGGGCGGCGGCACCAGCCGGACCGTCTCCGAGCCCTACTACCAGAAGGGCGTCGTCCCGGACTCGCTGGCCACGGCCAACAACGCGGCCGGCAACCGCGTCGTCCCGGACATCGCGGCGATCGGCGACCCCAACACCGGCTTCCTGGTCGGCCAGACCCAGACCATGCCGGACGGCAAGACGCTGGCGTACAGCGAGTACCGCATCGGCGGCACCTCGCTCGCCGCGCCGGTGATCGCGGGCATCCAGGCCCTGGCCCAGCAGGCGGGCGGCGGCAAGGCGATCGGTTTCGCCAACCCGTCGATCTACTCCAAGTACGGGTCGAAGGTGTACCACGACGTCACGGACAACCCGACCGGCTCCGGCCTGGCGGTCGTCCGCGTCGACTACGTCAACGGCTACGACGCCACCGACGGTCTGGCCACCTCGGTCCGCTCCCTCGGCAAGGACAGCTCGCTGTCCGCCGTCAAGGGCTACGACGACGTCACCGGCGTGGGCACGCCCGCGAACGGCTACGTCACCTCGTACAAGCGGCACTGAGGCACCGCCGGCAACGGCAGCCTGAGGGGGCGCGGGGTGGTCTCACCCCGCGCCCCTTCGCCGTGCCCGGACCGCCCCCTCCCCCCGCGCCCCGGATTGTGTCGCTCTGACGATTACACTGGGCGTGTGCCTGAATTGAACTTCTGGTCGATCTATCAGCATGGCTTCGCGCGCGTCGCCGCGTGCACGGGCCACACCGTCATCGCGGACCCGCCCGCCAACGCCGCGGCGGTCCTGCGCCACGCGCGCCGCTGCTCCGAGGAAGGCGTCGCCGTCGCGGTCTTCCCCGAACTGGTGCTGTGCGGCTATTCGATCGAGGACCTGCTGCTCCAGGACCCGCTGCTCGACCAGGTCGAGGCGGCGCTGCGGGACGTGGTGGCCGGGTCGGCCGGACTCCTGCCGGTGCTGGTCGTCGGGGCCCCGCTGCGCCACCGCAACCGGATCTACAACTGCGCGGTGGTCGTGCACCGCGGCCGCGTCCTCGGCGTCGTGCCCAAGTCGTACCCGCCGTACTACCGCGAGTTCTACGAGCGCCGGCAGATCGGCGACGGCGCCGACGAGCGCGGCGGCTCGATCCGGATCGGCGGCGAGAGCGTGCCGTTCGGCGTCGACCTGCTCTTCGCGGCCGCGGACGTCCCGGGCCTGGTGCTGCACGCGGAGATCTGCGAGGACATGTGGGTGCCGGTGCCGCCCAGCGCCGAGGCCGCCCTCGCCGGTGCGACCGTCCTGGTCAACCTCTCCGGCAGCCCGATCACGGTCGGACGGGCCGAGGACCGCAGGCTGCTGTGCCGCTCGGCGTCCTCCCGCTGCCTCGCCGCGTACGTCTACGCGGCGGCCGGCCTCGGCGAGTCGACCACCGACCTGTCCTGGGACGGCCAGGCCATGGTGTACGAGAACGGCGCGCTGCTGGCGGAGACCGAGCGCTTCCCGCTCGGCGACGAGTACGCGGTGGCGGACGTGGACCTCGACCTGCTGCGGCAGGAGCGGATGCGGATGGGCACGTTCGACGACAACCGCCGTACGCACAAGGCACGGACGGACGACTTCCGCACCGTCTCCTTCGTGCTCGACCCGCCCCTCACCGACCTGGGGCTGCGCCGTCGCCTGGAGCGCTTCCCGTTCGTGCCGGCCGACGCCGACCGGCTCGCCCTGGACTGCTACGAGGCGTACAACATCCAGGTCGAGGGGCTCCAGCAGCGCCTCGCGTCCATCGGCGCCCCGAAGGTCGTCATCGGGGTCTCCGGCGGTCTGGACTCCACGCACGCGCTGATCGTCGCCGCGCGCGCGATGGACCGCGCGGGGCGCCCGCGCAGCGACATCCTGGCCTGGACCCTGCCCGGCTTCGCCACCAGCGACCACACCAAGGACAACGCGCACAAGCTGATGAACTCGCTCGGCGTCACCGCCGCCGAGCTGGACATCACGCCCACGGCGCGGCTGATGCTCCAGGAGATGGGCCACCCGTTCGCCTCCGGCGAGCCGGTGTACGACGTCACCTTCGAGAACGTCCAGGCCGGGCTGCGCACCGACTACCTGTTCCGGCTCGCCAACCAGCGCGGCGGCATCGTGCTCGGCACCGGCGACCTCTCGGAGCTGGCGCTCGGCTGGTCCACGTACGGCGTGGGCGACCAGATGAGCCACTACAACGTCAACGGCGGCGTGCCGAAGACACTGATCCAGCATCTGATCCGCTGGGTGATCAGCAGCGGTCAGTTCGACGACGAGACCGGCAAGACGCTCGCGGCGATCCTCGACACCGAGATCAGCCCGGAGCTGGTGCCGGGCGACGAGATGCAGTCGACGGAGTCGAAGATCGGGCCGTACGCGCTGCACGACTTCACGCTCTTCCACGTGCTGCGCCACGGGTTCCGGCCGTCGAAGATCGCGTTCCTGGCGTGGCACGCGTGGCACGACGCGGAGGGCGGCGCCTGGCCGCCGGGCTTCCCCGACGCGAAGCGGGTCGCCTACGACCTCGCCGAGATCCGTCGGTGGCTGGAGGTGTTCTGCCGGCGGTTCTTCGCGTTCGCGCAGTTCAAGCGGTCGGCCATGCCGAACGGGCCGAAGGTTTCGGCCGGGGGGTCGTTGTCGCCCCGGGGCGACTGGCGGGCGCCTTCGGACGGTTCGGCGACGGCCTGGCTGGCGGACCTGGCGCGGTTCGACTAGGGCGTGTTTCGAAAGTGGCGTCGTCCGCCCGCAGGGCGGGCCCGGCGGCGTCTGGTGCGTGCGATCGCAAGGCGGAGGGTCGCTCCGATACTGGATGTATCGGGGTGATCCCGACAACGCGGCTGGGGGCGCCCCCTCTGGGGGAGTGCGTGCCAGGCGTCGCCGGGCAGGCGGGACTTTCGCAACACGCCCTAATGCTGGCCGACGGGGGTGGGGGGGGGCGGCCCCCCCCCCCCCCCCGCCCCCCCGGCCCCCCCCCCCCACACCCCCCCCCCCCCCCCCCGCGCCCCCCCCCCCCCCCGCCCCCGCGCCCCCCCCCCGCAC
>NZ_JBIWOE010000007.1:228893-289299 GCF_044767585.1 Streptomyces sp. NPDC101225
GGCGCGCCGGGGGGGGGGGGGGGGCGGGGGGGGCGGGGGGGGGGCGCGCCCCCCCCCCCCCCCCCCCGGGCGGGGGGGGGGGGGGGGGCCCCCCCCCCCCCCCCCACCCCCGTCGGCGCGAAGGGCGCCTCGTCCTCGCACGCCGGACGGACCGCGATGGCCCGGCCCGGCGCGCGGGCCGTGCGCGTCAGCGGTACGACGCCTCCGCTTGCGGCACGTGCGAAGCCACCACGCGCTCGCGTCCGAGCCGCGGCACCGCACGCCTCCGGTCCACCGCATACGCGACCCCGGCGACCCCCAGCCCCAGCACGGCCAGCGCCGCGCCCGTCAGCGCCGGGGACGTGACGCCGAGGCCGGCCGCCAGGGCCAGGCCGCCGATCCAGGCGCCGCCGGCGTTGGCCAGGTTGAAGGCGGCCTGGTTGGCGGAGGACGCCAGGGACGGGGCCGCCGCGGCCTTCTCCATGACCATCAGCTGGAGGGGCGAGCCGGTGACGAAGGCGGCCGCGCCCAGCAGGACGACCGCCAGGGCGGCGGTCCACCGCGCCGACATCAGCAGCGGGAACAGGGCGAGTACGGCGGCCAGGGCGAGCAGGCCGCCGAAGAGCGTGCCGCGCAGGGAGTGGTCGGCGAGGCGGCCGCCCGCCAGATTGCCGACCGTCGCGCCGACGCCGAACAGGGCGAGCAGCAGCGTCACGCTGGTCTCCGCGTAGCCGGCGGCGTCCGTGAGCATCGGCGTGATGTAGCTGTAGGCGGCGAACAGCGCGCCGAACCCGGCGACCGTGGTGCCCAGGGCCAGCCAGACGGGCAGGGAGCGCAGCGCGGCCAGCTCACCGCGCAGGCCCGCGACGGGGGCGTGCGGGTGGTCGTGCGGGATCAGCAGCGCGAGGGCGGCGATGGCCGCGAGACCGATCGCGCCGACACCGAGGAAGGTGGCCCGCCAGCCCAGGTGCTGGCCGATGAGCGTGGCCACGGGGACGCCGGCGATGTTGGCGACGGTGAGCCCGAGGAACATCAGCGACACGGAGCGTGCCTTGCGCTCCGGCGCCACCATGGCCGTCGCGACGACGGCGCCCACGCCGAAGAAGGCGCCGTGCGGCAGCCCGCTCAGGAAGCGGGCGGCCAGGAGCGAGTCGGGGCCGGGGGCGAAGGCGGACAGGGTGTTGCCCACCACGAACAGCGCCATCAGGCCGATGAGGACGCGGCGGCGGGACATCCGGGCGGTCACCGCGGCCAGCAGCGGGGCGCCGATGACGACGCCCAGCGCGTACGCCGAGACCAGGTGTCCCGCGGCGGGGATCGAGATGTGCAGGTCGTCCGCGACGTCGGGCAGCAGTCCCATCATCACGAACTCGGTCGTGCCGATACCGAAGGCGCCGACGGCCAGAGCGAGCAGGGCCAGAGGCATGGAGGAGCCTGTTCCTTTCGAGGAGCAGAGGTGCGGGTGTTCCGCCGTCTAAGTTCAGTTGCGGAACAAACTCTGCCAGGCTCAGCATTCCCAGCGGTTACGAGCTGGTGTCCAGGTTCACACGAGCCGCGATCGGAAGGTGGTCGCTCCCGGTCGCGGGCAGCGTCCACGAGCTCACCGGCTCGACGCCCTGGACCAGGATCTGGTCGATCCGCGCCATCGGGAACGAGGCCGGCCAGCTGAAGCCGAAGCCGCTGCCCGCCGCGCCCTGCGTGGAACGCATCTGCGCGGTCACGCCGTTGAGGGAGCGGTCGTTCATGGTGCCGTTGAGGTCGCCGAGCAGCACCTTGCGCTTCAGCGGCTCGGCCGCGATGGCCTCGCCCAGCGCGTCGGCACTCGTGTCACGCTGACGGGCGGTGAACCCGGCCTCCAACTTGACCCGGACGGAGGGGAGATGGGCGACGTAGAAGGCGACCTGTCCCTCGGGGGTGGCGACCGTGGCACGCATGGCCCGGGTCCAGCCCAGCTGGATGTCGACGGCCTTGACGCCGGTCATCGGGTACTTGCTCCACAGCCCGACGGTGCCCTGCACCGAGTGGTACTTGTACGTCGGGGCCAGCGCCCGCTCGTAGACCGGGACCACCGACGCCTTCAGCTCCTCCAGGGCCACCACGTCCGCCCCGGAGGCGGCCACGTCGCGGGCCGTGCCCGAGGGGTCGGGGTTGTCGGCGTTGACGTTGTGCGTGGCGACGGTGAGGTCACCGCCGCCGCCGGTCTTGTCGGTGAGCAGGCTGCCGAAGAGGTTCAGCCACACGGCCACCGGCACCACCAGCGCGATCAGCGCGGTGGCCGACCTGCGCACCAGCGCGATCAGCAGCAGGACCGGGACCAGCAGGCCGAGCCAGGGCAGGAAGGTCTCGGTGAGACTGCCCAGGTTCCCGATCCGGTTGGGGATCCGCGCATGAAGGAGCATCACGAGCGCGAGGAGCACGGCGACCGCGGCCGTCACGATGCCGCGGCGCCAGATTCTCGGATCGCCCCGCCAGCCGGAGAGCAGGCGGTTCAGCAGGCGGCGGAAGCGGTCCCCCCGGCGCTCGGGCCCCGAGCCGCCGTTGTCGGTCTCCGTCATGTACGCCTGCTGCGCCATACCGCGTCGCCTCACTGCCTGCCATGCCCACCGTCCGTCCCCCGTGTCCACGACCCTAGGGGATGTTCGGCCCCGATCTCGCCGTCCCGTGACGGCCGTACGGGCAGTGGGACGAAGAAGTCGGGGCGGTGAGTTCCGCATACGCGGACGCAAAGCGTGCTCTGTGACCGAACGCGCACATACCGGCCGGCCGGGACCCGTCGCGCCGGTCGCTAGTGCTGGGGCCGGAGCCCTTCGAGCAGGGTGTCGACGATCTGCTCGGAAAGTCCCTCGGGCAGGTCCGCGTCCGGGCGCATGACGCTGCGCAGCAGCATCGGGCCGACGACCATGTCGTTGAGCAACTCGACGTCGACGTCGGCCCGGATCTCCCCGTCGGCCTGCCCGCGCCGCAGCACCTCGACCTGGAGCCGGCGGCGCGGTTCGACGACGGCGGCCTGGTACGCCCGCCAGATCCGCGGGCTGCTCTTCATCTGGGCGAAGACGTTGTGCAGCAGCGCCGACGACCGGGTCATCACCCCGCGCCGGCGCAGCTGTTCCAGCATCGCCACCAGGTCGTCGCGCATCGTGGTGCCGGGCAGTTCGGGGTCGGGCGGCTCGGCGGCGCGGATGACGTCGACGAACAGCTCCTCCTTGCCGTTCCACCGGCGGTAGATGGTGGCCTTGCCGACGCCCGCGGTGCGGGCGATGCGCTCGATGGAGAGCTCGGCCAGCGGCACGCCGTCCTCCAGGAGCTTCATCACGCCTTCGACGATGGCGCGCTCGACGGCCTCGCTGCGGGGGCGGCCCCTGGTGGGCACCCCGGGATCGGCCTGACTGTCGGCGAGGCTCACGTCACTGCGTCCCTTCGGTCTGCTGGTCCGATTCTCCCGTGTGCACGGCACCTCCGAGCAGCCCGGAAGCGGTCATTCCGCCGCTGCCACCAACTCCTGTCGCTCCTCGCCCTGCTGAGGGGCGGCCGGCTTGCCGGGCAGGAAGAGGAAGGCCACGAGCGCGCCCAGCAGCGCGACGCCCGCGCCGCACAGGGCGGTGACGTGCATGGCGTGCAGGAAGGCGTCGTTGGCCGGGGTGATGAGGCCGTTGCCCCGCGGGCCGAGTTTCGCGGCGACGCCGAGCGTGGCCTCGATGGACTCCCCGGCGGTCTCCCTGAGCCCCTTCGGGAGCAGGCCCAGCTTGTCCTCGATGCCGGTGCGGTACGCCGTGGACAGCACCGAGCCCAGCACGGCGATGCCGAGCGCGCCGCCGACCTGGCGGAAGGTGTTGCTCAGCGCGGAGGCGGAGCCGGCCTTCTCGCGCGGCAGCGCCTGCATGATGACCACGCTGGTCGGGGTCATGACGTGGGCCATGCCGGCACCCATGAGGAAGAAGACGACTTCCAGGACCCAGATCGGGGTGTCCGCCTCGAAGCCCGCGAAGGCGGCGAGCATGCCGGCGAGCAGCAGCAGACCGCCCCCGGTGGTGGCCTTGTTGCCGAACCGGTCGACGACCAGCCGGGCCCGCGGCGCGAAGATCATCTGTGCGGCGGCCAGCGGCAGCATCAGCAGACCGGACTGCAGCGGCGAGTAGCCGCGCACGCTCTGGGTGTAGAAGACGGAGAAGAAGGTCACGCCCATCAGTGCGAAGAAGACCAGCGCTATGGCGGCCATGGCGGCCGAGAACACCTTGTTCTTGAAGTACGTGACGTCCAGGGACGGGTGGTTGCTGCGCTTCTCGAAGACCACGAACAGGGCGAGCACCAGGACGCCGGCGCCGATGGTCGACAGCACGGTCGCGTCCGTGAAGTCCGCGAGCTGACCGCCCTTGATGATGCCGTAGACGAGCAGGACGAGGCCGACGACGGACAGGACCACGCCGATCGGGTCGACCCGGCCGGGCCTGGGGTCGCGGGAGTCCGGCACCAGCCAGATCATCAGCGCGAGCGCGAGGAGCACGATCGGCACGTTGATCAGGAAGACGGAGCCCCACCAGAAGTGGTCGAGGAGCAGGCCGCCGGTGATCGGGCCGATGGCGATCGCGAGGCCGACACCGCCGGCCCAGATGCCGATGGCCTTGGGCTGCTCGTCGCGCTCGAAGACGTTCATGAGGACGGCGAGGGTGGCCGGCATGACGAAGGCGGCACCGAGCGCCATCAGCGCGCGGAAGGCGATGAGCTGGCCCGGCGAGCCGGACTCGGCGGCCAGCGCGGAGCCGACGCCGAACACGAGGAGGCCGCCGAGCAGCACCTTCTTGCGGCCCACCCGGTCGCCGATGAGGCCCGAGGTGAACAGCAGGCCCGCGAAGACGAGCGTATAGGCGTTGATCGCCCACTCCAGCTGGCTCTGCGTGGCACCGAGGCCGGTCGGAGCCGGGGTGGAGATGGTCTTGATCGCGACGTTCAGGATCGAGTTGTCGAGCACCACGATGAGCAGGCTCAGCATCAGCACGCCGAGGATCGCCCAGCGACGCCGGTGCACCTCTTCGGGGATCCGGCCGGCGGTGGCAGGTGGAGTGGTCATGGGCACCAGCCTAGATAATTAGAATACGAGACCGTACCGTATCGAAATTATTTTACTCAGCCCTTGCACGGGCCCGTGCGTCGTGCGCCGTACGCGTGACGTAGGTCCTCTTGGCTCGGGTCGGCACGAGGTGCCACCATGGACGTGATCCGGGGACGCCGTCAGGGCGCCTCGAGATGACTGAAGGAGCCGTAGTCATGACGCAGCTCTCGGCTGCCCAGCCTGCGCAGAACAAGCCCTCCGACGGCAGCAAGGCGCTGTACGGGGGCAAGAGCACGCGCCGCATCACCGTGCGCGACATCGCCCTCGCCAAGGAGCGCGGCGAGAAGTGGCCCATGCTCACCGCCTACGACGCGATGACCGCGTCCGTCTTCGACGAGGCCGGCATCCCGGTGCTCCTGGTGGGCGACTCGGCGGGCAACTGCCACCTCGGGTACGAGACGACCGTGCCCGTCACCATGGACCAGATGACCATGCTGTCGGCCGCGGTGGTGCGCGGCACGCAGCGCGCCCTGATCGTCGGCGACCTGCCGTTCGGCTCCTACCAGGAGGGCCCGGTGCAGGCGCTGCGCTCGGCGACCCGGCTGGTCAAGGAGGCCGGGGTCGGCGCGGTCAAGCTGGAGGGCGGCGAGCGCTCGCACGAGCAGATCCGCCTCCTCGTCGAGTCCGGCATCCCGGTCATGGCCCACATCGGGCTGACCCCGCAGTCCGTCAACGCCATGGGCTACCGCGTCCAGGGCCGCGGCGAGGAGGCCGCCCAGCAGCTGCTGCGCGACGCGAAGGCCGTGCAGGACGCGGGCGCGTTCGCGGTCGTGCTGGAGCTGGTCCCGGCGGAGCTGGCGGCCGAGGTGACACGGGTGCTGCACATCCCGACGGTCGGCATCGGCGCCGGCCCCGAGACCGACGCACAGGTCCTCGTGTGGACCGACATGCTCGGCCTGACCCCGGGGCGGGTGCCGAAGTTCGTCAAGAAGTACGCGGACCTGCGTGAGGTCATGGGCCAGGCGGTGAAGGCGTACGCCGAGGACGTCGTCGGCAGGACCTTCCCGGCCGAGGAGAACTCCGTCCACTGAGCCACTGCGGCACCAAGGCAGCCCGCCGATCGTCCCCCGTCGGCGGGCTGCCTCCATGTCCGCAGGGTGTGTCCGTCGGCGGGCTGTCGGCGCGCGCCGGATGCGTGTCGGTGGCCTGTCGGTCGTTTGTCGGTGGGGCCTGGCACCGTTCTGGTCATGACGCGAATCGACAACAACGCCAGTGGCGGCGGCATGGCCGTCACCGTGCGGGGGATGGTCAAGCACTACGGCGAGACCAAGGCGCTGGACGGCGTCGACCTGGACGTGCGCGAGGGCACCGTGATGGGTGTGCTCGGGCCGAACGGGGCCGGCAAGACCACCCTCGTGCGGATTCTGTCCACCCTGCTGAGCCCGACCTCGGGCGAGGCCACGGTCGCCGGGTACGACGTCCTGCGCCAGCCGCGGCAGCTGCGCCGGGTGATAGGACTCACCGGGCAGTACGCCTCGGTGGACGAGAAGCTCCCGGGCTGGGAGAACCTCTACATGATCGGGCGGCTGCTCGACCTGCCGCGCAAGGACGCCCGCACCCGTGCCGACGAGCTGCTGGAGCGCTTCTCGCTCACGGACGCCGCCAAGCGGCCCGCGAGCACCTACTCGGGCGGTATGCGGCGCCGGCTCGACCTCGCCGCCTCGATGATCGGGCGCCCCGAGGTGCTGTTCCTCGACGAGCCCACCACCGGGCTCGACCCGCGCACCCGCAACGAGGTGTGGGACGAGGTCAAGACCATGGTCGGCGAGGGCGTGACCGTCCTGCTGACCACCCAGTACATGGAGGAGGCCGAGCAGCTCGCCTCCGAACTGACCGTCGTGGACCGCGGGAAGGTCATCGCGGGCGGCGCCATCGACGCGCTGAAGGCCAAGGTGGGCGGACGCACGCTGCGGGTGCGGCCCGCCGACCCGCTGCAGCTGGAGCCGCTCGCCGGCGCCCTCGACCAGCTCGGCATCACCGGCCTCGCCACCACGACCGTCGACGCCGACAGCGGCACCGTGCTGGTCCCGGTCCTCAGCGACGAGCAGCTGACCGCCGTGGTCGGCGTGGTCATGGCGCGCGGCATCACGCTCAGCTCCATCACCACCGAACTGCCCAGCCTGGACGAGGTGTTCCTGTCCCTCACCGGCCACCGCGCCAGTGCCCCGCAGGACGCCGTTCCCACCGAGACCCGCGAGGAGGTCGCCGTATGAGTTCCGCAACCGCCACCGCCCCGGCCGCCGTTGCCGACGCCCGTATCTCCCTGCGCGGCCACCTGCGCCACACCGGCGCCCTGGTCCGCCGCAACCTGCTGTGGATCAAGCAGGACCCCGAGTCGATGTTCGACGCCCTGCTGATGCCGGTCGTCTTCACCCTGCTGTTCGTGTACGTCTTCGGCGGCTCGATCGGGCAGGCTCTGGGCGGCGGTCAGGACGGCTACGTCCAGTACGTCATCCCGGGCATGATCGCGATGATGAGCATGACGCTGTCCCAGGGCGTCGGCACCGGCTTCAGCCAGGACTTCAACTCCGGCGTCATGGACCGCTTCCGGTCGCTGCCGATCGGCCGCGGCTCGGTGCTCTTCGCGAAGATCTCGGTCGAGCTGGTGCGGATGCTGTTCGCCACCACCGTACTGATGATCGTGGCCGTGCTGGTCGGGTTCGACATCGACCACTGGAGCGGTCTGTTCGCGGCCGTGGGCCTGTCCGCGGTGTTCGCCTCCTCGATCATGTGGGTGTTCCTGACCCTGGGCGTGGTCCTGAAGAACGCGCAATCCGTGCAGGCGATGGGCTTTTTGGTGCTGTTCCCGCTGCAGTTCGGCTCGTCGATCTTCGCGCCGACGAATTCGATGCCGGGCTGGCTGCAGACCTTCACCGACTACAACCCGCTGTCCACGCTCGCCGACGCGGCGCGCGGGCTGATGGTGGGCGGCCCGGTGGCGCACGACCTGTGGGTGACGCTGGGCTGGTCGGTGGCGATCACCGCGGTGGCCGCGCCGTACGCCATCCACAAGTTCCGCACCAAGAACTGACGTTCACCCTCCCGCCACGGACCGGGACGGGGACCGGGGCTCAGACCAGGGCGGTGGCCTCCTCCGTGGAGAGGCCGCCGCCCTCCGCGTAGGCGGCCGCGTACGCCGCCTCGTCCAGGGCGGCGCGGGTGGCCGCCTCGGCCCTTTCGCGTGCCTCGCGCTCCAGGTACGAGGGGACGTGGCCGGGCGGCAGGAACCGCGCCGCGGCGCCGAGGCAGCGGGCGGCGTCGGGGGCGCGGCCGCCGCCGTCCAGACCGGCGAGGGCGATCGCCGCGATCGTCAGGTAGGTGGAGCGCATGGACGGGGCGATCGCCTCGGAGAGCGGGTCGCCGGCCCGCGCCAGGGCCTGGCGGACCTTGTCCAGGGCTTCCTCGTGGCGGCCGTCGGCGCCGTCCAGCCAGGCCTCGGTGCCGAGGATGAACGCGTCGAAGACGACGAAGTGCGCGATCTTGAACTGCTCGCGCAGCAGCCGGAGTTGCTCGCGCGCCTGCGGGATCCGGCCGGTCATGCCGTAGCGGCCGGCCAGGAACAGCCGGGCGGCGGGCATCGCCTCGTTGCCCGCGCCTTCCTGCCGGGCGATCACGTCGAGCAGCAGCAGCTCGCCGCGCTCGGTCTCGCCCGCCTCCAGCAGCGCGGCACCGAGCCGGGCGGTGAGCACGGCGACCTGGGCGCGGGCGCCGAGGCGCTCGGCGTGCTCGATCGCGGACCCGTAGTCGGCGGCGGCCGCCTGCCACCGGCCCCGCTTCTCGTTCGCCTCGCCGCGCGCCGAGAGCGCCTCGGCCGTGCCCCACAGGTCGCCGAGCCGGCGGTAGATCTCCAGCGCCTCGTCGGCGTCACGGATCGCGTCCCCGGCCCAGTCGCTGCGGTTGGCGAGCAGGTTGGCCCGCATGTGCAGAGCGGCGGCGAGCTCCCACTCGTACCCGGGCGTGGCCCGGCAGGTGCGGACGGTGGCCTCGATCAGCTCGCGCAGCCTCGTCATGTCACCGGTGAGCATGACGGCGAAGATCCAGAGGGAGCCGGGGCTGCGGCAGGTCTGCGGCAGCCCCGGGGTGTAGGTCTCGGAGATGATGCGCAGCTTCGTCTGCGCCTGCGGGGTCTGCCAGACGTCCAGCTCGGTGTCCATGCAGGCGAGATGGACGAGGTGCAGGCCGCGCCGGGCCTCGACGAGCAGCTCGCCGCTCCACGGCGGCGGGGTGTCCGTGCAGCGCTCCCACACGGCGACGGCGGGGCGGACGGGCTCGGTGAAGGGGTCGGGGCCGAGGGCCTGGACCTCACGGGACCAGTTGCGGGCCTCGATCCGCAGGTCGCGCATCTGCCAGTACCAGCCCAGCGACAGCACCAGGCAGATCGCCTCCTGCTCGTCGCCCCCGGCGACGGCGTGGCGCAGCGCGGTGCGCAGGTTCTCGTACTCGCGCTCCAGCAGGCCGATGGCCCCGCGCTGGCCGGGACCGCGCAGCAACGGGTCGGTGCGGCGGGCGAGTTCGCGGTAGTACGTGCGGTGGGCGAATGCGGCCTCGGCCTGTCCGCCCGCCTGTGCCAGGCGCTCGGCCGCGTACTCGCCGACGGTCTCCAGGAGCCGGTAGCGCATCGCTCCGTCGCCCGAAGGGGCGGCCACGACGAGGGACTTGTCGACCAGTGAGCCCAGGGCCTCCAGTGCCGCGGGTCCGCACACGGCCTCGGCGGCGGCGAGGTCGCAGCCGCCGGCGAACACCGACAAGCGGCGCAGCACCTCCCGCTCGTCCTCGTCGAGCAGGTCCCAGGACCAGTCGACGACCGCGCGCAGGGTCTGCTGGCGGGGCAGGACCGTACGGCTGCCGGAGGTGAGGAGGCGGAAGCGGTCGTCGAGCCGGTCGGCGATCTGACGGGGCGTGAGCAGCCGCAGCCGGGCGGCCGCCAGCTCGATGGCGAGCGGCAGGCCGTCCAGGCGGCGGCAGATCTCGGCGCACGCCTCGGGGTCCTCCTCGACGGCGAAGCCCGGCCGGGCGGCGGCGGCGCGGTCGGCGAGCAGGCGCAGCGCCACCGGTTCCGGCAGCGGTTCCACGGGGCGCAGCAACTCCCCCGGCACGCCGAGGGGTTCACGGCTCGTGGCGAGCACCGTCACCCCGGGGCAGCGCTCCAGCAACGCCTCCACCAGCCGGGCGGCGGCGTCGACGACGTGCTCGCAGTTGTCCAGGACGATCAGCATGCGGCGCCTGCCGCAGTGCTCGGCGAGCCGTTCCAGGGGGTCGTCGTGCCGGTCGCTGCCGGCGGCCCGCATCGCCTCGGCCCCGGCGCCGTACAGCACGGTCTCGCGGGCGCCCAGGGCGGTGAGGACGGCCTCCGGTACGGCCTCGGGGTCGTCGACGGGGGCGAGTTCGGCCAGCCACGCGCCCTCCCGGGCCGCCTCGGACACGGTCTCGGCGGCCTCCTGCGACAGCCGCGTCTTGCCGGCGCCGCCGGGCCCGAGCAGCGTCACCAGCCGGGCCGCCGCGAGGTCGCCCCTGATGGCATCGATGTCGGCCTCCCGGCCGACGAAGGAGGTCAGACGGGCACGGAGGTTGCCGGCGCGCGCGGCCTCCACCGGGGTGGCCGCGGCAGCCGGCCGCCGCTCACCGCGCACGGGCGGGGCCGTGGCGCTCACACCCAGCAACTCACCGTGCAGGGCGGCCAGTTCCGGCCCGGGGTCGGAGCCGAGCCGGTCCGCCAGCAGCCGCCGTACGTCCTCGAAGGCGGCCAGTGCCTGAGCCGTGCGGCCCGCGTCCCGCAGCGCGCGCAGCCGCAGCGCCTGGAGGGGCTCGTCGAGGGGGTGGGTGTCGCACAGGGCGGTGAGCTCCGGCAGGGACTGCTCGCCGTGGCCCAGGGCGAGGGCGGCGGCGTGGCGGGCCCGCAGCGCGTCGAGACGGCGGGTGTCCCAGCGTGCCGCCTCGGCCGTGCGGTCGGGCAGGTCGGCGAGCGCGGGGCCGTGCCACAGGTTGAGGGCGTCGTCGAGGACGACGGCGGCCTTGGCGGGGTCGCCGTCGGCGAGCGCGCGGATACCCTCGCCGGTCAGCCGCTCGAAGCGATGCAGGTCGACGTCGTCGGGCCGGGCCGCGAGCCGGTAGCCGCCCTCGTCGGAGGCGACGGCGTCCGCGCCGACGGCCCTGCGCAGCCGTCCGACCAGCGCCTGCAGCGCGCCGGGCGCGTCGGCGGGCGGGTCGCCGTCCCAGACCTCGTCGAGCAGCAGGCCGACCGGCACGGTGCGGCCGGCCCGCAGGGCGAGCACGGTCAGCAGAGCACGCAGCCGCGCCCCGCCGACCTGGACGGGTGTGCCGTCGGGGCGGAGCGCCTGGGTGGTGCCGAGGATGCGGTAGCGCACGGGGTCCATTGTCTCCGTAGACGTCGGGGCCGGTCACGGGGTTCGGGCGGGCGGTGCGGCGGCGCGGCCCGCGACGCGCGGTGCCCGCCCCGCGGAGCGGACGCGGAGACCCCGGCTGCCCACCCTTCCACGGAACCACCGCACCCCCGCGAGACGTTCTCCCCCTGCGCCCGGTACCGTCGGGCCGTCCCACCGCGGGAAAGTATCGTCCAGGGAGCCGCATGACCACCGCCACCACCAGCCGCAGCGACCGGAGGGTCAGTCCCGTCTTCCTGGGGATCGTGGCCGTCATGGCGGTGACGGGATGGGCCACCTGGACCGGGTTCGCCGAGCAGCCGGGCCTGGCCGTCTTCCTGTTCGTGACGACGGCCTGGGTCGTCTCGCTGTGCCTGCACGAGTACGCGCACGCGCGCACCGCCCTGCACAGCGGTGACATCACGGTCGGCGCGAAGGGCTATCTGAGCCTCAATCCTCTTGCCTATACCCATGCCGTACTGAGCATCGTGCTCCCCGTGATCTTCGTCATCATGGGCGGCATCGGCCTGCCCGGCGGTGCCGTCTTCATCGAGCGGGGCCGGATCCGGGGGCGCTGGCGGCACAGCCTCGTCTCCGCCGCGGGCCCGCTGACGAACGTGCTGTTCGCGGCCGTGTGCACCGCGCCGTTCTGGCTGCACGCCCTGGACGGTGTGCCGAGCGACTTCCGCTACGCCCTCGCCTTCCTCGCCCTGCTCCAGGTCACCGCGGCGATCCTGAACTTCCTGCCGGTGCCGGGCCTGGACGGCTACGGCATCCTGGAGCCCTGGCTGTCCCCCGGCGTCAAGCGCCAGGTGGAGCCGTTCGCGCCGTTCGGGCTGCTGTTCGTGTTCGCGCTGCTGTGGGTGCCGTCGATCAACGCGGTGTTCTTCGACCTCGTCGACGCGATCCTGCGCGGGCTCGGCGTCGCCGGCTGGGACACCTCCAGCGGCTACAGCCTCTACCGCTTCTGGTAGGCGCCGCGGGACCGCCTGACGTAGTACAGGCACATGTTGCTGGACAGTCCCGCCAGCAGGATCCACACGATCCCCAGCCAGCTGCCCTGCGCGAAGGAGACCACGGCCGCGGCCACGGCGAGGACGAAGACGATCAAGGCATAGACGCCAAGGCGGGGCATGTCGTTCGGCTCCTGTCGGCGGGCTCGGGAGAACACCGCGCCTGTTCGGGGGGACACTGCTACGGCTCCAGTGTCCCCCACGCGCTCACACGTCCGTCACACGGAGTCCGGCGTGCGCCTTGTAGCGGCGGTTCACGGAGATCAGGTTCGCGACCAGCGACTCGACCTGGTGGGCGTTGCGCAGCCGGCCGGCGAAGACGCCGCGCATGCCCGGGATGCGGCCGGCGAGCGCCTGCACGATCTCGACGTCGTCGCGCACCTCGCCGAGCACCATCACATCGGTGTCGATCTCGGCGATCTCCGGGTCCTGGAGCAGCACGGCCGACAGGTGGTGGAAGGCGGCCGTGACCCGCGAGTCGGGCAGCAGGGCGGCGGCCTGCTCGGCGGCGCTGCCCTCCTCCGGCTTGATCGCGTACGCGCCCTTCTTGTCGAAGCCGAGCGGGTTGACGCAGTCGACGACCAGCTTGCCGGCCAGCTCCTCGCGCAGCGCCTCGAGCGTCTTGCCGTGGCCGTCCCACGGCACGGCCACGATCACGACGTCGCTGCGGCGCGCGCACTCGGCGTTGTCGGCACCCTCGACACCGTGCCCGAGCTCCTCGGCCGCGGCCTGCGCGCGCTCGGCGGCCCGCGAGCCGATGATCACCTTCTGCCCCGCCCTGGCCAGCCGGTAGGCCAGTCCCTTGCCCTGCGGCCCGGTCCCGCCGAGGACGCCGACGACGAGTCCGGAGACGTCGGGGAGGTCCCAGGGGTCCTTGGCGGGGGCCTTCGCAGGGGTCTGTGCAGCACTGTCGGTAGAGGTCATGGGCCGACTGTACGTCCGGCCCGGGCGGCCCCGCCGGTCAGAGCCCGTTCGCCGGCTCCCGGGTGAGGCGCGTCACGGGCAGCCGCCGCAGGACGATCCGCTCGTACGCCCCGAAGTCCCCCGTCTCGTGGAGGAGTCCGACGGTGGAGGCGTCGATCCGTACGAGGTCGGAGTAGGCGGCGGGCAGTCCGTCGACGGTGCACACCGGGCCCCTGGTGCGGCCGCCGTCGGTCGAGCGCCGGAGCACGATGTCGATGTGGCCGTGGTCGCTCGCGGAGTCCACCCGGCCCGCGCGGAAGGGGACGGTGGCTTCGGTCATGCGCCCGCTGTCCCCCGGGCAGGCGAATTGAGGGTGAACTCCCGGTCACGGGTGCGCGATGGGTGCAGGATCGGTGCGCATGGATGCCGTACGGGTCGCGCTGCTGCGCGAGGTCCTTGCCGGAACCGAGTGGCTGGGCGCCACCCGGCGCTTCGCCGGGGCGCTGCGCGGCTCGGTGGTGTCGCACGGCGGGGGGCTGCTCCTGGTCGGCACCCAGGAGTACGAGCCCTGGCACCTCGCCGCCCACCTGGTGGACGAGGCCGCCTGGTCGGGAACCCCGGAGCTGACCCCGACCCTGGTGCGGCACGAGGCGCGTCCCACCGACCCCGCGCACCTGGCGGTCGGCCTGGGCCGGCTGGCCGCGGCCCGGCGCGGCGAGACCCTGCTCGTGGTCTCCCCGGGCGGGCCGGACGCCCTCCTCCTGGAGCGGGTCCACGACGCCCGCCGGGCCGGCACGACGGTCCTCGCCCTGGGCCCCGACGAGAACGACCTCACCGCGATGGCGCACGAGTGCCTGGCGGTCCCCTCCCCCTCCGAACTCGACCTCGACACCGTCCAGCATCTGGTCGGCGCCGCGGCCGGCGAGAACGCCCTGCCGTCCCCGCGAGGCCGGCGCCGCCTGCGGGACCGGCTGGCCCGCCTGGCGGACCATCTGACGGCGCCGCCGCCGGCCGGCTGGTAGAAGAACACCCGCCGAGCACCCGCCCTCCCCGGCGCCTGCCGTCCGCGCGCCCTGGCGGGAACCTCGATCAGTCGTCGTCGGGGCGCCCGGCCGGGGCGTCGTTCCACCTCGGGTCGTTGTCCCACTGGAGGTTGCGCTCCCGGGCCGTCTCCATCGCGTGCTCGGCCTCCTGCCGGGAGGCGTAGGGCCCGAACCGGTCCTTGGCGGGGCACTCCGGCCCCTCCTCGACCTTCTTGTGCTTCAGGCAGTAGAACCATTCGCCCGGCCTGCCGACCGTGCGCTTCTTGAACAACGCCATGACCTGCTCCTCTCGCCAAGCACATGTTCCCCCACAGCGGCTCGTTAGACTCGCTGGCATGTCTGGCCAGTCGCTGCTCGTACCAGGGGACCTGTCCCCCACCCGTTCCGTGCCCGGAAACATCCGCCGCCCCGAGTACGTCGGAAAGCCCGCGCCGACCCCGTACACCGGGCCGGAGGTGCAGACGCCCGAGACGATCGAGGCGATGCGGATCGCGGGCCGGATCGCCGCGCGGGCGATGGAGGAGGCCGCCAAGCTGATCGCGCCGGGCGTCACCACCGACGAGCTGGACGAGGTCGCCCACACGTACATGTGCGACCACGGCGCCTACCCCTCCACGCTGGGCTACCGCGGCTTCCCCAAGTCCCTGTGCACCTCGGTCAACGAGGTGATCTGCCACGGCATCCCGGACTCGACGGTGCTGCGCGACGGCGACATCGTGAATCTCGACGTGACGGCGTACATCGGCGGCGTCCACGGCGACAACAACGCGACGTACCTGGTCGGGGACGTCGACGAGGAGAGCCGCCTGCTGGTGGAGCGCACCCGCGAGTCCCTGAACCGCGCGATCAAGGCGGTCAGGCCGGGCCGCCAGATCAACATCATCGGCCGCGTGATCGAGTCGTACGCCAAGCGCTTCGGCTACGGCGTGGTCCGCGACTTCACCGGCCACGGCATCAACACGTCGTTCCACTCGGGCCTGATCGTCCCGCACTACGACAGCCCGCACGCGACGACGCTCATCCGGCCCGGGATGACCTTCACGATCGAGCCGATGCTGACGCTGGGGACGCACGAGTACGACATGTGGGACGACGGGTGGACGGTCGTCACCAAGGACCGCCGGCGGACGGCCCAGTTCGAGCACACGCTGGCGGTCACGGAGACGGGCGCGGAGATCCTCACCCTCCCGTAGTCGCGCACGCCGGGAACCCGCCCCGCCCGGGGGCGGGACCTTACCGGCGAGAGGCCGGGAGCCCACCGAACGAGTCTTCGGGCAGATCCCCCATCCCGCCGCCTTCGAGCGGAGTTGCCGCGCGCTCCTGGACTCCCTCCACGCGGACGACCGGGACAGGCGGCGCATCGTGACGGAGTGCGGGCGGGCCTTCGCTTTGAACACCGAGGTCTTCCGGGTTCTGGGCGAGGAGTTCCGGCTCGGCGCGCAGCCGTCACCGCTCGGGCTGGCGCTCCAGATACACCCGGCCGCCGATCTCGACCCAGCCGTACGGCTGCGGGGCGGTCAGGATCTGCGAGCCCGCGCCCTGCGTGATGTTGAGCGCCCTGCCCAGCCGATCGGTCAGCAGCAGCGCGGCCGCGCCGGTCGCCTCGTCCTCGTCGATGCCGTCGTCGCGCCCGGGGAAGCCCCGTGCCCGCACCCGCCCCGCGGGCTCGTCCTCCCAGGCCCAGGCGTAGACCCACTCGCCTTTCGGCGGCACCGGCAGTTCGTCGACCTCGGCGGCGGTGGCGTACTGGCGCAATGTCCGCGGCGGCGCCCACTCCGCGCGGGCCTCGATCCAGCAGAACTCCCCGTCCTGCCGGGCCCCGACGACCCCGGCGGGCGTCACCAGCTCGGGCACGTCGAGCAGCCAGGCCGCGCCCACACAGGGGTGCCCGGCGAAGGGCAGCCGCAGCGTGGGCGTGTAGATGTCGACGACACCGCGCTCCGGGTCGTCGACGAACACGGTCTCGCTGAACCCCAGCTTCGCGGCGAAGGCCTGACGTTCGGTCCGCCCGGGCATGACGGAACCCTCACGGACGACGCCGAGTTCGTTGCCGTAGCCGCCGTTCGGAGCACAGAAGACGCGCAGCACGTCGTAATCGGTCACCCGGGCATTGAAGCACTGAGCGGGCCATGAGGACGACCCGCCCTTGAACTTTTCTTGACCTTTTCTTGGGGTGTGTTTTAGGCCAGCGTGATCGGGCCGTGCCCATACAGCGTCCATGAGAGCTGAATCACCGCATGGGTGGGTATCACGCAGGCAAGCCTTAGATAAGTTAGGCGAGCCTCACCATCCTTCGTGAGCCCGCACCCCGATTTTTCGCCAGCCTCAGGAGCCTGCATGCGAGCCGCCAGACTCTCCGTCGTCACCGCCGTCACCGCCGTGACGGCCCTGACCGCCGTCACGGGATGCACCGAGAAGAGCAAGGCCGACGGGGATGCCGCGATCAAGGTGACGGCAGCGGACTCCACCTGCGACACCTCCATGAAGTCGGTGCCGGCCGGCCAGGTCACGCTGAGCATCGAGAACAAGGGCTCCAAGGCGACCGAGGTCGAGATCCTCTTCCCGGACGACCGGATCGTGTCGGAGAAGGAGAACATCGGACCGGGCACCAAGTACACGCTGACCGCCGAGGTGAAGGCGGGCTCCTACGAGATCGCCTGCCGGCCCGGCATGAAGGGCCGCGGCGTCCGCCAGAAGCTCACCGTCACCGGCTCCGGCTCCACCGCCGAGCGCGACCCGCGGCTGGACAAGGCCGTCGCCGCCTACCGGGCGTACGCGCAGGAGCAGGCCGACGCGACCATCCCGAAGGTGGAGACCTTCGCCGAGGCGATCAAGGCCGGTGACCTCAAGGCCGCCCAGGACGCCTACGCCCCCTCCCGCGTCGGCTGGGAGCGCACGGAGCCGATCGCCGAGTCCTTCGGCACCATCGACCCCAAGACCGACACCCGCGCCGACGGCCTGGAGAAGGGCCAGAAGTGGACCGGCTGGCACGCGCTGGAGAAGGCGCTGTGGCAGGACAGGAAGATCGGCGGCGCGCAGAAGACGCTCGCCGACCAGCTGGTCACCGACCTCAAGAACTGGCAGCAGCGGGTCGGCAAGGCCGAGATCACCCCGACCTCCATGGCCAACGGCGCCAAGGAGCTGCTCGACGAGGTCGCCACCGGCAAGGTCACCGGCGAGGAGGACCGCTACTCGCACACCGACCTGAGCGACTTCAAGGCCAACGTCGAGGGCGCGCAGCAGGCGTACGAGCTGCTCAAGCCC
The DNA here is from genome assembly GCF_044767585.1 of Streptomyces sp. NPDC101225. Classification (NCBI taxonomy): domain Bacteria; kingdom Bacillati; phylum Actinomycetota; class Actinomycetes; order Kitasatosporales; family Streptomycetaceae; genus Streptomyces; species Streptomyces sp. NPDC101225. The sequence continues at coordinate 246,583 of NZ_JBIWOE010000007.1, forward strand.
GTCGCGCGGACCAACGACAAGGCGCTGACCACCGAACTCGACAAGCAGTTCGCCTCGCTGGACAAGACGCTCGACACGTACCGCACCGACGCGACCTCGGACGGCTACGTCTCGTACGACAAGGTCACCGAGGAACAGCGCAAGGAGCTCTCGGACGCGGTGAACGCGCTCGCCGAGCCGCTCTCCCAGCTCGCCGCCGCCGTCGCGAAGTAGGGACGGACCGATATGACGGACACTCAGGAAGCCACCACCGCCGACGCCGGCCCCAAGCCGTCACGGCGTTCGCTGATCGGATGGGGCGGGGCCGGGCTCGCGCTCGGTGCCGCCGCGGCCGGCGGCGGGGTCGCGATGAGCCGGGCCGGCAACGACGTGGACCCGGCCGCCGCCGAGACGGGCGCCGCGGTCGCCTTCCACGGCGCCCACCAGGCCGGCATCGCCACACCGGTGCAGGACAGGCTGCACTTCGCCGCGTTCGACGTGCAGACCGAGGACCGCGCCGAGTTCGTGCGGATGCTGAAGGACTGGACGGAGGCCGCGCGCCGGATGAGCGCCGGGAAGGCGGTCGGCGACGGCGCGTACGGCGGACTCGCCGAGGCACCCCCGGACGACACCGGCGAGGCGCTGGGCCTGAAGCCCTCGCGGCTGACGCTGACGATCGGCTTCGGCCCGTCGCTGTTCGCCACGTACGGGGAGCGGTTCGGGATCAAGGACAAGCGGCCCGAGGCCCTGGTGGACCTGCCGCGGTTCGCCGGCGACAACCTGGACCGGACCCGCACCGGCGGCGACCTGTGCATCCAGGCCTGCGCGGACGACCCGCAGGTGGCGGTGCACGCGATCCGCAACCTGGCCCGCATCGGCATGGGCAAGGTCAACATCCGCTGGTCGCAGCTCGGTTTCGGCAAGACCTCGTCCACCACCCCGGGCGCGCAGACCCCGCGCAACCTGATGGGCTTCAAGGACGGCACCCGCAACATCGCGGGCACCGAGACCGACCGGCTGAAGAAGTTCGTGTGGGTCGGCGAGCAGGACGTCGACGGCGCATCGGCCTGGATGACCGGCGGCTCGTATCTGGTCGCCCGGCGGATCCGGATGCACATCGAGACCTGGGACCGCACCTCGCTGCAGGAGCAGGAGGACGTCTTCGGCCGCGACAAGGGCGAGGGCGCCCCCGTCGGCAAGGCCAAGGAGCACGACAAGCCGTTCCTCAAGGCGATGAAGCCCGACGCGCACGTCCGGCTGGCGCACCCCGACTCCAACGACGGGATCACCATCCTGCGCCGGGGCTACTCGTTCACCGACGGCACCGACGGCCTGGGCCGGCTGGACGCCGGTCTGTTCTTCCTCGCCTACCAGCGCGACGTCCGCAAGGGGTTCATCCCGCTGCAGCGCCGGCTGTCGGCGCACGACGCGCTCAACGAGTACATCCAGCACGTGGGTTCGGCGGTCTTCGCGGTCCCGCCCGGCGTCCGCGACCAGGACGACTGGTGGGGCAGCACGCTGTTCTCCGAGGAGGCGTAGCCCGTGTTCTCCAACTACCTGATCGGTCTGCGCGAGGGCCTGGAAGCCAGCCTCGTCGTCTGCATCCTGATCGCCTATCTGGTCAAGACGGGCCGCAGGGACGCCATCCGGCCCATCTGGATCGGCATCACCGTCGCCGTGCTGATCGCGATGGGCTTCGGCTGCGCCCTCGAATTCGGCTCCCAGGAGCTGACGTTCCAGGCGCAGGAGGCCCTCGGCGGCTCCCTGTCGATCATCGCCGTCGGCCTGGTGACATGGATGGTCTTCTGGATGCGGCGCACCGCCCGGCACCTGAAGTCCGAACTGCACGGCAAGCTGGACGCCGCCCTCGCGATGGGCACCGGCGCCCTGGTCGCCACCGCCTTCCTCGCGGTGGGCCGGGAGGGCCTGGAGACCGCCCTGTTCGTGTGGGCGTCGGTGCACGCGGCCAGCGACGGCACGCCGCGCCCGCTGATCGGCGTGGCCCTCGGCCTCGCGACCGCGGTCCTCCTGGGCTGGCTGTTCTACCGCGGCGCCCTGCGGATCAACCTGGCGAAGTTCTTCACCTGGACCGGCGGCATGCTGGTCGTGGTCGCGGCGGGCGTGCTGGCGTACGGCTTCCACGACCTCCAGGAGGCCGACTGGATCCCCGGTCTGACGCACCTGGCCTTCGACATCAGCGGCACCGTCCCGCCGGACAGCTGGTACGGCACGCTCCTGAAGGGCGTGTTCAACTTCCAGCCCGACCCGACCGTTCTCCAGGTCACGGTGTGGCTGCTGTACCTGGTCCCGACACTCGCGGTGTTCTTCGCCCCGGTAGGGTTCGCCTCCGGGAAGGGGAAGGTGAAGGCACCTGATGAGCAGGGATCGCGGCCCTCGAAGGCCCCGCAGGCTTGACCGGACTGCGCTGGTCGCGGCCTCGGTGACCGCTTTGTCGATGACGGCGAGCGGCTGCGTGGTGGTCCACGGGGAGCGCGAGGTGCTCCCCTCCTCCACCCGTGCCGAGGCCGCCGAGGCCCTGAAGCAGTTCACCACGGCGTACAACAAGGCCGACAAGGCGTACGACACCTCGCTGGACGCCGGCCATGTCACCGGCGCTCTCGGGGACATCGACGCGGCCCGGCTGAAGGCCGGCCATGCGATCAGCCCGGGCGGCAATCGCTCGCACACGCCGCTGAAGCTGACCGACGTGACGTACACGATCCCCAAGAAGGCGGGCTGGCCGCGCTGGTTCGTGGCGGAGGCGAAGGGCAACAAGGGCGGCGCCCTGCGCTGGGTGCTGGTGTTCACCCGGGACGGCCTGGGCAGGACGTGGCGGGTGGCGTACCTGACGCTCGTCTCCCCCGGCACCCTGCCGAAGGTGCGCAAGGACGCGGACGGCTGGGCCGAGGCGGTGCCCGCGAACTCCACCGAACTCGCCGTCGCGCCGCAGGACGTGAGCCGGAGCTACGCGACGTACCTGAGGAAGGGCGGCAAGACCTTCGCGGCCGGCCCGTACACCGACGGCTGGCGCGCGCAGCGCGCGAAGGACGGCAAGCGGCCCGGCCTGGTCACGCAGTACATCGACGAACCGCTGACCAGCGGCGACTACGCGCCGCTGGCGCTGCGCACCGCGGACGGCGGGGCGCTGGTCTTCTTCACCACCCGCCGCTACCAGAAGCAGACGGCGGCCGCGGGCACCGAGATCCCCGCTCCGAACGCGAGCGTGAAGGCCCTGACGACCGGGGAGATCAAGCAGTCGCTGACGATGGAGTTCGTCTCGAACGGCATCGCACTGGATCCGAGACAGGGTGCGGGCGGCGGACAGGTGACGGTCCTGTCCCGGCTGGAGGGACTGACCTCGGCCCAGGGGTCGTAGCGAGCCGGTTTCCGGGTGCCGTGGTGAGCCGGTGTCAGTGGCGCAGCGGCCAGGCCGCGCCCACGTGGTCGCTCTCCTCGCCGGCGTGCCGGGCGCACTCGTCGGTGAGGATCTCCAGCAGGCTCAGAGGGTCCGGCAGCGGATGCTCCGGGCCGCGCACCCAGTGCACGGTCGTGCCGTCGTCACCGGGCAGCCGGGCGGGCGGTACGAGGACGTAGGACCCGCGGCAGTGCCAGCGCAGCCCGGGGTGCTCGTCCATCGTCTCGGGGTGGCAGTCCAGCTCGCAGGGCCACCACTCGTCCTCGTCCTCGGGGGTGCCGCGGGTGAGGGTGAAGAAGAGGAGCCGGCCGTCGTCGCTCTCCGCGACGGGGCCGACCTCGATGCCGGAGGCGAGCAGCCGCATGAGCGCCGGCCGGCCCGCCTGCAGGGGGACGTCCAGCACGTCGTGCACCATGCCGGTCGCGGTGATGAAGTTGGCGCGCGGCTGGTGCCGGGCCCAGCGCTCGATCTGCGCGCGGTCGGTGGTCGACTGCGTCTGCCAGGCGAACGAGACGGGGTGGCGGGCCGGGGTGGGACAGCCCACACGGTCGCAGGAGCATCCGTAGCCGGGGGCGGGATGCGCGGCGGGGGCGAGCGGCAGGCCCGCTTCGGCGGCGGCCACCAGCAGGGCCTCACGGCCGCCGTCGTCGGCGCCGTCCTCCTTCGGGCGGCGTCCGCGCAGCCACTGGGAGAGTTTGCCCTGCCGGCCGGTGCGGCCGCCGAACTCCGCGCTCATCTATCTCCTCGCCTTGCCGTCGTGCGGACCAGCATGCCCTATGGTCCCACCGGACCGCGCCCGGGGGTGCCAGAAGGGACATCCCGGGTACGGGGGGCGAGACCGTGCAGGGCGTACTCGACGAGGGTGTCGGTGTACTGGTGGGAGATCGGTCCCGTGTGCTGGAGCCGGCGCTGGGCGAGGGGGGAGACGAAGAGCTCCAGGGCGATGCGCGGGTCGACCTCGGGGCGCACCTCGCCGGCCCGCTGGGCGGAGCGCAGGCGGTCGGCGTACCGCCGCAGCGAGGGTTCGAGGAGCTTGGCCACGACCTCCCGGCCGAGCCGTTCGTCGAGCAGGCCCTCGGCGGCCAGGGCCCGGGAGGGCACCTCGAATCGGGGGTCCTTGAGCCGGTCGACGGTGATCCGCAGCACGGCCTTGAGATCGGCCGCGAGATCGCCCGTGTCCGGGACGGCGTACGGCTCCTGGCCCGCCCGTGTGCTGAGGTCCAGGAACGCCTCCAGCAGGACGTCCGCCTTGGACCCCCACCACCGGTAGATCGTCTGCTTGCCGACGCCGGCCCGGGCGGCGATGCCCTCGACGGTCGTCCTCGGGTAGCCGATCTCGGCGACCAGGGCGAGGGCCGCGTCGTAGATCGCGCGGCGGGACCTCGCGCTGCGGCGGGTGGCGTCGGGGGCGGGCTTGTCGACCATGGTGCGACGGTATCGTTCCGCGGCCTACGGCTCCTGCGCGTACGGCGGCCAGGCGTCGCCCCAGTCCGCGTCCCGTGCCGCCTTGTACAGGCCGCCGTGGCGCTTGGTCACCGTCGAGCGGCGCAGCCGCCCGTCCCGCTCGCACAGCTCCAGCAGGACCTGCCCCTTGCGGATCTGCGGCCGCCGGACGACGCGGGAGGCCGCGGGTCCGGCCGGGAGCCGAGTGGCGGCCACGTAGCTGAACTTCTCGTCCTCGTAGGGCAGGGAACCGCCCTTGACCTGCCGGTGCAGGGAGGAGCGGCTGACCCGGGCCGAGAAGTGGCACCAGTCCTCGCCGGCCACGATCGGGCAGGCCGCGCTGTGCGGACAGGGCGCGGCGATGCGGAAGCCGGCCGCGATCAGCCGGTCGCGGGCCTCGATGACACGGCCGTAGCCAGCGGGGGTGCCGGCCTCGACGACCACGACGGCCCGGGCGGCGGACGCGGCGGCGTCCACGAGCGCGGCGCGGTCCGCCTCGGTCAGCTCGTTGAGCACGTAGGACACGGTCACCAGATCGGTGTCGCCGAGGGCGAGTTCCCCGCCGATCCGCGCACGCCGCCAGGCGGCCTGCTCCAGGGCCGGGTTGGCGGCCGCGATCTCCCGGCCGAGGGCGAGCGCGGGTTCGGCCCAGTCCAGCACGGTGACGCCGCGCCCGCCGGACCAGGTGGCGCTGACGGCCCAGGTCGCGGCCCCCGTGCCGCCGCCGACGTCCACATGGCTGCCCGGCGCCCAGTCCGGCACCGCGTCGGCGAACGCCGCCAGCGCGGCCCGCACCGCCTCGAACGTCGCCGGCATCCGGTAGGCGGCGTAGGCGGCCACGTCCGCCCGGTCGCGCAGGATCGGGGCGTCGGTGGGCGTGGCCCCGCGATAGTGGCTGATCAGCCGCTCGACGGCCTGCGCGGCCCGCTTGGGCGGAAGTCCGTCGAGGAGGGTGGCGAGGGCGGTGCGCAGGGTCGCGGCCGGGGAGGCGGGGGCGTTCACCGGGCGATTATTTCAGCCTGTCCGGTGTGCGGGACGCCCGCACGGCGCTACACCGGGCGGACCGCCCGGGCCATCCAGGTCGCCGCGGCGGCGCGGGGCCTGCTGTCCGCCCGCCGCCGTACGGGATGGACGGTGTTCGCCAGCAGCACCAGGAACGTCCCGGTCGCGGGGTCCAGCACCAGGGACGTCCCGGTGAACCCCGTGTGCCCCGCGGCCCCGTGCCCGGCCAGTTCGCCCATGAACCACGGCTGGTCGATCGCGAACCCCAGCCCCGGAGGGGTCAGCAGCAGTTCCACGAAGTCCGCGCCGAGGATGCGGGCGGGACCGTAGGAGCCGCCGGCGAGCAGTGTGCGGCAGAACACGGCGAGGTCCCCGCCGGTCGAGAACATGCCCGCGTGGCCCGCGATCCCGCCGAGCGCCCACGCGTTCTCGTCGTGGACGACGCCGCGCACCATCCCCCGGTCGACCTTGGCCCACGGCCGGCGCTGGTCCTCGGTCGCGGCCGCGCCGGGACAGGGTCCGAAGTCGGTGGAGAGCATGCCCAGCGGCCGGGTGATCCCGTCGTGGATCAGGACGTCCAGCGTGCGGCCGGTGCAGCGCTCCAGGACGAACTGGAGCAGCAGGAGGTTGAGGTCGGAGTAGGTGTACGCGCCGGGCACGCCCACCGGTTTCTCCGCGCGTAGCATCGCGAGCCGCTCGACGTCGTCCGCGCAGCCGTGGAGCGGGAGTTCGGGGCGCAGCCCGGAGGTGTGGGTGAGCAGCTGCCGCACGGTGATGCCGTACCGGGAGGCCGCGGCGAACTCCGGCAGGTACGCGCCGACCCGGGCGTCGATGCCGAGGGTGCCGCGCTCGATCTGCTGCACCGCGGCGACCGCGGTGAACAGCTTGGTGAGGGAGGCCAGGTCGAAGGGGGTGTCGACGGTCATGGGGACCCGTGCCCCGGCGGGCAGTTCGACCCCTCGGTCGCGTTCGGCGTCGTAGGCGGAGTACCGCACGGCCCAGCCCGCCGCCTCCTCGACGGCGATCACCGGGCCGCGGCCGGCGACCACGACGGTGCCCGCGGCCCAGGGCCGCTCACCGGTGGTGAGGTCGTGGACCTCCTGGACGAGGTGGCGGAGTTCGCCGGGGTCGAGGCCCGCCCGTTCGGGGCTGTCCCTGCGCAGTCTTGGTGCGCTCAGCTCTCTGCTCCCTCCGCGTTCGCACGCCCCTTCCGAGGACGGCACATTCCCATGAAGCAGGCCAGCGCCACCAGTGCTGCCGCCAGTTGGACGACCGCCATCGGGACGGCGGTGTGCTCCCCGGCGATCCCGACGAGCGGGGAGGCGACGGCGCCGATGAGGAACGAGGACGTGCCGAGCAGCGCGGACGCGGACCCGGCGGCGTGCCTGGTGCGCATCAGGGCCAGGGCCTGGGCGTTCGGCAGCGTCATCCCCATCGCGGACATCAGGACGAACAGGGCGGCGGCGACGGGCGCCAGGCCGGCCGTGCCGAGGACGCCGGTGGACATCAGCAGCAGGGCGGTCGCGGCGGCGGTGACGAGGGCCAGTCCGAGGCCCAGCACCCGTTCCAGGCGGACCCGGCCCACCAGCACCTTGCCGTTGATCTGGCCGACCGCGACGAGCCCGAGCGAGTTCAGGCCGAAGAGCAGGCTGAAGGTCTGCGGGGAGGCGCCGTAGATCTCCTGGATCACGAAGGGCGAGGCCGCGATGTAGGCGAACAGGGACGCGAAGGCGAAGCCGCCCGTGAGCATGAACCCGGTGAAGGGGAGGTCGGCGAGCAGGCGGCGCATGGCGTGCAGGGCCTCACCCGCTCCCCCGGCGTGCCGCTCGGCCTCGGGCAGGGTCTCCGGCAGTTTCGCCCACACCAGCGCGGTCAGCGCCGCGCCGACGAGGGTGAGCACCGCGAAGACGCCCCGCCAGTCCGTCACGCGCAGGATCTGCCCGCCGATCAGCGGCGCGACGATCGGGGCGACCCCGCTGATCAGCATGAGGGTGGAGAAGAAGCGGGCCATCACGACACCGTCGTACAGGTCCCGGACCACGGCCCGCGCGATGACGATGCCCGCCGCGCCCGCCAGTCCCTGCGCCAGCCGGAAGGCGACCAGCACCTCGACGGTCGGCGCGAACGCGCACAGCACGGTCGAGACGACGTAGGCGACGAGGCCGGTCAGCAGCGGGCGGCGGCGGCCCCACCGGTCGCTCATCGGGCCGGCCACCAGCTGCCCGAGCGCCATGCCGAGCAGGCAGGCGGTGAGCGTGAGCTGCACGGTGGCGGCGGGCGCGTGCAGGGAACCGGTGACCTCCGGGAGCGAGGGGAGGTACATGTCCATCGCCAGCGGGGGTGTGGCGGTGAGACCGCCGAGGATCAGGGTGACGAGCAGTCCGGTGCGGCGGACGGCGGGAGCGGCCGGTTCGCCGTCCGCTCCCGCCGCCCGCCGTACGTGTGCCGTCGGGGCCCCCTGCTCGGCCGTCATGCGTCCCTCCCTCTCCGAGTCGTCCGCAACCTATGCTCTCAGCTCGTACACAGTGCCGAATGCCATACGAGGGCGGGGTCCGTGATGACGGCGGAGAGACTGCGGTGGGGGATCCTCGCGACGGGCGGGATCGCCGCCGCGTTCACGGCGGATCTGATCGACCTGCCGGACGCGGAGGTCGTCGCGGTGGCCTCGCGGACCCAGGCGTCGGCGGACGCGTTCGCGGAGCGGTTCGGGATCGGGCGGGCGTACGGCGACTGGGCCGCGCTCGCCGAGGACGCGGACATCGATGTCGTGTACGTCGCCACCCCGCACTCGGCGCACCGCGAGGCCGCGGGCCTGTGCCTGCGGGCCGGGCGCAACGTGCTGTGCGAGAAGGCGTTCACGCTCAACGCGCGCGAGGCCGGGGAGCTGGTCGCGCTGGCGCGGGAGCGCGGGAGCTTCCTGATGGAGGCCATGTGGATGTACTGCCATCCCCTCGTACGGCGTCTGAAGGACCTCGTCGACGACGGGGCGATCGGTGAAGTGCGCAGTGTGCAGGCCGACTTCGGGCTGGCCGGGCCGTTCCCTCCCACCCACCGGCTGCGCGACCCCGCGCAGGGCGGCGGCTCGCTGCTCGACCTCGGTGTCTACCCGGTGTCGTTCGCGCAGCTGCTGCTCGGTGAGCCGACGGACGTGGCGGCGCGGGCGGTGCTCTCCGAGGAGGGCGTCGACCTGCAGACCGGCGCCCTGCTCGGGTTCGGCGGCGGCGCGCTCGCCTCGGTGCACTGCTCGATCGTCGGCGGCACGGCCACCTCGGCGTCGGTCACCGGCTCCGCGGGCCGCATCGACGTTCCGCACGGCTTCTTCTTCCCGGACCGCTTCGTGCTGCACCGCGACGGCCGTGACCCCGAGGAGTTCGCGGCCGCCCCCGCCGACGGGCCCCGCAACAGCCTCCGGCACGAGGCGCGGGAGGTGATGCGTGCCCTGCGGGCCGGGGAGACCGAGTCGCCGCTGGTGCCGCTCGACGGCACCCTGGCGGTGATGCGGACGCTGGACGCGATACGGGACCGGATCGGCGTCCGCTACCCGGGCGAGGCCGTCGCAGCGGCCTGAGCACCCGGACGGCGGACACCGCCGTCCCGCCCGCCGGGCTCTCGCCTACGCTGCGGGGCCATGAATGCCATGCAGACGCAAGAGCAGCCGAGGACCGCGGTCGTGACCGGTGCCGGCTCCGGCATCGGACGGGCGGTCGCCGTGGAGTTGCTGCGGGCGGGCTGGTCGGTGGCGCTCGCGGGACGGCGCCCGGCGACGCTGGAGGAGACGGCTGCCCTCGTGCCCGGCGCGGCGGCCGTCACCGTGCGCACCGACGTCTCGCGGCCGGAGGAGGTGGACGCGCTCTTCGCCGCCGCCGTCGAGCGGTTCGGACGGGTGGACCTGCTGTTCAACAACGCGGGGACCTTCGGCCCCGGCGGGGTGCCGGTCGAGGAACTGCCCTACGACGCCTGGCGGCATGTGGTGGACACCAACCTCAACGGGGCGTTCCTGTGCGCGCAGGCGGCCTACCGGCAGATGAAGGAGCAGCACCCGCAGGGCGGCCGGATCATCAACAACGGCTCCATCTCGGCGCATACGCCCCGGCCGCGGTCCGTGGCCTACACGGCGACCAAGCACGCACTGACCGGACTGACCAAGGCGCTGTCGCTGGACGGGCGGCCGTACGGCATCGCGGTCGGGCAGATCGACATCGGCAACGCGGCGACCGACATGACCTCCCGGATGCAGACCGGAGCGCTGCAGGCCAACGGTGAGATCGCGCCCGAGCCGGTGATGGACGTCGCCGACGTGGCGCGCACGGTGCGGCACATGGCCGAGCTGCCGCTGGCGGCGAATGTGCAGTTCGCGACCGTCCTGGCCACCGCGATGCCGTACGTGGGGCGCGGCTGACCGTCGCGCGCCGGTGCTCAACTCATCAACTTGCACAAACGGAATCTGAACATCCGGACCATAGCGGCCGGTCGGAGGCTTATGCTCGAATCTCCTCCACGGGAGCTTCACACTTGGAGGGCCCTCGTTCCGAAGGCCGAACCGAGGGGGGGAGACGGCAGCCGTTCCACCGCGCCGGGTGGGGGTGGATCTCGCGTGGGACCGCGAGAGAAGCACCGGCGGGTGGAGCGGCTGCCGCATGCTCAGGCCGTGTGCCGACCGCCGGTCCCCCGCAGCCGCCTGCGCAGTGCCCACACCCCGCCCGCCAGCAGGACGACCGTGCTGCCCGCGCCCTCCAGCAGCCGCCAGGCGGACGGGCTGCCGGACGGCGTGCCCGGCGCCCCGGCCGCGGCCCGGACCGTCGCGCGCGTGGGCTTCGCCGGCCCCCCGCCCTCGCTGAGCGGCTCGACCAGCGTGCCCACCGCCTTGGCCGAACTCCCCTTGCCGAAGCCCCAGTCCAGCAGCGCGGCGGTCTCCCGGTAGACGGCGTTGTAGCCGCTCGTGGGATGCATGACCGTGACCAGCAGGGTCCGGCCGCCGCGGGTGGCGGCGCCGGTGAAGGTGTTGCCCGCGTGGCTGGTGAACCCGTTCTTGACCCCGATCAGCCCGTCGTACGTCTTCAGGCCCCAGGCGCCGGTGAGCAGGCGGTCGGTGTTCTGGATCTGGAAGGTCTTGCCGCCGCCGGCCGGGAAGTCGGCCGTGCGGGTGTGGCAGTACGCGCGGAAGTCGGCGTTCCGCAGCCCGTGCCGGGCGAACAGGGTGAGGTCGTAGGCCGAGGACAGCTGGCCCTTGTGGTCGAAGCCGTCGGGGCTGACGACATGGGTGTCCAGCGCCTGGAGGTCCGCGGCCCCGGCCTGCATCTCGGCGACCGTCTTCGCCACTCCGCCGTTCATGTGGGCGAGCACGTGCACGGCGTCGTTGCCCGAGCGCAGGAAGACGCCCTGCCACAGCTGCTCGACGGTGTAGGTGATCCCGGGCCTGATCCCGACCAGGCTGGAGCCCGCGGGGATGTCGGCCAGGTCGGCCGCGGTCACCTTGTGCCGGTCGGTGCGGTGGAACTTCCTCAGCACCGTGTCGGCGAAGAGCATCTTCAGCGTGGAGGCGGGAGCCAGGCGCCGGTGCGCGCCGAAGGAGGCGAGCACCTCCCCGCTGTCGCCGTCGGCGACGATCCAGGCGCGCGCGGTGAGTTTCTCCGGCAGACCTGTGACACCGCTCACCTGAATTCCCTTGCGGGCGAGTCGCGCACCGCCGACGACGGTGGAAGTCAGGGCGGAAGCGGGGGCCGCCGCGGCGAGCGGAACGGCGGCGGCCAGGCCGAGAGCGGCACGCCGCGTCGGCGGAGAGAGATCGCGCATTCCGGGACCGTACACCGCACCTCACAGGACCTGTCTGGCAGTAGGCCCTGTGGAGCATAAGAATTGCCTGTCTTACGGAATTCTGACCAGGAACCCGGCTTTCTCAGCTCCGGCACACCTTTTACTCAGTCCCGCTCAAAGGTTTCTCCCTAGCTTGTGGCAGCGCCCACGGAGGGCGCCAAGAACCTTCGAGGAACGGGATGTTTGGCATCTATCTCAAGCGCGAACTGGGCCGGAGAAAGAAGGCGGCCCTGGTCATCGCACTGGGTCTGGCGCTCGGTATCGCTCTGGTCATCACCGTCGACTCGGTGTCGGCCGGCATGACCCAGGCGCAGGACAAGGTCCTCAAGTCGCTCTACGGCCTCGGCACCGACATGACGGTGACCAAGGCGCGGTCGGCTCCCACAGCGGGCAGCTCCCAGGGCCCGAACTTCAAGTTCGACGCGAAGTCGAGCAGCAAGAGCAAGCAGAGCTCGGACCGCGTCATGACACAGGGCGGTCAGGCCCTGTCGTCCTCGCTGGTCGGCAAGGTCGCCGCGCAGCGGGGCGTGTCCGCCGCGGTCGGCGCGATCGCCCTGAACGTCACCAAGGTCGACGGCTCCTTCACCCAGGGCAAGGCCAAGACGTCCACCACCGGCTCCGCCCAGCAGGGCGGCCCCGGCGGCGGCAGCGGCGGCGGCAGCGGACAGCCGCAGGTCCAGGGCGGCGGCGCCTCCTTCGACGTCAACGCCTACTCGGTGGCCGGCGTCGACGTCACCGACCAGGGCCTCGGCCCGCTGGCCACGTCGAAGATCACCTCGGGCAGGACCTTCACGGCCGCGCAGACCGACGCCAAGGTCGCGGTGGTCAGCAAGTCCTACGCCAAGTCGAAGAAGTACAAGGTCGGTTCGACCTTCAAGGTCTCCGGCACCAAGTACACCGTCATCGGCATCGCGACACCCGACAGCAGCGAGTCGACCACCGACGTGTTCCTGCCGCTGAAGCAGGCGCAGACCCTGGCCGACTCGAAGAACAAGGTCACCACGATCTACGTCAAGGCGACCGACTCGCAGCAGATCGCCGCGGTCAAGAAGACGATCCAGAAGAACATCTCCGGTACGACGGTCACCACCTCCGCCGACCTCGCCTCCACGGTCTCCGGCTCGCTGTCGACCGCCTCGAACCTGGCGACCAGCGTGGGCAAGTGGCTGTCGATCGCGGTGCTGGCCGCCGCCTTCCTGGTGGCCGCGCTGCTCACCTCCGCCGCCGTCTCCCGCCGGGTGCGTGAGTTCGGCACCCTGAAGGCGCTCGGCTGGCCGAGCCGCAAGGTGACCCGGCAGGTCGTCGGCGAGTCCATCGTCAACGGCCTGATCGGCGGCGCCCTCGGGATCGCCCTCGGCCTCGCGGCCGCCTACGCGGTCACCGCCATCAGCCCGAGGCTGACCGCACAGCTGGGCAGCACCGGCGGCGGTGGCGGCATGGGCGGTCCCGGTGGCGGCCCGGGCGGCGGCGGTCCCGGCGGGCAGTCCGCCTCCAGCACCATGGAGATCGCCCTCTCCGCCCCCGTCTCCCTCACCACCATCGGGCTCGCGGTGGCCCTGGCGGTCGCCGGCGGTCTGATCGCCGGCGCGATGGGCGGCTGGCGCGCCTCCCGGATGCGCCCGGCGGACGCGCTGCGCAGCGTCTCGTGACGCCCGCCCCCTGATCCGGGGCGCCGCCTCCGTTCCCCCCGGGACGCGGCGCCCCACCCCTGCTCCCCTCACGCCTGCTTCCCTCACGGAGAAACCCATGTACAGACTCACCGGCGTCACCAAGCGCTACACGCGGGGCAAGGAGACGGTGGAGGCGCTGCGCGGCATCGACCTCGCCATCGACGACGGCGACCAGCTCGTCATCCAGGGCCCCACCGGCGGCGGCAAGTCCACGCTGCTGCAGATGATCGGCGGCCTGGACCGGCCGACCGAGGGCAGCGTCGAACTGGACGGGGTGGACCTCGCCCGTATCGGCGAGGCGAAGCTGACCCGGCTGCGGGCCGAGAAGATCGGCATCATCTTCCAGTCGTTCAACCTCATCCCGACGCTGACCGCGCAGGAGAATGTCGAGACGGCACTCGTGCCCCTCGGGGTGAAGCCGGCCGAGCGCCGCGAGCGCGCCGCCGAGGCCCTGCGCTCCGTCGGCCTCGGCGAGCGCCTCGGCCACGCGCCCTCCGAGCTCTCCGGCGGCCAGCAGCAGCGTGTCGCGATCGCCCGCGCGCTGGTCAAGAAGCCGAAGGTGCTGCTCGCCGACGAGCCCACCGGCAACCTCGACGAGGGCACCCGCGACGACATCATGGGCCTGCTGGAGGGGCTGTGGCACGAGTACCGGCTGACCTTCGTCATGGTCACCCACGACTCGTCCATCGCCCGCCGCGCACCGCGCCTGGCGACCATCGAGGCGGGGCGGCTGACGCTGACGGAGCGGCAGGCCCACGGCGAGCGGCAGCAGTACGCCCGGTCCGGCGACCAGGGCTACTGAGCCGCGGGCCGGCAGGGGCCGTTCACCGCTGCAGCAGCCGGTCGATCTCGGCCAGCTGCGCCGCGGTGAGCGGCCCCTTGGCGATCGCCCGGGCGTTCTGCTCGGCCTGGGCCACCGAGCGGAAGCCCGGGATCGGGATCGTGCGCGGGCTGCGGGCCCAGATCCAGCCGAGGGCGCCCTGGGCGAGCGTGCGGCCGCCGCTGGTGAGGACGGAGCGGACCGCGTCGACGCGGGCCAGCCAGCCGGGGTCGGCTCCGGTGCCCTCGCCGAAGCCCGGCAGCCAGGCCGGCGGCCTGCTGCGGATGTCGCCGGCCTCCAGCCGGTCCCGGCGCCGGCCGGCCAGCAGCCCCATCGCCAGCGGGCTGCGGTTGACGCTCGCGAGGTCCGCCTCCTCGCACAGGGCGAGCATGCCGGGGGCGTCCTGGAAGACGTTGAGGGCGTGCTGCACGGCCGTGCAGTGGGTGCCCTCGGCGAAGACCGCGGCGCGGGCGGGGTCGTCGGTGCTCCACGCGTAGGCGCGGATCAGCCCCTCCCCGACCAACTCCTCGCAGGCGTCGCGGAGTCGGGCGGCCTGCTCGGGGTGGGCGTCGGAGAGGTGCAGCTGGTACAGGTCGACGTGGTCGGTGCCGAGCCGGGCGAGCGAGGCGGTGAGCGCGGCGCGGACGTGCGCCACGGAGGCGTCCTGGCCCTGGGCGGTGCGCGTGCGCTCGTCGAAGACGTTGCCCCACTTGGTGGCCACGACCACGTCCGCGCGCCGCTTGCCGAGCGCCCGGCCCAGTACCCGCTCGCTGTGTCCGGTCCCGTAGGCGTCGGCGGTGTCGAAGAAGGTCACGCCGAGGTCGAGGGCACGCCGGATCGCCCGTACGGACTCCTCGTCGTCGACCTTGCCCCAGCCCAGTGGCCGTCCGTCCGGGTCGGACCACTCACCGCCGATCGCCCAGCAGCCGAAGCCGAGCGGGCTGACGTCGATACCGCTGCGTCCGAGAGTTCTCTTCGTCTCCATGCCCGCAGACGCTAGGAGTTGGAGTGCACGCGAGGACAAGCCCTCGCGGGACGCCGCGCGCGGATCACCCGGGGCGTGCCGCACACGTCCTGGGCCACGTCCTAGGCCTGCCCGGTCTCGAAGCGGGAGATCCGGCCGTCGTCGTCGACCGTGAAGCTCCAGCGGGTGCGCATCTCGCCCCAGGTGTCGTTGCGGTAGTGGGCGAGGAGGGCGCGGCCGCCCTGGGACTCGTTGTCGACGTCCATGTGGCCGTTGGAGGAGAAGATCTCCCGGTCGATCCACTCGGTGAGTTCGCGGTCGGAGCCGTCGTCCGACATGGTGGCGTGCTCCGCGAGGAGGGAGAGGAAGCCGTCGCGGTCATGGGCGTTGACGGCGGTGACGAAGGCGCGGACGGCCGGATCGCTGAGTTTGGCTGGCTGAATCGTCATGGCAGTCAGACTCACACCGCGCGCGGGGGGCCGCCACCCGAACGGCGGCGCGGGCGGGTAGGGGGGTGGGGGAGGTGCGACGGTGGGACGCGGAGGGGACTGTTCCTGTCGCCTGTTCCGGGAGAGACCATGAGCTGTGACGACCGGCGTGATCTGGGGCTGCTGCTGCTCCGGCTGAGTACGGGCGGCGTGCTGGCGGCGCACGGCGCGCAGAAGCTGTTCGGCTGGTTCGGCGGGCACGGGCTGGAGGGGACCGGCCGGTACATGGAGTCCGTCGGCTACGCGCCGGGCCGGGCGAGCGCGACCGCGGCGGGACTCGCGGAGACCGGCGGCGGCGTGCTGCTGGCGGTGGGCCTCGCGACCCCGGCGGCGGGCGCGGCGGCGGCCGGCGCGATGGTGGGCGCGTCCGCGGTGCACGCCCCCAACGGCTTCTTCGCCATGGAGGGCGGCTACGAGTACGCCGCCTCCCTGACGCTCGCCGCCACCGGTCTCGCGATCACGGGCCCCGGCCGCCTCTCCCTCGACCACGCGCTCGGCCATGTCCTGGACCGCGGCTGGATGGTCCCGGCGGCCCTCGGCGTGACGGCCGCCGCCACGGCCCTGGTCGTGGGCGCCCGCAACAAGAGGCTGCGGAAGGGGGAGCGGGACGAGCAGCAGGCGCTGTTCGAGGAGGACGAGGCGCTGCCCAAGGAGTGAGGGGTGCGGAGCGGGCCCCGTTCAGGAGGTGACCGGGCGGGGCAGGCTGCGCCCATGACCGATCAGCCCGCTTCCTCCTCCCCCTGCCCTTCGGACCTCTGGTCCACCATCGACGATCTGTGGACCTGGCTGGACGGCCACCGCCCCCACGACGGCCGGGAGGCTCTGCTCCTGCGCATGCTCAAGCTGTCGGAGGAGGTCGGCGAGGTCGCACAGGCGGTGATCGGGGCGACGGGCCAGAACCCGCGCAAGGGGGTGACGCACTCCTGGCAGGACGTGCAGGGCGAGCTCTGCGACGTCGTGATCACCGCACTGGTCGCGCTGCGCACCCTCACCCCGGAGGCCCGCGAGGTCTTCACGCGGCATCTGGCGAGGGTCGCCGCACGCTCCCTGGAACCGTCCGCCGCCGGCAACCGACCGTCCGATCGCGGGGATTGGGCCGCGGGCCCGGGTCCTGGATACTGACGCCGTGGCCGACCGACCACGGCATGCGGGACCTCCGGGGGCTGACATGGTGGCGATGGCGTACTGGCCGGGCGAGCCCGGTGGCGAGGAGCTGCGGGACGAGACCGTCGGATCGCTGCTGCGCGGCGCCGCCGGGCGCGCGCCGGACACGATCGCCCTGGTCGAGGGGGTGGCGGATCCCGCCGAGCGGCGCCGGTGGACGTACACGGCACTGCTCGACGAGGCGGAGCGCGCGGCCCGGGCCCTGCTCGGCCGCTTCTCGCCGGGAGAGCGGGTCGCGGTGTGGGCGAACAACATCCCGGAGTGGGTGATCCTCGAACTCGCCGCCGCGCTCGCGGACATCACCCTCGTGACGGTGAACCCGGCGCTGCGCGCGGCGGAGTTGCGGCACGTGCTCGGCCATTCCCGGGCGGCCGGTGTCTTCCTGCTGCGCGAGTACCGCGGCAACCCCATGGCGCGGACCCTCGCGGACGTCCGCGCCGACCTGCCCGGCCTGCGCACGAGCGTGCTGTTCGAGGACTGGGCGGAGTTCTGCGCCGAGGGCTCCGGCGACCGCGGGCTTCCCACGGCCGGTGCGCTGTCACCGGCCCAGATCCAGTACACCTCGGGCACGACCGGCCTGCCCAAGGGCGTGGTCCTGCACCACCGCGGCATCACCAACAACGCGCGCCTGGCCTACGTGCGCACCTTCGGGCTGCGGCCGGGCGAGGCCCAGCTCAACCCGATGCCGCTGTTCCACACGGCGGGCTGCGTGCTGGCCACGCTCGCCGCGATCAGCAGCCTCGGCACCCAGGTCCTGCCGCCGCACTTCGACCCGGGCCTGATGCTCGAACTCACCGCGTCCGAGCGCTGCGTGGTGATGGGCGGGGTGCCGACGATGCTCCTCGCGATGCTCGAACACCCCGCGCTCCCCCGCACCGACCTCTCCTGTCTGCGCTACGTGCTCTCCGGCGGCGCCTCCGTGCCGCCGGAACTGGTCCGCCGGGTCGAGGACGCCTTCGGTGTGCCGATGTGCATCATCTACGCGCAGACCGAGGCGTCCCCGGGCATCACCGTCACCCGGCTCGACGACACCCCCGAGGACCGCGCCCGCACGGTCGGCAGGCCGCTGCCGCTGACCGAGGTGAAGATCGTGGACGCGGCGGGCGCGGTCGTCCCGCCGGGGGTCACCGGCGAGCTGTGCACCCGCGGGTACCACGTCATGACCGGCTACCTCGACGCGCCGGCCGAGACCGCCGCCGCCGTCGACTCCGACGGCTGGCTGCACACCGGCGACCTCGCCTCGATGGACCCGCGCGGCTACTGCCGTATCGACGGCCGCCTGAAGGACATGATCATCCGGGGCGGCGAGAACATCTACCCGCGCGAGATCGAGCAGGTCCTCGCCGAGCATCCGGCCGTCGCCGAGGTCGCCGTCGTGGGCGTGCCCGACCCGGTCTGGGGCGAACGCGTCGCCGCCTTCGTCCGCCTGGCCCCCGGCCGCACCGTGGCCGACAAGGAGCTCTTCGACCACGTCCGCGCCCACCTCGCCCCGCACAAGACACCGCGTTCCTGGATCTTCGTCGAAGCCTTCCCGCTGACCGGCTCGGGCAAGATCCGCAAGAACGTGCTGCGGGAGGAGTACGTGGCGGGGCGGCTTCAGGAGAGCTACTGAGCACGGGCGCCGCCCGGGGCCGCTCCGGCCTGCCGTCGTCGCGGAATCCCGTGGTTCCGTACAATTTGGAGCCGAACGACACCCCGAGGAGTGTGCCCGTGCCCGGCCAACGATCCATCACGCAAGCCGAGAAGCTGGCGGAGGCCAAGCTCGGCGGTTTCCCCATCCGCCGCGAGCAGATGGCTGTCGTCGCGAACATCTACCGCGCCGCCTCCGCGGTCCGCCAGCACCTGGAGAACTCCGTGCTGCGGGGTGCCGACCTGACCTGGACGGCGTTCGTCGTGCTGTGGGTGGTCTGGGTGTGGGGCGAGTCGGAGACCCGGCACGTGGCGGAGGAGGCGGGCATCTCCAAGGGCACGCTGACCGGGGTCGCGCGGACGCTGGAGAAGCGCGGGCTGGTGCGGCGGGCCGGTCACCCCAGCGACGGCAGGCTGGTGCTGCTCAGCCTCACCGACGAGGGCGAGGAGCTGATGCGGCGGCTCTTCCCGGCGTTCAACGAGGAGGAGGCGTTCGTCGCCTCGCGGCTCAGCGACGAGGAGTGCCGCGGCGTCGCGCAGGGGCTGCGCCAGGTGGTGCTCCAGGTCGAGGAGGAGGGCGAGGAGCGCCGGCTCGCCCTCCTCGACGGGGCGCCGCCCGCGCCGCGCCGCAGCGGACGGCGGGCGCAGGGCTGAGCCGGGGGCGGGTCAGCGGCGGTCGCCGGCGGCCCGTACGAGCGCGTCGAAGAGGCCCTGCTGGGCGGGGTCCTCGTGGGCGGTGTCCTCCGGGTGCCACTGGACGGCCGTGAACCACCCGGTGGCGCCCGGCAGTTCGAGCCCCTCCACGGTGCCGTCGGCGGCGCGTGCGGTGACCGCGAGTCCGGCGCCGGTGCGCTCGATCCGCTGGTGGTGGTAGCAGGACGCCTCCACCTTCTCCTCCCCCGTGGCCCGCGCCGTCAGGGAGCCGTGCCGGACGGCCACCGGGTGCACGAGGTGCCGGTGCTCGCGCTCCGGGCCGCCCATGTCCTGCTCCAGGGTGCCGCCGAGGGCGACGTTGACGACCTGGAGGCCGCGGCAGACCGCCAGCAGGGGCAGGCCCAGGCGCAGTGCCTGCCGGGCGAGTTCGAGGTCGAAGCCGTCCTGGACGTCGTCGACGTCGTAGACGCTGTCGTGGGTGTGGGTGGCGCCGTAGCGGTACGGGGCGAGGTCGCCGCCGCCGGGCAGCAGCACGCCGTCGAAGCGGGCGAGCCGGCCGGCCGCGTCGCCGGGGGCGGGGTGGATGCTCGCCGGTTCCCCGCCGGCCCGCCAGACGGCCTCGATCAGGGCGCGGGCGTTGACCTCGGCGGCGTGGCGCAGCGCGGAGGTGGTGGCGGCGAAGCGGGCGGGGACCGCGATCAGAGGGCGCGCGGGTGGGCTCGTACGGCTCACAGCTGGATCCAGGTGGTCTTCAGTTCGGTGTACTTCTCGAGGGCGTGGGCCGACTTGTCGCGGCCGTTGCCGGACTGCTTCATGCCGCCGAAGGGGACGGTCAGGTCGCCCTCCTCGTAGCAGTTGACCCAGACCGTGCCGGCCCGCAGGGCGCGGGAGACCTGGTGGGCGGTGGACAGGTCGGAGGTCCACAGGCCGGCGGCGAGGCCGTACTCGGTGGCGCTGGCCAGCCGTACCGCCTCCTCCAGGTCGTCGAAGGCGAGGACGGACAGGACGGGGCCGAAGATCTCCTCGCGGGCCAGCCGCATGCCCGGGTCCACCCGGTCGAAGACGGTGGGCTGCAGGAAGCTGCCGCCGGAGCCGGTGTCCGCGCGCCCGCCGCCCGCGCGGAGCCGGGCGCCCTCCTCGATGCCGGTGCCGATGTGACCGAGGACGCGGGCCAGATGACCCTCGCCGACCAGGGCGCCCATCTCGGTCGCCGGGTCGAGCGGGTCGCCGACCCTCAGCTCCCCGGCCCGCGCCACGATCGCCTCGGTGACGCGGTCGGCGACCGACGAGTGCACCAGCAGCCGGGACGGGGCCGTGCACATCTCGCCCTGGTTGAAGAAGATGCCCCAGGCGGCGGTCGCGGCCGCCTGCTCCAGGTCCGGGGCGTCCGGGAGGATGATGTTGGGCGACTTGCCGCCGAGTTCGAGCCAGACCCGCTTGAGGTTGGAGTCGGCGGCGTAGCGCAGGAAGTGCCGGCCCACCGCGGTGGAGCCGGTGAAGGCCAGGACGTCCACGCCGGGGTGCAGGCCGAGGGCCCGCCCGGCCACCGGGCCGTCGCCGTTCACCACGTTGAGCACGCCCGGCGGCAGCCCGGCCTCGGTGGCGATCCGGCCGAGCAGCAGGGCGGACAGCGGGGACTGCTCCGAGGGCTTCAGTACGACGGTGCAGCCCGCGGCGAGGGCCGGGGCCAGCTTCCAGCCGGCCAGCGTCAGGGGGAAGTTCCACGGGACGACCGCGCCGACCACGCCCGCGGGCTCCCGGGTGACCAGGGCGAGGGCGTCCGGGGCGGTGTGCGGCGACTCGTCGGTCAGCTTGTCGGCGAGCTGGCCGTACCAGCGGAAGGTGTTGATCACGGCCCGCAGTTCGACGGCGTACGCGTCCGTGATGGGTTTGCCCATCTCCAGGCTGACCGTGAGGGCGAGTTCGGCGCGCCGCTCTTCGAGCAGGTCGGCGACGCGCAGCAGGAGGCGGCCGCGGTCGGCGGGGGCGAGGCGGGGCCAGGGCCCGGAGTCGAAGGCGCGGCGGGCGGCGGCGACGGCCGCGTCGACCTCCGCTTCGCCCCCGTCGGCGACCTGGGTCAGCATCTGGCCGTCGCGGGGCGAGACGACGGCGAAGGCCGCCCCCGGGCCGCCCTCCTCGGCGCCGTCGATGTGGTGCGCGCCGGCCGGCTCCAGTGCCTTGGCTCGGCGCAGCCACTCCTCGTGGGTGATGTCCAGCATGCGGGACCTCCGGACGTCGTTGATCTGGCTTCGATCTGGCTTCCTGTTTATTTGACTCCAAACGATATGCTGCGGTGGACCGCCGTCACAAGAGTTCACGGACGCCCGCGGCGGTCCGTGGACCCGGGAAGGAGCCCGCCCGTGCGCGCACTCGTCATCCAGCACGACCATGTGACCGATCCCGGTCCGCTCGGAGCCCGGCTCGCGGAACGCGGCTACGGCCTCACCGTCGTGACGGTCGTCCCCGAGGACCGCCACCACAGGCCGGACGTGGCCTTCGACTTCCCCGCGGCCGGCGACTGGGACCTGATCGTGTCGCTCGGCGCGCCCTGGTCGGTGTACGACGAGGCGGCGGTCGGCCCCTGGATGCCCGGCGAGCTGGCCCTGCTGCGCAGGGCCCACCGCCTCGGCATCCCGGTGCTCGGCGTGTGCTTCGGCGCCCAGGCGCTGGCCACCGCGCTCGGCGGTTCGGTCGAGGCGTCACCGAGCGCGGAGATCGGCTGGGTCGGGATCGACACCGACGACCCCTCGTTGATCGGCCCCGGTCCCTGGTTCCAGTGGCACCACGACCGCTGCGTACTGCCGCCCGGCGCGGCGGAGCTGGCCCGCAACGCGGTGTGCCCCCAGGCGTTCCGGGCCGGGCGCAGCCTCGGGGTGCAGTTCCACCCGGAGATCACCGCCGCGACGGTGGAGCGGTACCTCGGCAACGGCGGCACCGGGCAGTGCCGGGAGCACGGGGTGGACCCGGGCGAGCTGCTCGCCCGGACCCGGGAGCTGGAGACGGTGGCCCGGGGCAACGCCCACCGGCTGGTGGACGCGTTCCTGGAGCGGGTGGCGGGGGTCCGGGAGTGACGGTCCGGTCCGGGGGATGCGCCGAGCGGCCCACCCCCCGGACCGTCGCTGCCGTGACCCCTAGGCCGCCTCGGCGGCGGGGGCCGGCTGCGCCGCCGGCCTGGTGCGGGTCACGCGGTCGGCGGCCACCCCCAGGGCCAGGACCGCCGGGACGGCCAGCCCCAGCCAGGTCGCCGTGGCCGGGTCGCCGCCGATCAGGGTGCTGAAGTTGGCGAGGATCAGCCAGATCGCGCCGGCGATGCCGAGGGCGCCCAGGACGGGGGCGACGAGGGTGTTCCAGGGACGGGTGTCCAGGCGTTCACGGCGGAAGAAGACGACCACCGAGACGGACGTCAGGAAGTACAGCAGCATGATCGCCAGCACGGCCACGCCGCTGAACCACGAGAAGAGGGTCAGCACCGGGTCCTTGCCCAGCAGGGCGAAGGGCATGACCAGCAGGACGGCGACCGTGGTCTGCACGACACCCGCCGACCACGGGGAGTGGCGCTTGTTGAGCCTGCACAGCCCGCCGGGCAGCAGCCCGTCGCGGCCGAGGGAGAACAGGTAGCGGTTGGCGGAGTTGTGGAAGGCGAGGATGCCGGCGAAGAGGGAGGTCGCGAGGAGGACCGGCAGGACGTCGCCCGCCCAGCCGCCGAACAGCGCGGTGATCGGCGCGAAGACCCAGCCCGAGGCGTCGCCGCCGGACAGTGCCTTGCCGGCGTCCGCGGTGGCGTGGGAGGCGCCGTGGGCGGAGACCAGCATCCACGAGGTGAAGGCGAAGAAGAGGCTGATGGCGACGACGGAGAGATACGTGGCCCGGGGCACCGTCCTGCGGGGCTCGCGCGCCTCCTCGCCGTAGATGGCGGTCGCCTCGAAGCCGAACATCGACGCCACGGCGAACATCAGCGCCACACCGGGAGCGCCCTGGAGCGCCGCGCCGGGCGAGAAGCTGCCGGAGAAGTCCAGGCCCTGCGGGCCGCCGCCCTTGACGAAGGTGACCAGGGCGAAGACGAACAGGATGCTGAACTCGGCCAGCACGAACACGGCCAGCACCTTGGCGCCCATCTCGATCCCGGCCGCGCCGAGGACCTGCACGACCGCCATCGTGACGAGGACGAAGACCCACCACGCGATGTGCACGTGCGCGTACTGCAGGACCAGGCCGCTGACGATGGTGCCGTAGAGCCCGTACATCGCGGCCTGGATCGCGCAGTAGGCGAAGAGCGCGACACCGGCGCTGCCGGAGCCGACGGGGCGGCCGAGGCCCTTGCCGATGTACGTGTAGAACGCGCCGGCGTCCACGACATGGCGCCCCATGGCGACGAAGCCGACGGAGAACAGCAGGACGACGAGTCCGGCCACGACGTACGCGGAGGGCACTCCGGCGCCGTTGCCGATGGCGACGGCGATGGGCACGGCCCCGGCGATTCCGGTCAGCGGAGCCTGCGCGGACAGGACGAAGAAGAGGATGCCCAGCACCCCGAGGGAGTTGGGTTTGAGCCGGCCTGCCGTGGAGTCGGCCTGGGTCGTCTGACTCCTCGGGACGGTCTGACTGTCCACACGGATCACCTGCCTGGGAGGAAGGGGGATTGTTTAGAGCCAAACGAGTTGCCCCATAGTGGGCCGGAACTATCCGGATGACAAGGGGGGCAGGCGATGATTTTTCCGCTTCGGACCATGCGACGGCCCCGGACACGGACGGTCCGGGGCCGTGCGCGAACGCGGGTCAGTCGCCGTCGGCGTCGAGCCTGCGCAGCAGGGAGCGCAGCTCGTCCAGGGCCGCGACGGTGACCTCGGGCTCGCCGAGGACGAGCTGGTGCAGGACGAGGCCGTCGAGCGCGGCGAAGACCAGCCGGGTCAGCCCCTTGTCGGCGCCGGCCGGCAGCATGCGGCCCAGCTCCCGCTGCGTGGCGTCGAAGTACTCGTCGTACAGCTCGCGCAGCGGCGGCAGCAGTTCGGGCCTGCGGCGCGACTCCAGCAGCAGCTCGTACTGGAACGCCTGGAGGTCCGGGTCCGCCGTGACCATCTCGGGCACTCCGGCCGCGAAGTCCGCGACCTTGCCGGTGCCCGGTTCGAGCGCGCTGGTGCTCAGCGAGGTGCGGATCGTGTGCTCCAGGGTCGCCTCGATCAGCGCGTCCCGGGAGCCGAAGTGGTGGACGACCAGGCCGTGGGTGACCCCGGCCTCCTCCGCGACCGCCCGGTAGGTGAGCCTGCGCAGGCCGCCGCGCGCCACCACCCGCACCGCCGCCTTCAGCAGGGCCTCGCGGCCCTCACCGTAGTGCAGGCGCCTGCGTGGCTTCCGGCTCTCGGGTGCGTCGGCGGACTCGGTCATGCGAGCGACCCTACCCGCGCGGACCCGCGCACCGTGCGGTCCGGTCGCCGGGCCGGTGCGCGGCCGTCCCGCGGGCGCCGTCACCGCCGGGGTGGGCGGATGCCGCGGAACTCCCAGTCGCCGCCGAGCGCGGTGGACAGCACCTCCTCGGACTCGGTGGGCTGCGCGCCGACGTCCGTGCGGACGGCGGTGGGGCCGGTGACGATGTGGTTGGTCAGCCTGCCCAGGCCCTCGACCTCGACCTCGACGACGTCGCCGGGCCGCACGGGGCGGGAGTTGGCCGGGGTGCCGGACAGCAGTACGTCGCCGGGGTACAGGGTGATGGTGCGGGCGATGTCGGCGACCAGGTAGTGCATGTCCCACTGCATCTCGTCGGTCGAACCGTCCTGCGCCACCTCGCCGTTGACGTACGTCCGCAGGCTCTTGCCGTGGAAGTCCCAGTCGGTGACCAGGCCCGGGCCGAGCGGGCAGAGGGTGTCGGAGCCCTTCACCCGGAGCATGGAGCCGGCGTCGGTGTCACGGAAGTCGTGCAGGCCGTAGTCGTTGGCGACCGTGTAGCCGGCGATGTGGCCGCCCGCCTCGGCCGGGGAGATGTTGCGCGCGGTCCTCCCGATCACGATGGCGACCTCGCCCTCGTAGTTGAGCCACTTGCAGCCCTCGGGGCGGACGACGGCGCCCCGGTGGGAGTTGAGGGCCGAGGTCGGCTTGTGGAAGTAGGTCGGGGTGTCCGGCAGCCGGATCTGGAACTCGTCCACGCGGCTGCGGTGGTTGAGGTGGACGGCGATCACCTTCGAGGGCACGACGGGCGGCAGGTGGCGCGCCTCGTCCGCCTTGACGCGGCGGCCGTCCCCGGCGACGAGTTCGTCCCCGTCGACGGTGACCTGGACGGCGGCGCCGTCGAGCAGGATGCGGCGGTATTCGGGCATGGTCGTGGCTCCTAGCGGCTGTGGGGGGTGCGCGGGGCGGTGGGCGCGGGCAGTCCGGCGCCCCTCCAGCCGTCGGCCGGACGGTCGAACCACAGGTGGACCTGGCCGGTGCCGACGGAGTTCTCGTACTCGCCGTACTGCCGGGCCCGTGCGGTGCAGGCCTGCTCGCCGAGGGCGCCGGCCATCATCAGGTAGTGGAAGAACTTCGCCTCGGGCCTGAACCTCCAGAACTCGTCCATGGTGTCGAGGACCTTGTCGTGGCGGCCCTCCTTGAACCAGGCGATGCGCTCGTAGTCCGCTTCGCGGGCCTCCGGCGTGCGGATGTGCACCGGGTCGCCGGACTCGTGGTCGCGCAGCTCACGCAGCGGCCAGAAGGTGTGCGAGAGGGCACCGGAGGCGATGAGCAGGACGCGGCGGCCGGAAGTG
Source organism: Streptomyces sp. NPDC101225 (assembly GCF_044767585.1). Classification (NCBI taxonomy): domain Bacteria; kingdom Bacillati; phylum Actinomycetota; class Actinomycetes; order Kitasatosporales; family Streptomycetaceae; genus Streptomyces; species Streptomyces sp. NPDC101225. Next base: position 272,359 of record NZ_JBIWOE010000007.1, read on the forward strand.
GCGGCGATGCCGTCGGCGAGCGCCCGCCCGAGCCGCAGATGGTCCTCCATGTCGCCGGTCTGGCAGACGCCGATGGTCACCCACCGCTTGCCGGGCAGGCCCTCGCCGAGGAACTTCCACAGGTTGATGGTGGCGTAGTAGATCGGCAGGTACTCGTCCTCGATCGCGGTGATCCAGGTGCCGTGCCGGTCGGCGAACGAGGCGATGTTGTGGGCGAGTTCGGGATCGCCCGGGAAGTCGTACGGCATCCGGCACATGCCGCGCGGCAGCTCCTCGGAGGTGAACAGACCGGCCCGGCGCGGCTGTGCGGTGACGACGAACTCGACGGTGGTCGCCCAGTGGGAGTCCAGGACCACGACGGTGTCGTAGTCGTCCCGCTCGAAGACCTCCTCGCGCAGCTGCCGGAGGCCGGTGACGAGGGTGATCTCCTTGCCCTCGTTCAGCTCCAGCCGTTCGGCCTTTGGCAGCACGATGGTGGGGACGTGGGCGAGCAGGCCCGCCCCGACGATCTCACCCATGGTCCTTGAATCCCTTCGGGGCGGTGACGGTGTTCTTCAGGTCGCAGTAGAAGTCGAAGCTCCAGGTGCCGCCCTCGCGCCCGACGCCGGAGTGGCGGGAGCCGCCGAAGGGCGCCTGGAGGTCGCGGACGAAGAAGCAGTTGACCCAGACGGTGCCCGCGACCAGCCGGGCGGCGACGCGGGCGGCGCGCTCGGGGTCGCCGGTGGCGAGGGTGGCGGCCAGGCCGAAGCGGGTGTCGTCGGCCAGGCGTACGGCCTCTTCCTCGGAGCGGAAGGTCTGCAGGGTCAGGACGGGGCCGAAGACCTCCTCCTGGACGATCTCGCTGCCCTGGGCCACGTCGGTGAGCAGGGTCGGCGCGTAGTACTGGCCGTCCCCGGGGTGCCCGCCGATCACCGCGCGGGCACCGGCCGCGAGCGCCCGCCGCACGAATCCGTCGATCTTCTCCAGCTGGCGGGGATGGATGGTGGGGCCGACGTCGGTGGCCTCGTCGCGGGGGTCGCCCTGCACGAGGCCGGACGCCTTGGCCACGAAGCGCCGCGTGAACTCCTCGGCGGCCGGCTCCTCGACCAGGATGCGGGTGGCGGCCAGGCAGACCTGCCCGGCGTTGTCGTACTGCTCGACCGCGAGGTCGACGGCGAGGTCCAGGTCGGCGTCGGCGAAGACCAGCAGCGGGGACTTGCCGCCGAGTTCGAGGCTGAGCGGGGTGAGGTTCGCCGCCGCCGCCGCGCTGATCCGGCGGGCCGTCGGCACCGAGCCCGTGAAGCTGATGCGGCGCACGTCCGGGTGCGAGGTGAGGGCGTCGCCGATCTCGGAGCCGTAGCCCTGGACGACGTTGAGCACACCGGCGGGCAGTCCGGCCTCGGCGGCGATGTCCGCGAGCAGCGAGGCGGTCAGCGGGGACCACTCGGCGGGCTTGAGCACCACGGTGTTGCCGACCGCGAGGGCCGGGGCGACCTTCCAGGTCGACAGCATCAGCGGGGCGTTCCACGGTGTGATCAGCACGCTGGGTCCGGCCGGGTCCCAGCTGACGTGGTTGGTGTGCCCGCGCGTCTCGAAGTCCGCGTGCTCCAGGGTGAGCAGCCAGTCCGCGAAGAAGCGGAAGTTGTGTGCGACGCGCGGCATGACGCCGCGGCGGTGGGAGCGCAGCAGGGCGCCGTTGTCGGTGGTCTCGACGATGGCGAGTTCTTCGATCCGCTTCTCGACGCCGTCGGCGACGGCGTGCAGGATGCGGGCGCGTTCGGCGCGGGAGGTGGCCGCCCAGGCCGGGAAGGCGGCCTTCGCGGCGGCGACGGCCGCCTCGGCCTCGGCGGCGGTGCCGCGGGCGATCTCGCCGATCGTGCTGCCGTCGATCGGCGAGACGTCGGTGAAGGTGCCGGCGGAGGCGACGCGCTCGCCGCCGATCCAGTGCCGGGTGTCGACGGCGACCCCGGCCACCGTGAGGGTGTGCTCGGTCATGTCCGGTCTCCAGGTCCTTTGCTGTGTACGGGGGTCACTCGGCGCCGGAGGTGCCGGACTCCAGCAGGCGGCCGCCGTCCCACACCACCCCGACCTGCCGGTAGTAGGCGGCGATCGGCTCGCGGATCTCCAGCCGGGCCAGCTCCTCCGTCGGTGCCTCGAACAGCTCCAGTTCGGCGTCGCCGATCCATGGCCGGCCGCCTTCGAAGGAGGCCGCGCCGGACTCGACCAGCTCGTCCAGCGCCAGGCCCTTGCCCTTCTCGATCGAGGGCAGCCAGCGGTGGTGGGCCATGGGGTGGCCGTTGACGAAGCCGTTGGTCTCGGACGGCTCGCGCAGGGTCACCACGGCCTGGGCGAGGCGGCGGTCGGCGGCGGCGAGGGTCGCGCCGAAGCGGGCGCCGGCCTCGATCCGCGGAGCGGGCCCGTAGGGATGCGGGCGCGTCTGGTGGATGGAGCCGAGCTTCTTCGGATAGCCCTGGTGCAGCCCGCGCGCGATCGCGAAGTCCTTGTCGACCCAGATGTACACGCAGCGGGTGTAGGTCTGGCCGCGGTACGTGCAGCGGACGACCGCGAAGGCCTCCTTGTACTGGGCGAGCACCGGGTCCAGCAGCTCCTCGCCGGAGGCGGAGCAGGACTGCCAGTCGGCCCAGATCAGCGCGACCGCGCCGGGGTCCTCGTCCGCGAGCTCCAGCGGTTCGGGCAGCAGTTCGCGCACCCGGGCGGGGTCGGTGCGGTACTCGATCGTGAGCAGGTCGCCCGAGTAGCGCCACGGCGGGGACGGGATCAGCGACGAGGCGCCCGTCGCCGTCTTGGGAGGGAAAAAACCACGGACAGCGGACATGACGTTGAGTTCCTTACACGGTGAGGGACGCGGTGAGGGCGGGCTGCTTCAGGAGCTGGGCGCGGTGGCGGGCGGCCCCCATGGCGGCTGCCTGGCCGCCGAGCGCGACGACGCCGACGAGCCGGCCGTCGGCGTGGTGGCCGACGAGGACGTCCCCGTCGGGGTCGCCGTCCAGGACGCGCACGTCGTCCTTGCCGAGGACCGGTGCCCCGAAGGACTGGATCCGGAAGTCGTGCTGGTCGCTCCAGAAGGTGGGCAGCGGCGCGAAGGGCGCCAACTTCCTGTCCTCACCGGCGAGATGGGCGGCGAGCACCTTCGCGGCGTGCTTGGCCGTGTCCGTGGGGATGGACCAGTGCTCGACGCGGCGGGGCACGCCGTCGTAGCGGGCGTTGGGGAAGCGGGCGACGTCGCCGACCGCGACGACCTCGGGCCGGCCGCCGACGCGCAGCTGCCCGCAGGTGAGCACGCCGTCGGTGAGGTCGAGCCCGTTGCCCTGGAGCCATTCGACGTTGGCGACGGAGCCGACGGACTCCACGACCACGTCGGCGGGCAGCACCCTGCCGTCGCCCAGGACGACGCCGTCGACGCGGTCCGCGCCCGTGAACCCCGTGACCGTGGCGCCCAGTTCGAAGCGCACTCCGCGCTCCTGGTGCCGTTCGAGCAGGGCCCGGCCGAGGAGTTCGCCGAGCGGTCCGGCCATGGGCAGCGGCAGCGGGTCGACGACGGTGACCTCGCGGACGCCCAGTCCCACGGCGGTGGCCGCGACCTCGCAGCCGATGAATCCGGCGCCGACCACGACCACGCGGGCGCCGGGGCGGGTCAGCTCGTCGCGCAGGCCCTGGGCGTCGGCGAGGGTGCGGACGGTGTGCCGGCCGGTGAGCGGGCCGGGGCAGCGCAGGCGCCGCGGCCGCATGCCGGTGGCGACGACCAGTCCGTCGTAGGAGAGCCGCGTGCCGTCGTCGAGGAGCACCGTCCGCTCGTCGAGGCGGGCCTCGACGGCCTTGGTGCCCAGCCGCCACTCCACGTCGGCGGCGGCCGCCTTCGGGGTGAGGGCCAGCGACGCGAAGGGGGCCTTGCCGGCCAGCACCTCCTTGGACAGCGGGGGCCGGTTGTAGGGCATGTGGGGCTCGTCGCCGACGACCGTGATCGCCCCGCTCCAGCCGGCGGCGCGCAGCTGCTCGGCGGCGCGCAGACCGCCCATCGAGGCGCCGGCGACGACGATACGGGCGCCCATGTCAGGCCTCGATCCGGATGGCCTGGAGCGGGCACACGTCCGCGGCCTCCTCGACCTCGTCGCGCAGCGCGTCGTCCGGGTCGGACACGTACGCGAGGTGGCCGCTCCCGTCCATGGAGAAGACGTCGGGGGCCGCGAAGACGCACTGGCCGTGGTCCTGGCACTTGTTCATGTCGACGACGACCTTCATGGCGGTCCTCCTGAGGGTGAGGGCGTCGGGGCGGTGGCGGGGAGAGAAAAGAGGGGCCCGGCCCGGGTGGACCGGGCCCCTCGGCCACAGGGGACGGATTCCGGGGAACCCGCCGCCCTGACTCGTTTGGCTTCAAACAACATAGGAACGTCCGGAGCCCTGGTCAATAGCTGTCCGGATGGATAAATTTTTCGCCCCACCCCCTTGCGGGGCGCCGACTCCCTTCATACCGTTCGGGTTCAAACGAATAACTCCGTGACATGCCCGCAGGTCCGGAGTACGCCTGGGAGTCCCCCACCCTTCCGCCAAGGAGACACCGGTGAGCGCATCCGACACTCCAGACATCCGCCGGCACATGGAACGGCTCGCAGCCGAGGGCGTCGACGTCGTCCGGGTGGTCTACCCCGACCTGATCGGCACCGACCGCGCCCGTGACGTGCTGCTGGACCATCTGCCGTCGGCCTGCGACCACGGCCTGGCCTTCTGCCGCGCCGTCTACCACACCAGTCCGCAGGGCGACGTGGCCGCGGTCGCGGGCGGCCTGGACGCCGGCCTGCCGGACGTGACCGTACGCCCCGACCTGTCCACGCTGACGGTCCTGCCCTGGGAGCCCGGCGTCGCCACCTGCCTCGGCGAGGTCACCGACCCGGCGACCGGCGCCCCGGCCCCCGAGTCACCCCGCGACCTGCTGCGCACCGTCCTGGCCCACGCCGCCGAGCAGGGGCTGCGCCCCGTCGTCGGCCCCGAGCTGGAGTACTTCCTGCTGGAGCCCGCCCCCGGCACCCCCACCGGCTGGCGCCGCTCGCCGGAGACCACCGGCTCCGTCTACACCGCCGGCCTGCGCGCCGACCCCGGCAACCACCTGCTGCGCACCCTGCGGCACCTGCGCGACCTGGGGCTCGGGGTCAGCACCGGCAACCACGAGTTCGACGGCGGCCAGTACGAGATCAACCTGACCCACTCCGCCGCCCTCGACGCCGCCGACCGCGCCTTCCGCTTCAAGGCGGCCGTGAAGGAACTGGCGCGCCAGGAGGGCAACCTGGCCACCTTCATGGCCAAGCCCTTCGGCGACGCGGGCGGCTCCGGCTTCCACCTCCACCTGTCCTGCGACGGCGAGGAGGGCCGCAACGCCTTCGACGATCCGGCGGGCCCCTACGGCCTGTCCGCCACCGCCCGGCACGCCGTCGCCGGCATCGTCGCGCACGCCCCCGCCCTCGCGGCGCTGGCCAACCCGACCGTGAACTCCTACAAGCGCTTCGGCCCCGACACCCTCGCGCCCTGGCTGATCGACTGGGGGCTCGACAACCGCAGCGCCATGGTCCGCATCCCGCCGGAGCGGGGCCGCGGGGCCCGGCTCGAACTGCGGCTGGGCGACGCCAGCGCCAACCCGTACCTGCTGATCGCGGGCACCGTCGCGGCCGCGCTGCTGGGCGTGCGGGCGGGTGAGGAGCCGCCGTCCCCGCTGGAGGGCTACGGCTACGACACCACCCGTGCCGCCCTGCTCCCGCAGACGCTGTCCGCCGCGCTCGACGCCCTGGAGGCGGACACCGCCCTGACCGAGGTGCTGGGCAAGGCGTTCACCAGCTCCTTCCTCACCTACAAGCGCGACGAACTCGCACGCTTCGGCCGGCACGTCACGGACTGGGAGTTCACCGAGTACGCGTACCACCTGTGATCCCGCCGCGTCCGCGGTCCCGCCGACGCCCTCGTTCAGGAGACTCACCGCCATGACCAGCCCGACCGTTCCCGCCGTCCCCACCACCCGCGCCGAGCTGCGCGCCGCCCTCGCCGAACCGCTGCCGATCGGGCAGGTGGACCTCGCGAACCTCGACAACTTCGCCGACGGCATCACCCCCTGGCGGATGTTCCACACGCTGCGCCACGAGGACCCGGTGCACTGGCAGCCCGAGGAGGCGCCCAACTCCGGCTTCTGGGCGGTCACCCGGCACGCCGACATCGCCACCGTCGACCGTGACCCGGAGACCTTCACCTCGACGAGGTTCGTCAACCTCGAGGAGGTCGACGAGGACCAGATCAAGAAGCGCGCCTCCATCCTGGAGATGGACGGCGTACGCCACCGCGCGCTGCGCAGCGTGATCCAGCGGCAGTTCGGCGCGAGCGTGATCAACAGCTACGGCGACTTCCTGCGCGGCCTGACCGCGAAGACACTGGACGCGGCGCTGGCGAAGGGGGCCTTCGACTTCGTGGCCGACGTCTCCGCGGACTTCCCCATCAACGTCCTGGCCCGGCTGCTGGACGTCCCGCCGGAGGACAACCAGCAGCTCATCGACTGGGGCAACCGCATCATCGGCAACACCGACCCCGACTACGCGGACGTGCTGCTGCACAGCGAGGAGAGCGAGAAGTACCGCGACCTGCCCTTCCGCTCCCCCGCGTCGATCGAGGTCTTCGAGTACGGCCGCGAGCTGGCGCGGCAGCGGCGCGGCGGCGAGGGCACGGACCTGGTCTCGAAGCTGGTCAACACCATGCCGCGCGACGGCATCCCGCTGTCCGCACAGGACTTCGACAACTACTTCCTGCTCCTGGTGGTGGCCGGCAACGAGACCACCCGCCACACCATCACCCACTCCATGCTGGCCCTGCTCCAGCACCCCGAGCAGCTGGCCCGCCTCAAGGACGACCCGTCCCTGATCCCCGCCGCGGTCGAGGAGTTCCTGCGCTGGGCCTCCCCCGTCTACCACTTCCGCCGCACCGCGACCCGCGACGTCGACCTCGGCGGCAAGCAGGTCCGGGAGGGCGACAAGGTCGTCATGTGGTACGCCTCCGGCAACCGCGACGAGCAGGTCTTCGGCAACCCCTACGACTTCGACGTCAGCCGCGAGAACAACGACCACGTCACCTTCGGCAAGGGCAGCCCGCACCTGTGTCTGGGCAACCTGCTGGCCCGCACCGAGATCCGCATCATGTTCGAGGAGCTCATCCCGCGCATCGCCGCCATCCGCCTGGCCGGCGACGTCCCCCGCGTCCGCTCCAACTTCGTCAACGGCATCAAGAAGCTGCCGGTGGAGGTGACGCTCGCCTGACGGAGGGCGCGCCTGTCCGCGCGGGAACGGCAGCCGGCATCACGCGGACGCGAGCGCCGCCCGCCGGGGGGTCGGCGGGCGGCGCGGGGCCGCGGTCATGGCCCTTTGGGGAGGGGGAGCCCGGTGCGGACGAGGCCGCGGCCGGCTGGGGGTCAGGCGTTGCCGCAGGTCCAGGGCTGCCAGCCGCGGGCCTGGTAGAGCCGGTAGGCGGCGGCGATGTTCTGGGGGGCGTCCAGGGCACGGGAGGTGGTGCCGAGGTAGGACTGCAGTGTGCCGCCGTTGTTGAACTGGAACACGCCGAAGTCCCGCGAGCCGTTGTTGTTGCGGCCGACGGCTATCTCGTTGAGGCCGGACTCGCAGCGGGCGACCCGGATCGCCTTGTCCTCCAGGTTGTCGGGGAACGTCCCGCGGATCATCGTCTCGATCTGGGCGGCGGACCGGGTGTTGAGGTTCACCGATCCCGGGCTGTCGAGCCGGCCCCGGGTGGCCGGACCCACGATGCCGTCCACGGCCAGGTCGGCGCGGCCCTGGAACGCCTCGACGGCGTTGCGGGTGGCCGGGCCGAAGGCGCCGTCCACCGTGAGGTGCGCGCCGAGCTGGTCGAGCCGGGACTGCAGCGCGGACACGCACGATCCGCTCGCGCCCTGGCTGAGCGTGGTCGAGCACAACGCCGACGTCGCCGCGGAGGCGGGCGGGGCGCTCAGCGCCGTGAAGCCCGCCGCGGCCAGCAGGGAGACGGCGGCCGTGCTCAGGGCCGCGCGGCGCAGGATTCTTCGTGGACGGGTGACGGCACGGTGGCCGGGAGTGCTGCGGTTGGCGAACATGCGGAATTTCCTTGGTCGTCGGAGTGGGGGGTGATGTGGTGGTGCGTCGGTTCCGTCGTCGCGAGGCGCGGGCGGTCAGCAGCCGCAGGAGTAGAAGAGGACGTCCCAGTGATTGCTCTCGCGGGCGTAGATGTTTCCGGAGGCGGCCCGGTACTGCGGGGCGTTGTCGCCTGCCCGCCGTCCGATGTAGGTGAAGGCGCCGGTGATGTAGTTGCTCAGGCACGTGGTCGGGTTGAAGTCGAGCTTGTAGCCGTTCCAGTGGCTGTACGTTCCCGAGGCGTGCCCCGTCTCGGTGCCCCCGGTGACGGTGAGCGAGCAGCGGCTGGCGTTCTTGAGCGTGATGGCGCCCCGCACCGTCGCGAGGTTGATCTGCTCGAAGGACGTGCAGTGGGCGTTGTTGCGGTTGGTGCAGTTGCCGCTGGACGTCCATCCGACCCCCGCGCTCCGCAGGCGGTTCGCGGCGTCCGCCTGGCTCAGCTTGGTCACGGCGGCCGCGGAGGCCGCGGAGGCCGCGGAGGCCGCGGAGGCTGCGGGTTCGGCCGAGGCGCCGGAGGTGGCCCAGGCCGTGCCGCCGGTGACGGTGAGGGCGACGGTGAGCACCGTGCCGCCCAGGGCGGCGCCGAGCTTGGTCTTCGTTTTCAAGTGCGCTGTCTCCTTTGTTGGTTGATGTTCGGATCAGGCGACGAGGACGCCCCGGGTACGGGCGTCCACGGCGCCGTCGGCCGGCCAGGACGTGCCGGCCGGGAAGGAGGCCACCGCCGCGGCAGGCGGGCAGGGAGGTGGTCGCTGGGACAGTCGGTGTCTGTGCGCCACCCCCTGCGCCCGCCCCGGCCTGCGGGCGTACCAGATCCACGGGCACCGGGACTTCGACTGCCGGGGCTCGCCGTGTGACGCACGATCACCTTGTGCGGGGCGCCGAGCCCACCGTGACCGGCCGGGTGGGCGGCCGGGCGCCCCGGTCGTCACAGCCCGCGATCGGCGGCCGGGCCGCGGCTTGCGCGGGTACGGCGTACCGCACGGCCGCAGCTGAGACCCCCGTACCCAGCACGACCGCACCGCGCAGGAGCACCGCCCGTCTGCCGGGGCGGTCGTGCGGCAACTCGCCAGAACGATGTGAACTGCCCACCGCTGTAAGCCCTTTCGTCCCGTCCGGCCGCCGGAGGAAGGCGGCGGACAGGACGATCGCAGTCCCCGGCGGTGTGGCCAACGATCCGCGGGACATCGGGACGGCGGGCTGTCTCACCCCCTCCTGCCTGCGCGGACGCGACGGCCTGGGACGGCGGGTGGGACGCGGAGGAGGCACGCGGACGGCGGGTGGGACGCGGAGGGGGCACGCGGAGGGGGCGCGGAGGCGGGACGCGGACGACGGCTCACGTCACGTCGGCTCACCAGCCTTCGACGGCGCCGGCTTCGATGTCGTCGGCTTCGACGTACCCGGCGTGGGCGTACCCGGCGTCGGCGTGCCCGCCTTCGCGGCCCCCGCCTCGTAGGCCTTGTCGCACGAGGGCCAGGCGCGGAAGTCGTGGGTACGGGCCCACAGGCGGTGGGCGGCCTGGATGTTCCACTCGGGGTCGAGAGCCTTGCGGGGCGTGCCGCCCAGCTCGCGCAAGGTGCCGTCGTAGAGCTGGAACACCCCCCAGTTCCGCGTGCCGTTGGTGTTGCCCAGGCTGTACAGGGGGTCCAGGTTCGAGGCGCACTTGGCGATGCCGCTGGCACGATCCGCGTCCTCGGTGAAGACCTCGCGGACCCGCCGGTCGACGCGTGCCGGCGACCACGGATGCGCCTTGACACGGCCGGAGTAGAGGGCGCGCTTGGTGCTGTCGTCGACCGAGCCGTCGGGCTCCAGGCCGGCGAGAAGCTGGAAGACGACGACGCGCATCTGGGTGATGGGGCCGAAAGCGCCGTCGACGTCGAGGTCCAGTCCGGCCTGTTTGAGCCGGAGTTGGAGTTCGCGGACGCAGGCGTCCTGGTGCCCCATGGCCACGAACCGGCACTTGGCGCTCAGGAGGGGGCGGTTCGCCGCGTCGTCGGCACCCGCCCGCCGCCCGCCGGTGAGGAGGACGGCGGCCACCACCGTCGCGCCGACGACGAGCAGGGCGCCGACGAGAACCGGCCACCGGCGCAGTTTCCGCAGCCGGGGACGGCGCGGCACGCGAGCCTGCGCGGGGCCGGTACCGGGCTGCCGGGCCGGCGGCTCCGTCGCCACGGTGCCGGGCACGGCCGGAGCCGTGGCCCGCAGCGGTTCCCCGGCCGCGAGCGCACCCTGGGCCGCTTCGGCCCGGGGCGCCCCGCGTCTTCGGCCGTCGTCGACAAGCACCCACAGCCGGTGCAGCTCCAGGAGTTCGTGCGGGTCGGCCCCGCAGGCCTTGCCGAACCGGGCGATGGGGTCGAAGTCGGTGGGCACGCCCGCGCCCGAGCAGTAGCGGTGCAGGGCGGAACCGCTCACCCCCGACCGGCGTGCCAGTGCCTCGTAACTGCTGTCCGCCCGGCTCTTCAGTCTCTGCAGCAGATCGGTGAACTCCCGCGCGTAGGGGGACCCGACCGCCCGTAACTCGGTCACGCACGTACCTCCACTGATCGGTGCCCTACCACAGCGGAGTCCACGTTGCCCCAACCGGCATGATGCGTCCACCAGTTCGAGGGGTTACACCGGCTAGGTCACATGGGTCGCACGGGCACCACGGGGTGGACCCGCGGAGGATACGGGCACGATGCGGGACGGGATGCCCGCGCGCACCTGTCCTGGAATAGCTGTTCGACCTGACGGTCCGGGACTCCGGCGGCTACTGTCCTGCGCGTGAACGCAAGTGCAAAGGCGTGGTTCCGGTTCTCCCTGCTGGGGCCGCTGCGCGCCTGGCGGCAGGAGACGGAACTGGCGCTCGGACCGCCCCAGCAGCGCGCCGTCCTCGCGCTGCTACTGCTGCGCCGCGGTCAGGCGGTCGGCGTCGGGGAACTCGTGGACGCGATCTGGGGCGCCGATCCGCCGGCCGCGGCGGTCTCCGTACTGCGGACCTATGTCTCCCGGCTGCGCAGACTCCTCGAGCCCGACCGCCCCGCGGACGCGTCACCGCGTCTGGTGGTCTCCCTCGGCGACGGCTACGCCCTCTGCTCCGACGCCGTCCTCAGCGACCTCGACCGGTTCGAGGACCTCGTGGCCGGAGCGGGTGTCCGGCGTACCGAGGGCGATGACCTGGCCGCCGTACAACTGCTCGGTCGCGCGCTGGAGTTGTGGCAGGGCACGCCGCTCGCCGGGCTGCCCGGCCCGCGCGCCGAGGCCGAGCGGAGACATCTGGCGGAACGGCGGCTGGCCGCCCTGGAGACGCGGCTGCGCATCGAGCTCGACCTCGGGCGGCACGCGCAGGTGCTGCCCGAACTGACCGCCCTGTGCGAGGAGCACCCGTTGCGCGAGGCGCTGTGCGAGCTCCTTCTGGTCGCGCTGTCCCGCAGCGGGCGCCGGGCCGAGGCCCTCGACGTGTACGCCCGCACACGCCGCACCCTCGTCGAGGAACTCGGCATCGAACCCGGCCCGTCGCTGCGCGCCCTGCACGCGGGACTTGTCGCGGGCGATCCCGCGCCGGCGGAGCGTCCGCGGCAGCGGGCGTCGGACGCCGGTGGCTCCTCCGGCGGGACGACGGAAGCCGGTGGGACGACGGAAGCCGACGGCCGGGCGGAAGCCGGTGGGACGAAGGAAGCCGACGGCCGGGCGGAAGCCGGTGGGACGAAGGAAGCCGACGGCCGGGCGGAAGCCGGTGGGACGACGGAAGCCGACGGCCGGGCGGAAGCCGGTGGGACGAAGGAAGCCGACGGCCGGGCGGAAGCCGGTGGGACGAAGGAAGCCGGCGGCCGGGCGGAAGCCGGTGGGACGAAGGAAGCCGACGGCCGGGCGGACACGTCCCGCCACGTGGGCGGAGACACCGAGGCCGGGGGCGCGCCCGGCCGTGGAGCCGGTGGCGGACGAGGGGGTGGGTCCGACGGCGGAACCGGACGCGAAGGCGACGCCGGTTCCGCCCCGGACGCCGGCCCCGCGGGCGAGGCCGGCGCACACGCCCACCCCGCCGGTGCCGTACGGCCGTCCCAACTGCCCGCCGACCTGGTGACATTCACCGGCCGCCGGGTCCAACTGGAGGGGGCCGCAGCGCTGCTGCCCGACCGGGGACATCCCCAGGCCACCGTGATCGGCCTGATCAGCGGAATGGCCGGAGCGGGCAAGACGACCCTCGCCGTGCACTGGGCCCACCGGATCGCCCACCGCTTCCCCGACGGCAGCCTCTACGTCAACCTCCGCGGCTACGACCCGTCCGGTTCCCGGATGGATCCCGGCGAGGCGATCGAGACGTTCCTCGTGGCGCTCGGAGTCGCCCCGCAGGCGGTCCCCGAGGGGCTCGACGCGCAAGCCGCCCTGTACCGCGGTGTCCTGGCCGGCCGGCGCGTGCTCATCGTGCTCGACAACGCCGGCGACACCGAGCAGGTGGGTCCGCTGCTGCCCGCCACTCCCGGCTGCCTCGTCATCGTCACCAGCCGCAGCCGGCTCAGCGGCCTGGTCGCCCGGCACGGCGCCCACCCGCTCACACTGGGCCCGCTGTCCGCCGAGGAGTCGCTCGAGTTGCTCTCCCGGCGGCTGGGCGACGCACGCGTCGACGCCGAGCCGGAGAACGCCCGGGCCATCGTCGGCCTGTGCGCCCGGCTGCCGCTGGCCCTGTCGATCGTGGCGGCACGCGCCGCCCTGCACCCCGGGTTCCGGCTCGCCGACATCGCCGCGGAGCTGCGCCAGGACCACGGCAGTCTGGACGCCTTCACCGGGGACGACGTCGGCACCGACGCCCGTGCCGTCTTCTCCTGGTCGTACCACGCCCTGTCGCCCGAGGCGGCCGGTCTCTTCCGCCTTCTCGCGCTGCATCCCGGCCCCGACATCACCACGGCGGCGGCCGCCGCACTGGCCGGCGTGGCCCCGCGCCGGGTGCGCGCCCCGCTGACCGAGCTGACCGGTGCGAGCCTGCTCATCGAACGCGCCCCCGGCCGGTTCGTCTTCCACGACCTGCTGCGCGCCTACGCCGCGGAGCTCGCGGAGGCCGAGGACAGCGAGCCGGAGTGCAGGGCGGCGCTGCTCAGGATGCACGATCACTTCCTGTTCACCACACACCACGCCTCCATGGTCCTGGACCCCTCCCGCGAGGTCATCCCGCTGCCGACGGGCACAACGGATGCCGCGCCGCTGCGGTTCAACGACCGCGCACAGGCGACCGCCTGGCTGCGCACGGAGCGGTACGTCCTGCGCGAGATCGTCGGCCACGCCGCCGCCCACGGCTTCGCCGACCACGCCTGGCGCACCGCCGCCGCCCTGGACGTGTACTTCAACCGGCTCGGCTACTGGCACGACCTGCTCGAGATCAACAGTGCGGCGCTGCGCTCGGCGCGGGCCCTCGGCTCCGTGACCGGTCAGGCGTACTCCCTGTGCGGGCTGGGGGTCGCGCACTCCCAGCTCGACCACGCGGCACAGGCACAGCGCCACCTCGAGGACGGGCTGGCGCTGTTCCGCTCGGCGGACCACGCGAGCGGCCAGGCCCGCGCCCATCGCGGGCTCGCCTACCTGTGCAACCGGACGGACCGCCGCGCGGCCGCGCTCGACCACTACGACCAGGCCGTCGAGCTGTACCGGTCCGAGGGCGACCTCAGCGGCGAGGCCGGTGTGCTCAACCAGGTCGCGTGGACGCACATCCTGATCGGCGAGCACGACAAGGCCCTCGACCGCTGCAAGGAGGCCGTCGTGCTCTACCAGGAGCTGGGCGACCCCTACGGCGAGGCCTCGACGCAGGACACCCTCGGCTACGCCCTGCACCACCTCGCCCAGCACCCGCAGGCCATCGAGCACTTCGAGCGGTCGGCGCGGCTGTTCAACGGCATCGGCGACCGCTATCTCGAATCCGACGTCCTGCGCCACCTGGCCGAGTCCCATCTCGCCACCGGCGGCCGGGACGCCGCCCGCACGGCCCTGGCGGCGGCACTGGCACGGCTCGAGGAGATCGGCCATGCCGAGGCGGACGTGGTGCGGCGCGAACTGCGCGCACTGGAGCCGGGCCGGCCGCCCGGCTGACGCCGGGGCGCTCACCGTACGCCGTTGTCCTCCAGCGCCGACTTCAGGCTGCGCAGAGCGTAGTACACCCGGGACTTCACCGTGCCCTGCGGGACGCCCAGGGCCTCGGCCGCCTGCTGAGTGGTGCGGTCCGCGAAGATCGTCGCGCGCAGCGCCTCGCGGTGGGCCGGGGTCAGGGACCGCAGGGCGTCCTGCACGACCATCGACGACAGCATCCGCTCGATGTCGTCCACCTCGGCGCACATGTCGCTCAGCCAGGAGTTGCCGCCGATCTCCACCGGCCGGGCCATGCGCGTCCGGTGTGCGTCGATGACCAGGTTGCGGGCGACGCGGAACATCCAGGGACGTACCGCCATCCCCTCGTCGTCGGCGAGGGCCTGCTTGTTCCAGCAGCGCAGCAGCGTCTCCTGGAGGATGTCCTCCGTGCGGTGCGTGTCCCCGCCCAGCATGCGCAGCACGTACGAGTAGAGCGCCGGGCCGTGTTCCAGGTAGAGATCCCGCAGCGCCCGTTCCTCGGGGGAGACGGCACTCGCCGATCCGATGACCGTCACGTTCATGGTGTGCTCCTGCTCCTCGGTAGGGCCCGCCGCCCGGGTCCGTGGACCGGACCGAGGGGCGGAGGCCTCCTGGAGCTCGGAGTGTTGCGACCCGTGATGCATGTCGGTTTGACGAGCGGTCCACGGGTCGATCGACGATCGGTACACACGGCGATGACGGCGATATACGCGCAGGCCGTGCGGTGCGCGGAAAGTGTCAGACGAGCGCCTCCAGGGCGTCCACGCGGTTGCGGATCCGTCCGGCGAGCTCGGCGTGGGCCGGGGGCAGCAGCCCGCGGTCGTCCAACCGGTCCCACATGTGCAGCAGTTCACGCCCGTGCGCCACGGCCACGCGGTCGTCGTCGACCCACTGCCAGGCGGCCGCCGCCCGCGCCACCTCCTCGGGCGCCCGCAGGTCCCCGGCGCGGCACCGGATCCGGGCCACGGCCAGGGCGAGCACGATGGCCTCGCGGTGGTCGCCGCACAGGTGCGCGATGTAGGCCTCCACGGCCCGCGCCTCCACCGCGTACGGGTCCTCGGCCCCCATCTCGCCGGTCAGGCTCTCGCGCAGCTCGGTCGCGAGGGCGTACGCCTCGTCGAGTTCGCCGCCGACGGCGAGAGCGTGGATACGGCTGATCCGTCCGGCCAGCTCGGCGGGGAGGGTCACGGCGGACACGTGCGGGGGTACCCGGGCCGGCGCGTCGGCGGTGGCCCGGGCGGCGGCCGCGGCACGGGCCACGGCGGTGGCAACGGCAGAGGCGACGGCCGTGGCGGAACCGGTGACGGTCGGGGCGAAACCGGTGGTGACCGAGGCGGAACCGGTGGTGACCGAGGCGGAACCGGTGACGGTCGCGGAGCCGGTGACGGCCGGGCCGGGACCGACGGCAACCGTGGCGGAGTCGACGGGGACCGGGCCGGGACCGGCGGCGACCGGACCGGCGCCGAAGGCGGCCTCGGGTCCGGTCGCCGCCGGCTCGAGCCCCGGCTCGGGCTCCGGTTCCAGCTCGGGACCAGACTCAAGTCCGAGCCCTGGCTCAAGTCCGAGCCCAGGCTCAAGTCCGGGCCCCGGCTCCGGCTCTTCCGCCTCGGTGGGGGTCAGCAGGCGGCTGGAGCCGTCCGGTGACACCTCCAGGACGAAGTGGCCGCTGTCGGGGCGGTCGGTCACCGTCGCCTCGACGACCTCGGAGCGCGCGACGGCGTACCGCTGCAACTGGTCGAGTACGGCCTCGTGCACGGACTGGCCCGGCGCGGCGACGAGGGGTTCCCCGTCGATCGCGGCGAGCCCCTCGTCGGAGATGTACACCTCGAACCGGGCCATGGCTGCTGTCCTCCTCATGAGGTGGGCGTGGGGGTCAGGGAGTCGGTGGAAATGGCGGTGGGGAGGGAGGTCTGGACGCCCGTGGGCGTGGGAGTGCCCGACGGGATGGCGCCGACCCCCACGTACTCGGCGTACCGGGCGCGTATGACCGCGACATGCTCTCCCGTACCCGCACTCATGGGTGCCCTCCTTCTCCCCTCGTCTTGAACCGCCGTGCCCGGACAGCCCGTTGTGCTGTCCGACGGGCTCGGAAGATCGAAACGGGTCCCAGAACAAATAAGTTCAAACCGGTGGAAAACAAATGAGCCGGCACAGCGGACGTACGAGGCTGGACCGGGAATGTGCTGATGTTCTCAGCGGCCCCTCGGGGCAGGGCTGGTCGGCCGGGTATGGATGTGGGAAGCGGGCCTCGGGGCCGGGGTGGCTTTGGACGTGCTGTCGCTTCTGCTCCTCAGGGACTCCTGCTCGTGGAGGACCTGATGCCCCTTGTCGCTGATGAGCGATTGCGCCACGGGCGAGTCGGGCTCACCGCGCCAGATCCCTTCCACGCGTTCGGCCTCTTGGAACGGGTCACTCGCCGACGCCGGAGTCGGCGTCTCGGACGGGGCCGTGACCCGGGCGACGGTCGCGTCCCTCACCGCGTTGAAGGCGACCGCGTCACTCATCGGGTCCTGAGCCGGACCCCGGGAGCCGACGGTGCCCCACTCCCGCGTCACCCGCGCCGCCTCTTCGAACGGATCAGGCGCCGACAGCGGAGCCGGCGGCTCGGTATCGGCGGCAAGCCTCGCGACGGCCGCGTCCCTCACCGCGTTGAAGGCGACCGCGTCACTCATCGGGTCCTGAGCCGGACCCCGGGAGCCGACGGTGCCCCACTCCCGCGTCACCCGCG
>NZ_JBIWOE010000007.1:289397-327864 GCF_044767585.1 Streptomyces sp. NPDC101225
CGCCGCCTCTCGGAAGGCGAGGCCGTCGCTCATCTCGTTCACGCCCGGATACGAGACACCGGTCACGTCAGGCACGCCTGGCTGGCGACGGGACGCCGGGCGCTCCCAGCGGGATCGGACCTCCTGCATCTCCGGAGGGACGGCCGGCGGTCGCGCCGGGTGCCCGACCTCTCTCAGATAAGCGTTGTTGGCGTACGTCATCATGGCCGGCATGCGTTGCGGGTACCGGTCGTGCACCTTCTTCCACTTGTCGTCCGCCCGGACCCTACGCAGAACCTCGTCCTCGAAGGCCGTGCGCTGGACATCCGAGAGCCCGTGCACGAACCTTTCGAGTTCTGACATCCGCTCGAGGGCGGACTGCTCCGAAGAGGATCTCCAAGTCGGCTCAGCCACGGTCGCGGGGGCGGGCTGGCCCCCGCGTTGCAGAGGGCCTTGGCCGTACGCGCCGCCCTCCGGCCCGCCGCCGGGCACATAGCCTTCGCCATCCGGCGCGTAGCCCCCATCGCCGGACGCGTATCCCCCACCGCCTGGCGCCGGTCGCGACCTGCCCAGGACTCGGTCCACCACCCGACGGAACCCGTCCCACAGATCGCCCCAGAGGCCCGGGGTCCGCCTCGCCCCGTTGCGGCGGTGATAGTCCCTCAGTCCGTACTCGGTCGTGAGCAGGTCCTCCGCCAGGTCGTGCGCCAGCCCGGATCGGGGGCGTCTCCTGGTCAGCCTGTTCGGCCTCCGGGAAGCCGTCTCGTCGCCGTACGCCACGTCGCCCCACTTTCAGTCGGAGGTGCTGCAACGAACGGCAACGGATCCCGGGGCGGAAAGGGTTCAACGACGGCCGGCCGGTGCGACAAGGAGCGGCCGCGCGGGACTTCTCGCGGACGTCGGCACCACGGGCTCCGCCGTCGGCTCGAATCCCTCCGGCAACGGCAACAGGCCAGCGGGCAGGGACCCTCAGGGAGGGCGCGGAGTGCTGAGCGCCGGTCGCGGCAGGTCCGTGCGAGAGTACCAGCCGTCCGGGTCCGACAGCGGCGACCCACGCCGTAGCAGACCCTGCGGCGCCAACCGTCCGGGACCGGTGGCCGGTCCGCCGTGCCATCGAGTTCGGTGCCCCCGTACCACGTGTCGCTGGACTCCTCGATCTCGTGCCGGTGCGAAACGACCGTGGCCGCGTTCCATCCGTCCATGTGCATTCCTCCCCGTTCCGCCGACCGGGTGTTGTCGACGGTTGGCGACGCAGGTTCGAGACACGTACAGGTCGTGTACGCCGCGCGGTTCAACGCCGAGGACACCGGGAACCGGGCACTGAACCGTCCATCTTCCCCACGCCGTTGTGCCGGTCGACCGGCTGGGCCGGCCGACGGGTGGAAGCCGAAGGTGCCCTGGAACGTGCCGACGGCGCCCTGCTTCCTGGAGAAGGCCGTGGTGGAGCTGGAGTTGCTCGGCCTCCAGCAGATTCGTGGCGCCGGACGCGATCGCGACGACGAGGCTGACGAGCCCGGTGGCCCGGTCCCGCCACGACGGGGCCGTGCCCGACGGCAGCCCTCCCGCCAGTGCGTCGGTCCACCCGACCCGGTCGGCGAGCCTGCGCAGCAGCACCGCCCCGGCATGTCCGATCAGAATTCCGCTGAAGAGCCGGGGTCAAGGTGGCGCGGCGGTCGACGGCAACCAAGCGTCGGGTGCGATGGTCGCGTGTCCTCAACACACACCGGGGTTCAGCACAACGGCCGCACCCTGATGAGGGTGCGGCCGTTGTGGGCCTGGCCGGTGGGACGCGTCGGTCAGCCGCGGCCGTGCGGCTGCCCCTGCGTATGGAAGTGCGCCGGATGCCCAGTCGAGCTCGAGGCAGCAGGGTCACTCTGGTGCTGTTGGTACTGGCTCGGGTCGTACGACGGCTGGTGGCCGTAGCTGCCGGCCTGGGACGGCTGGTAGTGGGTGGGCAGGGACGAGTTGGACGAGTCCGTTGCGGGCGCCTGATACCCGGGCGGGATATCGCCCAGTTCGTATCCGATGTTCGTGCCGGGGTGCATGTACATCGGACCACCCCGGCCCGCATGCGGGTCATGCACCAGGTTGACCCCGGTCGCGAAGGCGTTCGCGTACGTTCCCACGTTGCTCGTCACCGTGGCCGGGATCCCGCCCGAAGGGAGCACGCTGGATGCGAGGTTGTTCCCCAGGGCGGCGACCCGGGCCCCGGTCGCCACCGTCGACCACGGGTCCATGGGCTCGCCGGCCCTGCTGGCCTTGACTGCTTCGTAGGTTTCGTGCGCGACCGCCATACCCTGCGAGCCGACTCCCACCGCGTTGACGATCGTCTTCGCCCTGCCATCTGGCATCAGGTTGGCGGCGCCCTGGATCAGGGTCGGCACCATCTCGACCAAAGCCTTCGTCAGCTTGCTCTTGTTCTCCCAGGCCCATTTCCGGGCCTTCTGGTCCCAGCGTGCAACCTGCTCGTTGCTGGAATTTTCTGGGGTGACCGCGAAGAAACGCTTACTGTTCTGGTCGTATACGCCGACGGCTCCCTGGAAGATCTGAGGTGCGGTTTCCTCCGGGACCGACTTGCTCGACGAAGCTATGGCAGGAGCCTTTCCTTTTCCCTTGTCAGTGATCCTGACAGAGTGAAAGGAGCTGGCGTTGGATTCCGCACTGCCGCCGGAATCCTGTGAACGTGAACGTGGCATTTTACCCTTCTTTCCGAGTCGTGGTCGCTCCGGAAGACGCCGTGGGGGCCTCAGATCCGATGTGACCTATCCGATTCGTGCTCCGCTCGACCGTCACAACGCTTCTACGGGTGTCTCGGTTCACCTCCTTTCACATCAGGGCGCGGCCGGGGGAGGCGGAGGGGGCGGGCCGAACGGATCCATGGCATCGACCTTGGGCGTTTCCTTCGGGCGGTGCATGCCGGGCTTGCAGCCGGCGAAGGGGCCCTGAGGGTCCCGCAGGGCGGCCATGGCGGTCGTCAGGTAGTCACGGTGCCAGCTGGCGGGGCCGACCACCGCGGAGCCGGGGCCGGTCAGCTCGCTCCAAGCGAGCCACAGGGCGTGCAGTTGGGCGACCGCTTCGGGATGTTCCCACCAGCGGCCACACCAGGGCGCCGTGGACGTGACTTCCCTTCCGTAGACCGGAAGCAGCACGTGGTGCGTCCACAAGGTCAGCTGGCGCAAGGAGTTCGCGTAGGCCTGACCCTCCAGGTAGAGGATGAACTGCGGTGGCGCGGGCGGCTTCTCCTTGGGGTCCGCGCCACGCATCTCCCCGGGAGGGGAGTCCCTTTCGGTTCCCGAACCCTCGGGCTTCTCCGTCTGTATGGTCGACATGACACTCCTGCTGTCACTCTGCGGGGCTTTCGGTTCTGAAGGAGGACGTCACGCGTCCGGCCGCACCACCCCCAATATCTGCATCGACGCGGCCTCCGACACATACACGTACCGCCCCGGCCGCGGTGCCGAGATGATCTCGCCGTCGCCGATGTAGAGGGCGACATGACTGGCGTCCGAGAAGTAGATGATGAGGTCGCCGGGGCGCATGTCGGCGATGGGGATGCGCCTGAGCTGGGCCCACTGCTGCTCCGATGTGCGGGGAATGGTGACCCCCGCCGCCAGCCAGGCCTGGGAGGTGAGGCCGGAGCAGTCGAAGGAGTCGGGGCCCTCGGCGCCCCAGACATAGGGCTTGCCGATCTGGCGGGTGGCGTAGGCGATGGCCTTCTTGCCGGCGTCGGTCGCGGTGGTGCCGACCTTCTTGAGGATGCCGGTGCTCTCCCACTTCGCCTGGGCCTCGTCGGCTTCCTTCGCCTCGAGTGCCGCAAGGCGCTGACGTTCCTTCGCCGCCAGCGAGGACTCCAACTGCCGTGCAGCGTGAATGCGTTGCTCGATCCTCTTGCGCTGGGCATCCATCGAACTGCGGCTCGCCCGCAGTCGTTTCAGTTCGCCCGCCGCGTCGTCGGTGCGGGCCTTCAGCGACGTGCGGGTGGCCGTCAGGTTCGTCAGCACGTTCCGCGTGCTCCGCTCGGCCTGGAGGGCCAGGCCGGCGTCGTCCAGGGCTCGGCCGGGGTCGCTCGCGAGGGCGAACTGGAGTTCCGCGGGTACGCCGCCACCCCGGTACTGGGCCCTGGCCGCCGCGCCGGCCAGCGTGGTCAGCCGGGCGAGTTTCCCTTCGGTCGCGTGGACCTGGGCGTTGAGCGTGGCGAGCCGCTTCCGCTGCCGGGTCACCCTTCCGTCGGCGGCGTTGTACTTGTCCGTGGCGACCTCGGCGTCGTGGTACAGGCTCTGCAACTGGGCGCGTACCTCGTCGAGGGTCCTGGGGTGGTCGGCCTGTGCCGCCTGCTGGGTCGCCGCCGTCAGGGCGCAGGCCAGGGCGAGGGCTGTCACCGCTCGGCAGCCGTGTCTGCGCAGGGGCCGTCTCATCTGGGCCGCTGCTCCCTTCGTAGGCGTCGGTCGGCGTTGCCGGGTCCGGGTGTGGGATTCCGTCCACACAACGGGGGCGGCCCGTGCGGCGGTTCAAGGGAGCATGAACCGGTGGCACCCCGGCAGCCGTTGGGAGACGTGTGCCGGGTGAAGGGAACCTTATGGACGCGGAACTGCTGCTGCTGGCCCTGAGCACGGGGCTGGGCCTCGGGTTTCTGCTGCTCGCCGTCCGGCAGTTGATGACGGCGGTACGACTGTGGGGGCGTGGACTGCGCGTCACGGGCGTCGTGATCGCGCGGGTGCCGGCCGACCGGCGGCGTACCGGGCTCGTGATGTTCACCGACCACCTGGGGCGGGTCGTCGCCTTCGACGCGGGGGCGTACGGGCCACTGTGCGGGCTGCCCCCGATCGGCGAGAAGACTCCGGTGGTCTATCTGCGGAGGAAGCCCACGACAGCCCGCCTGTGGACGCTACGGCACCTGCTGGCACCGGCGTTCGGATGGTTCCTGTCGTCGAGCGTGGTGTTCGGCGCCGCGGTCATGGTGACGCCGTGAACGCCGGGGGCGAGCGGGCACCCGGGCGTCTTGACCGGTCCGCGAGCCCGATGGGCTGCGCGAGTTCGCCGCGTTCGTCCTCCTGCTCGTCGACGCCCGGGTGATGGCCGGGCCCTCGCGCCTCGCCAGGCGGCGGGCCCGGCGCCCCGGTCCTCGACGGGGGCCCGGGCGTGACCGCGCGCCGGCCACGACGCTGTGAACGGTGCCTGGTGCGGGGCTGGTGGGCCGGGTTCGAGTCCCTGCCCCACCACGTGAGGCGCGCTCGGCATCAAGCGCCCGGTCAGCGGGCCTGTCGGCCGCGCGACCGGTGTTGGTGAAACCCGAACCCCGGCCCCAGCACTAGCTCAGTTTGGACAGCTGCACGCCCGGCAGCAGACGACTTGCCGCGCGTTCCGTGATGGCCGCCGTCTCCGCCTTCGCCGCCGCCGAGATGGCTCCGGCGCCGGGCTCCTTGTACCAGGGGCGGAGCCGGATCAGGGCGGGCTTGACGCCGGTCGCCAGGAGGAGCGCGGTGCCCTTGGGGAGGGCGCGGATCCTGTCGGGGGGCAGGACGGACTCCTGGCGGTAGGAGTACGAGCGTGAAGTGCCGTCCTTGCTGCGGGAGATGCTCGGGGTCCTCACGTCGTGCTGGCCGACCAGGGTGGAGATCTTCTGGACGAAGTCGGCGTCGTCCAGGCCCGCGCCGAGGAGTTTGATGGTCGCCGCGCTCCACAGCGCGTCCATGCCGACCTCGCCCCACACCCGCGCTCCCTGGCGGTAACTCTGCAGTAGCGTCACGACGTTGATGCCGCGC
The DNA here is from genome assembly GCF_044767585.1 of Streptomyces sp. NPDC101225. NCBI lineage: Bacteria > Bacillati > Actinomycetota > Actinomycetes > Kitasatosporales > Streptomycetaceae > Streptomyces > Streptomyces sp. NPDC101225. The sequence goes on from NZ_JBIWOE010000007.1 coordinate 295,139, forward strand.
GAGCCGAAGTGAGAGTAGAGATCGGGCAGGTCGGAGATGCGGCACACGTTGGCGGCCTCGTCGAGGACCGCGGTCAGCGGCGGGTCGAGACGGCCGCCCATGCGCTCGGCGGCGACGACACCCGCGCGCATCGTGGCGTCGGCGAGACCCGCGATGACGCCCGCCGCGGAGCCGCCGCCGTCCTTGGACAGCAGGTAGAGCGTGTCGCGGCCGAGCACGTGCCGGTCCGGGCGGAATTCCGGCAGGTAGGGGTCGGGGGTGACCCAGGCGAGGATCTCGGGGTCGAGGAGGCAGGAGGCGGTCTGGCGGGCGGTCTCGTAGATGCCGTCCCGGGTCTCCACCGCGCCTCGCACGGTGCCCTGCAACTGCTCGGCCATCGCGATGAGTCCGACCTCGCGCAGGAGGTCGATCGGGGTGCGGTCGGCCGGGTCGGCGAGCCAGGCGAGGAGTTCCTTCAGCGGGGCGTTGCCGCGGGCCGCGGCCAGGAAGAGGGCGGTCAGGGTGTTCTGGGCGGCCGAGATCCAGAAGTCCTTCTTCGCGGTGTCGTCGTTGACGGATGCCACGAAGTGGCCGGCCATCCGGCGGGCTCCCTCGATGGTGTGGCACTCGCCGAGGATGTTCCACCACATGGCGCGCGGCGTGTGGGCGATGCCCTGCGGATCGAACGTCCATACCGTGCCAGCCCTTTCGCGTTCGGCGCGGGTGACGGCGTAGACGTCGGACTTGTTGGAGGTGAGCAGCACGGCGCCCTGGGCGCGCAGCACCCGGGGGACGGCGATGCCGGTGGACTTGCCGGCGCGGGGCGCCATCAGGTCGAGTTCCACGTCCTCGTAACTGCTGCGCAGCTCGGGGCCCTTGGGCTCGAGGTCGCCGAGAAGGTTGCCGGTCTCGTCCGGGTGCAGTTCCGTGCGGCCCTTGAGGGAGGGGCGCAGATCGCGGGCCCGGGCCTCGATGCCCTTGGGGCACATGGCGGCGAGTTCGCGCCGTCCGGCGAGCCCCTTGGACTTGGGGCCCTTGGCACGGTCCATGATGAAGCCGACGGCGAGGGCGACGGGAACCGCGACGAGTGCCAGCACGCCGAGGATGCCCGCGTAGACGACGGGAGCCGGTGCGTCGGGCCACAGCGAGGCCGGTCCGGCGGAGACCATGTGGGCCGCCGTGGACGCGGCGAACGGCGGGGCGTCCCAGCCGTGGCCGGAGAATCCGGAGCCGAGGGTGCCGCCGGACCAGACGATGGTGAACATGAGGAGGACCGTGCCGGCGATCGCGGCCATGGCCCACGACATCTGCTCGCTCATGTCGCCACTGCGCGGGGCACTCATGCGGACCACCTCCCGGCCGCGGCCTCCACGCCGGGGGCGCCGGGGTCACCCGGGCCGCCGGGGAATCCGAGGGGCCCCACCTGGGCGGCCCGTGCGACCTCTTCGGCGGCGCGGGCCGCCGCCTGCTCGACGGCCGCCTCGTTGGCCGTCCAGCGGGTGTTGGTGTTGTGCAGGCGGCGTTCCGCGTCGGTGATGGCGACCCTGATGGGGATGCCGGGGCGGCCGCCGACCTTGATGAGGAAGCGGCCGCGGCCCGGCGGTTCCTCGTTGTCGCCGTTGACACCCCAGCCGGGCGGCGAGGACCAGGACGAGACGAGTTCGATCTCGCGCCGGGAAAGACCGACCACCTTGCCGAGGTCCTCCATCTCGGTCTTCGGCAGTCCGGCGCATACGACCATCCCGGCGCGTTCGACGAAGCCGCGGGCCTTGGCGCGGTCGGCGTCGGTGCCGAGTGCTTCGGCGTCCTTGAGGGTGTGGGTGATCTTGGCGTCGCCGAGGCCGAGGGAGCGGTTGAGGCGGGTCAGCGCGTCGATGCGGTCGACGATGCCGGAGGCGGCGCGCAGCGGGCGCCACAACTCGTCGAGCACGGTGAAGAACCAGCGCCGGGGGGCGAGTCCGGCGTCCGCGAGGGCGTGCGAGGCGGCCACCGTGCCGAGTCCGTCGGACCAGGCGGCGAGCATCGCGGCGGCGGTCAGCTGGGTGTCGGCCTCGCCGATGCCGGAGATGTCGATGCACACGGCGGGCGCGTCGGGATCGATATGCGTGGACGTCTCGGAGGCGAAGGTGTCGCCGAGCGGGCCGTCGAGAATGCCGAGCAGGGAGCGGTGCAGCGGGTCGACGGCGTCCCGGTAGCGGGTGTCGTCGCCCCGGTCGAGCGTGACCGAGCGCACCCGGTCGGGGCCCTCGGCGAGGACCCGCAGCACGTCGGGCAGCAGCACGGTGCCGCCGACGGGGGTGCGTTCACGCAGGTGGTGCAGGACCGCGGAGAGCACGGACTGCTCGTGGTCGTCCATGGGGCGGCCGCGCACGATGGTGATGAGGGCGGCCACCATGTTCAGGACGCGGCCATGGGCCTCGGCCTTCAGTACCTCGCCGGCCTGGCCGCCGATCTTCGCGGCGGCGGTGCCCATCGCGCCCGGGTCGAGGACGTTGATGCCGCCCCGGCCGCGGCCGATGGAGATGACCTGGCCGCCGAGCGCGCGGACGGTGTCGGCGTAGTCGGGCTTGAGGTCGCCGAGGACCAGCGGGACGACACCGGTCGCGGCGAGCCCGATCAGCATCCGGTTGACGAGCGTGGACTTGCCCAGGCCGGGCATGCCGAGCATGAACAGCGACGGGTTGGAGATGTAGCGGGCCCGGGTGAACCAGTTCAGGGGGTCGCCGCAGACCGTGGCGCCGGTGAACAGGTGCTGCCCGAGCGGTACTCCGGTCATGGGTGAGCCCGACCCGGCGGCGAACGGCCACATGCCGCAGGCCTGGACGGTGGTGGCGCGCCACATGGTGGGCGGGTCCAGGTAACCGACGCGTCCGCCGCCCGCGCCGTCCCAGCCACGGGGTGGGATGTACGGTTCCCTGGGCTTGGCCGGGGCTTTCTGCCCGCCGCCGGACTTCCCGCCGCCGGACTTCCCTCTGCCGGACTTCTTCCGCCCTGACGGCTCCGTCCCGTGCTCGTCCTGCCCGAACGGCTGCCGGTCCGGCCCCTTGAGCGCCTGCTCCTCGGCCAGCCGGTCGGCGCGCTCGGCCTGCTTCTCCTCGCTCCGGCGGCTCACAGCGCCTCCTGCAGCTCGTGCGGGACCAGGGTCTGTTCCCACGGAAGGATTCCGGCGGGCAGAGTGCAGGAGAACGCGGCCGCCTGCATCCGGTCCGCGGGCCGCATCTGCACCCGCGCGGCCGCGGTCAGGTTGCGTACGGTGACGCTCGCGTCGGCCAGCTCCTCCATGTTGTCGACGGTGACCGTCAGCATCAGCGAGAACTCGACGAGTCCGGCGCCCGACGCCTCCTCGGCGGCGGTCTGCTCCGCGGCCCGCATCTCGGAGGCCGCGCGTGCCTGGACCATGCCCTTGCCGGACGTGGCCATGAACTGGGCGCTGCGCCGGTCGGCCTCGACGATCCGGGCCGAGGTGGCCGGGTCGATGGGCCGGTAGATCAGGGCGACCCGCTTGCGACGGGTGCCGGGGGCCGCCTCCAGCATGCCCCGGAGCACCGAGGAGCGGACGGTGCCGCGCGGCGCCAGGGTCAGCATCCAGGTCCGGGACACCCCGGAGTCGTGCTGGTAACTGTTCACGGTCTCGACGGCGGCGGCCGGACCGGCGTCATCCCATTCCAGGCCGGTTCCGCCGTGCTGGGCACGGGCGTTGAGGACGTCGGCGGCGACCGAGGGGTCGTAGGCGACCCGTACGACTTCGGCGATCCGTTCCGCCGACAACGGATACGCGGCACCGCCGCCGGCCGCGACCAGCCCGCTGAGCAGGCCGGGGATGCGGATGGCGAGGTCGGTGACCACGTCCTCCCGCTTGCGCCTCTGGCCCGCCGGGCTGCCGTAGGTGAGGGTCACGTAGGTGTGCATCTCGGAGGAGGCGCTCGGGTAGTTCTCGACGACCTCCTCCATGACGGCCCGGGCGGCCGGCGGGGCGGCGGGGTGGATGCGGGGCAGCACCTCGTGGGCGAGCCGGGTGCCGGGGTCGGGGGCGGTCTCCACGATCACGGAGGCGCCCTTCAGGCCGGGTTCGTGGGCCAGCCGGGCCAGCCACTCGCCCCACAGCGCGACCCAGACGTCGACCTGGTCCGGGTCGATGAGCGAGCCGCCGTCGGGGTCGCAGCCCAGGACGATCGTGTACAGGTTGTTCTTCGGGTGGTGCAGGATGCCGAAGGGGCGGTCGTAGGCGTCCCGGCCCTCGGTCGCGGTGACCTTGTTGAGCAGTCCGGGCGGGCGGAACCGGCCGCCCGGGCGGGCGGACAGCGGGCCGGAGACGTAGAGGTGCGCGCCCTTGGCCTTGCGGCGCCACCATCCGACGCGCAGCGTGATGAGCTGGTAGACGTTGCGTCCGTCCTGCGTGCGGATGGCGAGCGGGACGAGGAACGCGACGGTCGGTACGAGCACCGTCAGCGCGGCGTACAGCGAGATCAGTGACGCCAGCAGGGTGAGGACGAGTCCGCCGAAGACCACGAAGGTACCGACGAGCCCGAGTGGTCCGAGTCCGGCCCGCCTGGGCCTGCGCCAGTTCCCGTAGGTCGGATGGCTGACGGCTTCCGTGGCCATGACTCCGGTTCCTTTCGTGAGGTGTTGGAGTGCGCTGAAGGGGTGGGGTCGTCTGGGGTGGTGGGGAGACCGCCGGGCTCCCGGGGGAGGGGAGCCCGGCGGCCGTTCAGGAGGGGAGGCGGCGGAACGTACGGGCGTACGGTCCGGTCGTGGCCGCCTCCCCGGGAATCACTTGTTGTTGCCCTCGTCGCCGTCGGCGCCCTCGACGGCGCCGGAGACCGTCGAGCCGGCGGTCTGTGCCAGGGCCACCGCTCCGAGGATGGCGATCCCCGCGGGTCCTGCCATGGCGGCTGCCGCCTCGCTGCCGCCCGCCGCCTTTCCGGCGCCACTGGCACCGCCACCGGCGCCGGCGCCGTGCTGACCGTTGGAGCCGCTCGAACCCGGCGCGCCGCCCTGACCGGAAGCGCCGCCCGATCCGGACGAACCTCCGGAACCGCTCGCCCCGTTCGAGCCCGACGCTCCCCTCGGACCCACCTGCCCGCCGGGGTCCGAACCGCCGCCGGCACCGCCGAGCGCGGAGAGCTGGACCGCGCCGCTCGCGAAGTTGCCCGTCGCCTGGCCCGCGCTGGACATCGGGTTGCCGGCGCCCATCGCGGCGGCGGCGGGCACGATGAGTTTCAGCAGTGCGGGCAGGGCGATGGCGGACAGCAGCATCACACCGATACCGGCGATACGGGTGTTGATGTTGTTGCTGTCGGCGGAGTTGTTCGGATCGTTGCCCGCGTTGAGCATCGCGGTGCCCGCACTCAGTATGAGAGCGACCGCGGGTTTGTAGAGCAGCCACGCGATCAGCCAGCCGATGTGCTTGCGCCACCAGCCGGCGCCCCAGTCCGTCATCGAGGCCGCCGCGGCCAGCGGCAGGGTACCCAGCATGATCATCACGACGCCGAGCCTGATGTACATCAGGATCGTGTGGAGGATGCCGGCGATCAGCAGCAGGAAGGCGAGGACCAGCAGTACGAAGGACTGCATCCCTTGGTCGCCCGTGCAGGCGCCCACGTTCTGCAGCGAGTTCTTCACCGCGTCGTCGAACAGGTAGTCGGAGTAGGCGTCCGCGACCTTGGCGGCGGCCACGACGATCGTGGTGGCCGCGCCCGAGACGAAGGCGACCCGCAGGATGCCCTTCAGGGCGGTCACGCCCGCGGTGCCCCTGCGCTCGAAGGCCATCTTGGCGGAGGCGAAGAGCAGGGAGCCGACCGCGAGGTAGACGACGATCCACTGGGTCTTGTCGCTGATGTCCTTGGACTGCTGTGTGCCGGCCAGGGTCGGGACGGCGGTGGCCAGCGCCGCGAACACCGCGACCGCGCCGGCGAGGATGGTCTTCGCGATCAGATTGATGACGGTCCCGATGGGGTCGCCGAGAAAGCTGAAGAACCCCACTATCAGGTCGAGGACCGGACTTCCGGTCGAACCGCACATGTCAGGCCCCCCAAAGGACGAAACCGTTGGTGTTCGTCACGGACGACACCGACGAGTGCAGGGCGCCTCCGCCGTCGGGCAGGACCTTCCAGTCACCGCCGTTCCAGCGGAGGTCGATGGTGGTCGCCGCGAAGCCCTGGCTGCCCTTGATGAGCAGCCGGACGCTCGCCGCCTTGCTCGTGTACGACTTCACCGAGAAGCCCACGTAGGAGGCGACGGGCGCGTCCGTGTCCGCGGCGCTGTCGACGTTCTGGACGGTGGCACGCTGGAACTCCCACATCTCGCGCCCCCGCCCGGCGACGACCTGCTGCTCGGTGATGGTGCGCCACTGGGATCCGCTCATCTGGCTGGGGATGACGTTGGCGGCCAGCACGGCACCGTCCGGTGTGTGCGCGAAGCACCACCACAGCTCCCCGTCGAAGCGGGTCGGGCCGGCCGAGGCCGAGACGGGTACCCGTGCGACCCCGAGCGTGCGCCACCTGATGTCCTTCGGGGCGGCCTTGGGCACCGTGTCGCCCGCGCTGTCGTCGGTACTGCAGCCCGCGGGACGCCCGTCCTTCGTGACGGTGCTGATGTGCGGGCCGTCGGATGCCTTGGCGGTCGCGCTGCCCCCGCCCCCTCCATGACCGGACGTCAGCGTGCTGATACCGCCCACCAGGAACACCAGGCCGAGGAACCCCGCCGACAGTTGCCAGCTGCGCTGCTTCCAGTACGGCTCGGCCGGACCGGACACCTGGTCCTGCTCCCTGCGCTTGAACCTCAACATTCCGACCGCCCGCCTCCTCACGCGAAGACGAAGGTGACCAGCGGACCGGCGGTGGCGACCAGGACACAGCCGCCGAGCACCATGCCGAGGCGGCTCATGTGCTCCGAACTCTCCCCGCGCTTGACGGAGATGGCCATCATCGCGCCGGTGATCAGCACGCCGGTGACCCCGGCGGCGGTGCCGGCCCAGGCGAGGATGCCGAGCACCGTGTTGACCTTGCCGGTGAGTTCGTCCGGGGCGTCGCTGACCGGCGCGGGCACCGTGCCGTCGGCGAGGATGTTCGAGGCTGCGAGGAGGAATGACATGAGGATCTCCGAGGAATCGGTGCCCAGCGTGAGCGGCGGGCGAAGAGTGAGTGGTAGTGCTGGAGGACCTAGGGCCCGAGAAGTGTCAGATCGCCGAGGAACGTGACGATCGGACCGGCCGCCGAGGCGACCACGAGGCCGAGGGTGACGAAGAAGACGCCGCGGAAGTGCTCGCCGCCTTCGCCGGGCTCGCCTCGGCGCAGTTGGAGTGACATCTGCATGCCGACGACGATCAGTCCGGCCACTCCGCAGGCGGAGACGCACCAGGAGATGATGCCGAGGATCTGGTCGGCACCGGCATCCTTCGCCGGATACCAGGCGGCCAGGAACTGGGCGGCTGCCAGGGACTGGCTCACGACATGGCTCCCTCGCCGTAGATCTCGCCGCCCACCAACTCGGCGAGCGTGCCGAGCTGCCTGGGTATGGATTTCGGGTGGCCGCCCGTACGCCATGCCTGAATCCAGGGCACCCGGTGCACGCGGGCGACGGAGCGCAGTACCCGGATACGGCGCAGCAGAGTGAGCGGCAGCCGTCCGGGGGCGTCCGCGACGAGAACCACGCCCAGCAGGTCGAGCCCCTGCGGGGCGTCGCCCTCCTTGAGCGCGCCCAACGCCTGGGAGACGGACCGCAGCCCGCGCGCGCTGGTCCTGCCGACCAGTACGATCCGGCGCGGCTCGCCCCGCGCGGGCTCGGGCCAACGGGCTCCCACGTCGACTCCGCCAAGGATCTCGATCAGCGAGGTCACCCCGGCTCCGCCGTGCGCCTTGACCCAGCCGACCTCGTCACGCGACTTGCCCCGGGCCGCCTTGGGCCGCTTCGTCTCGCCCCAGGACGGCTCGGCGGAGGCGGGGCGGCGGGCGGAGGAGGGGCGAGACGTTGCGCGTGCCGGGGTCCGCGGGCCGGCCTTCGGGAGGGTTTGTGTGGGCGGTGCCGCGGCGGCTCGCGGGGTGGGTCGTGCGGCGGTGCGAGCGTGCGGGATGGCTCCTGCGGGGGCGCCACCGCCTGCCGGTGCCGCGGGGCTTGCCTGGGTGGCGCCCCACGAGGAGGCCGCCCCTGGCGAGGGCATGGTCGCCGCCGGAGAACCCGCCGGGGAGGGGCCCGCCGCCGGTTGCCCGCCGGGACCGACGGGGTGTGCCTGGCTTGCGGCGGGTGTGGGGTAACCGGCGGAGCCGGGGGCCGGGTGTCCGGCGGGGCCGGTGGGAAGCGCCTGGTCTGCGGCGGGAGTCGGGGCCGACGCTCGGTGTCCGGCGGTGCTGGGAGCAGACGCCTGGTGCCCGCCGTGACCGGGTGCGGGGGCCGGGCGCACGCCGGGGCCGGGTGCGGACGTCTGGTTCACGCCGGGGCCGGAAGAGAACGCCGATCGCTCGTCGGGGCCCGCGGGGAACGTCGGCTGCCCGCCGGGGCCCGCAGGGGCCGGGTTCCCGGCAGGGTCGGCAGGGTGTGCCGGACTCCCTCCCGGGCCTGCCGGGACGGAACTCGCCGGAGCCTGGCCCGTGGCCCGCCCCAGCGGGGCGGTCGTTGACCCGCTCGTGCCGGTCGCGTGGGCGTCAGGGGCCGGTTGCGTGCTCGGGGCCGTGGGCTGGGGGGATTTCGGTCCGCGTACCCATCCCTGCGGGCCCGGCGGCATTGCCGAAGGTGTGCCCATGTGTGCCCTGCCCCCCTACTCAGCTCGAACATGCGCTGCTCTGACTCATCTGGTTTCCATTGGTTTGAACTTATTTGCGCCAAGGCTCGTTGGGATCTGTCGAGCCCGGCGGACAGCACAACGGGCTATGTGGCCATCGCGGTTCAAGGCGAGGGGAAGTGGGCGGGCGCTCATGAGCATGGGAGAGGGCGGAGAGGGCGGTACGTCGACCGCGGTCAAGGCCGCGATCGGCGCCGGCACCGGTTGCGGATGCCTGCTGGCCGCGGTGCTGGCTCTGCCCATCGTGATCGTTGTCGTGATCATCTACGGCGGGCTCGGGGTCCTGCTGGCCCCGCTCATCGCGCTGATCCTGCTCTTCGGCGGCGGAGGAGGCAGCCCCAGCGACAATCAGGACACCGCGAACCAGGTGGTCGACATCCTGCAGGGCGACGGCAAGGGCGAACTGGACACCTCGACGGTCCCCGACGACCTCGTCGACCCCATCCAGAAGGCCGGCAAGCTCTGCGACGCCATCGGCCCCATCGTCATCGCTTCCCAGATCGAGAAGGAGTCCGGCTTCAACACGACCCTCGTCGGCCCGAACGGCGAACAGGGCGTCTCACAGCTACCGCCCGACATCTTCACCAAGTACGGCAAGGACGAGGACGACAACGACAAAACCTCGGCCCTCGACCCGGCAGACTCGATCATGGCCCAGGGCCGCTACATGTGCGATCTGGCGAGCCAGGCCCAGACGATGATCGACAACGGCGAGGTGAACCAGAGCGACAACACCAACAGCGTCCTGGACCTGGCCCTGGCCGGCTACGACGTCGGCATGGATGCCGTCCGCGCGGCGAAGGGCGTGCCGCACACGAACGAGGCCCAGGGCTATGTCCTCGCCATCCGCGCCCAGTTCGCCAAGTACCAGGGCGTCGCCGCCCCGCCCGACGGAGCGACCCCTGGCGTGACCCCCGATCCCGATACTTCTCCCACTCCCACTCCATGAGGAGGATTCCCGACGAAGACGTCGTCGGGCCGGGACGGTGACGCCTCGTCCCCGTCGAATCCCGTGTCCGACATGCGGGCGCTGACGTTCAACTTCAACGTCAGCGTGACGCAGGAGGCGCCCCTCTCGCACTCGGGGAGCAGCACCCGTCCCGCCGTCGCGCAGAAGCAGTCGGCCCCCGCTCCCTCCAGGTCAGCACGCTGACCGGCCCGATCCCGACGGCACCGCACAAGGGATTGCGGCGAGTTGAACCGCGTCCCCCATGGCGCCCGTTGTAGTTCGCAGCCGGAACGCCAGGAAGGGATGGGCATGAGCCGGGACGAAGAGTCGGAGGACCCGGGCGCGGTGGACGAACACGCCGTACCCGGGGATCCGGTGGACATCAGCAAGCGTGAGCCCTTCGCGGAGGCGCCGGAAGCGGTGCCGTTCTTCTCGGTGGTCATCTCCGCCGACGGCTCCGCCGCCATCGACGGCGTGCCCGTGGCGGCGGTGGGGGGTGAGGCCGTCGACGCGGCGATCCTCGACAGCCTGCACCGCCATGCGAGCGACCACGGCCGCCCCATCACGGCGGCCATCTCCGATCCTTCCGTGGCGAACGTGACCTTCGTCGAGGTCGCGCCGGACGGGTCGAGCAGGCTGGTCGACCCGCCGCCGGACCATCCGCCGGTGCCACCGGGACCGGTGGGACCGGGAGAGCCGGCAGGACCGGCGGGGCCCTACGTGCCGATGTACGAGGCCGAGCCTCCGCGCGGAGACGACGCGCCGGACGAGGGCTTCGGCGACGCGCCGGACGACGAAACGGACGACGCGTTCGACGACGAACTCGACGGTGATGTCGACGTCGACGGTGACGTCGACGACGAGGACGAAGAGAGCGACGACGCGCCGTACACCCTCCCCCACCCCTCCGTCCCCCCGCCCGCTCCCTTCACCCCCGGCCCGCCGCCGCGCCGTCAGAAGGCCGACGGCGCGGGTGCGACGCGTCAGTCGGACGACGAGTTCCGCTCGTCCGGTCTGCTCCACCGGCCCCTGGTCGTCGGTCCGGTGGCGCTCGGTGTGGCGGCCCTCGTCATCGTGCCGCTGGCGTTGCTCGGCGGCGGATCGGACGGTGACGGACAGAAGAACAAGGCCGCCGGCGCCAGCGACGAGCTGAGCAGCTCGCCGACGAGCCACGGTCCGACGACGGCGCCGACCGTCTCCGTGTCGCCGAGCCTGTCGCCGTCGCCCAGCGCATCGCCGAAGGCGACGAAGAAGCCCAAGCCGAAGGCCACGCACGCGAACGGCGCCACGGGGGTCACCACCACCGTGACCGTCCGGCCGCCGAAGGCCACGGCGACCGTGACGGCCAAGCCCGCGCCGGACACCGCCGCCACCGCAGTGAACCGGCTCGCCAAGGACGACCCGGGACGGCACATCTGCTACCGCGCCTACGTGGCCGGACGGGGCTGGCAGAAGCCCGTGTGCGACGGCACGGTGGCCGGCACCACGAACCAGAACCGGTCGATCAAGGCCTTGAACATCGCGGTGCGCGGCACCGGCGGCGTGGCCGCCAACGCCTTCGTGCACAAGCCCGGTTCGACCGACGGCAAGGGTGTCTGGAAGCCGCACTGGACGGCCAACACCGCCGACGGCAAGGACATCTACATCGGCAGTGCGAAGAAGGGCGCGCCGAACATGCTGGGGTTCGCCATCAACATCGGCAGCGGTGGCCAGATCTGCCAGTCCGCGCACGTCCGCGACGCCGCCTGGGGCCAGTGGGGTTGCGTCGGTCCACGTCCCGACTACGTCTTCGGCGGCACCTTGAGCAACGACCTCTGGCTGGACGCGGTCAAGTTCACGGTGTGAGCCCCGCGGGCCGGGCCTCACGCCGACGGGGCCCGGCCCGGCGGGATGTTCCGGTCGTCCTGTCTTGGTAGCGCGAGTGTCGCCGGACAGAAACAGTTCAACACCCGTGCAACATCGGGCACACGAAGTGTCACTAGAGTCCGCAGGGTGAACGCAGCGAACTTAATTGCCTTACGTTTCTCGCTGCTGGGCCCCGTTCGGGCCTGGCACATGGACCGGGAGCTGGACCTGGGTTCGCCGCAGCAGCGGGCCGTGCTGGCCGCACTGCTGCTGCGGCGGGGGCAGGCCGTCGCCCTGGCGGAGCTCGTGGACGCCGTATGGGGCGTCGAGCCGCCGACGGCCGCCGTGTCCGTCCTGCGCACGTATGTCTCGCGGCTGCGCAAGGTGCTCGAACCCGGCCGCGCCCCGGCCGACCCGCCCCGGACGATCGTCTCGGTCGGGGACGGATACCGGGCCCGCGTGCCGGAGGACGCCCTGGACCTGGCCGTCTTCGAACGGCAGGTCGCGGACGCGGGGAAGGCGTCCGCCGCCGGTGACGAGTCCACGGCCGCGAAGCTGCTGCACGACGCCCTCGACGGGTGGCGGGGCGCGGCACTGGCCGGCCTGCCCGGCCCGCTGGCCGAGGCCGAGCGGTCCCGGCTGGCCGAGGAACGGCTGAACGCGCTGGAGAGGCGCCTGGAGCTGGACGTAGGGCTCGGCCGCCACGGCGAGGTCGTCGCGGAGCTGATGTCGCTCAGCGATGAACACCCGCTGCGGGAGGGGCTGTGCCGGCTGCTCATGCTGGCCCTCTACCGCTCCGGGAGGCAGGCCGAGGCACTGGCCGCCTATCGCAGGTCACGTACCACGCTGGTGACGGAGCTGGGCATCGAGCCCGGCGCGCCCCTGCGGGACCTGCACGCGCGGATCCTGGCGTCCGACGTGTCACCGGCCCCTGCCCCGCTCCCGTCCGTTCCGTGCCACCCGGCGGACCCGCCGGCCGGTACGAGCCTCGTGCGGGACGCCGCGGATCACGCGGCTGCCGTCGGGACCGCGGACACCACGCGCCCCACGAGCACCGACTCACCCGATGCGGTCGGTTCGGTCGGTTCCGTCGGTTCCGTCGGTTCCGTCAGTTCAGCCGGTTCAGCCGGTTCATCGCAGAACGACCGGTCCCACGACAGCCAGGTCCAGGACGGCCGGTCCCCGCACGGCCGACCGCAGGACGACCAGGACCCGGACCGTACGGGCCGAACCCCCTCCCGGCGGCCTTCGCCGGCGGACGGGACCGCCACCACCGGGCCGACGGGGCCGGCCGGCTCCCGGCCCGTCTTCGCGCCCGCTCTCGCCCAACTCCCCGCCGATCTGCCCACCTTCACCGGACGGCACGCCGAACTGGAGCGGACCCGGAGCCTGTTGCCGCTGGACGGACGTGCCCCCGGCACGCTGGTGATCAGCGCGATCGGCGGTATGGCCGGTATCGGCAAGACCACTCTCGCGGTGCGCCTGGCCCACGAGGTCGCCGACCGCTTCCCCGACGGACAGCTCTGCATCAACCTGCGCGGCTTCGATCCGACCGGCTCGGTCATGCCTCCGCAGGAAGCCGTCCGCATCCTCCTCGACGCCCTCGGCGTCCCCCCGCAGCGGCTCCCGGCCGGTCTGGAGGCGCAGACGGCGCTCTACCGCAGCGTGCTGGCCGAGCGGCGGGTGCTGATCCTCCTCGACAACGCCCGCGACAGCGAGCAGGTCCGCCCGCTGCTGCCCGGCTCCCCCGGCTGTCTCGTCATCGTCACCAGCCGCAACCAGCTCACCGGACTGGTCGCCGGCGAGGGCGCGCACCCGCTGACGCTGCACCAGCTGACGTCCGCCGAGGCACACGAGTTCCTGGCGCGCCGGCTCGGCGCCCGGCGGCTGGCGGAGGAACCGGACGCGGTGCGGGAGATCGTCGCGCGGTGCGCCCTGCTGCCGCTGGCCCTCGCCGTGGTCGCCGCCCGCGCCGCCACCCACCCCGACTTCCCGCTCAGCGCCATCGCCGAGGAACTGCGGGACAGCGACGACAGCCTCGACGCCTTCGCCGGGGACGACATCACCATCGACGTACGGACCGTCTTCTCCTCGTCCTACGAAGCCCTGTCGGAGCCCGCCGCGCGGCTGTTCCGGCTGCTGGGCCTGCACTCCGGCCCGGACCTGTCCTCGCCCGCCGCGGCCGCGCTCGCCGGGCTCACCACCCGGGAGACCCGCGGCCTGCTCGTCGAGCTGACCCGCGCCCATCTGCTCGCCGAGCACTTCCCCGGCCGCTACACCCTGCACGACCTGCTGCGTGTGTACGCCGCCGAGCGCGTCGCCGTCGAGGAGACGCCGCAGGAGCGGGAGCTGGCGGTGGAGCGGCTGCTGTCCTGGTACCTGCACACCGCGGACGCGGCCTATCCGCTGATCACCCCGAGCCGCGGCCGCATCCCCCTCGAGCCTCCGCCGGCCTCCTGCCGTCCGCTGTCCTTCGCGACCCATGACCAGGCCCTGGACTGGTGCGAGACCGAACGGTCCAACCTGGTCGGCGCGGTCCACCAGGCCGCCGCGTCCGGGCAGCCGGGCATCGCCTGGCGGCTGCCGGCCGTCCTGTGGGGATTCTTCTACCTCCGCAGTCATCTGGGCGACTGGCTCGACACCGCCGGCACGGGCCTGGCCGCCGCCCGCGCCGCCCACGACCGGGCGGGCGAGGCACAGGCGCTCGCGGACACGGCCGCGGCGCTGCGCTGCACGGGCCGCTACGAGGAGGCCATCGGCCACTTCCACCAGGCGATGGTCGTCTGCCGCGAACTCGGTGACATCGAGGGCAGGTTGAGGGCCGTGGGCAATCTGGGCGACGCCTATCTCCAGACCGGGCGGCTCGGCAAGGCGATCGAGTACAGCCGCCGGGGGCTGGCACTGGACCGGGCCGTCGGCAGCACCTGGGGCGAGGGCATCGCCCTGAGCAATCTGGGCGACGCCTATCAGCGCCTCGGCCGGTTCGACGACGCCGTGGGCTGCCTGGAGGAGGCCCTGGTCGTCCTGCGTGCCAGCGGCAACCGATGGGTCGAGGGCGTCACGCTCGACGTGCTCGGCACGGTCCACCACCGGCTGGGCGCCCGCGACCGCGCGGTCGAGCACTACGAGCAGGCGCTCGCGACCCATCGGGACATCGGCAACCGCTGGGGGGAGGGCCACACCCTGGGCCACCTCGGCGACGTCCAGCTGGCCGCCGGCGATCCGGAGGCGGCCGGCGGCAGCTGGCGTCAAGCCCTGGCGATCTTCGCGGAGTTCGAGCACCCGGACGCCGTGAAGATCGAGGAGAGGCTGCACTCCCTTCAGCTCACCTCGCGGTAGGCCTGGCCGGCGGCGTTGGCGGTCGTGCCGTCGTACAGGCCGGTCGGGCTGGTCCGCGTGGACAGCGTGAACCAGGCGTAGCGCTTCACGTAGTCCAGTCCGTCCAGCATCCGCGTGGACGACCGGATGAAGTCGGTCTCCTGCTGCGTGCTGGGGTAGCGCGGGCTGCCCTGGGAGAAGTCGATCAGGCCGTACTCGGTCAGCCAGATCGGCTTGTGGTAGCGGTCGTGCACGGCCTGGAGGTAGCCGCGCAGCTGGTTGGCGGCGTCCGGGCCGAAGTCGCCGCCGTACCAGTGCAGCGGGATGAAGTCGACGCGCAGACCACGCTGGGCGGCTCCCTGCATGAAGCGGTCCAGCCAGCCGCCCGGGGTGTCGGCGCCGTAGGAGACCGCCGGGGCGCCCAGGCGCAGACCGGTGCTCTCCAGCCGGGGCCAGAGGTCCAGGGCCTGTTCGGGGGTCATGTTCGCCTGGGTGGCCGAGTCCGGCTCGTTGAAGCCGAGCAGTTCGCTGCCCTGCTGCCTGGCGCTGTTGAGCTGGTCGTCGGTGACGGAGCCGGGGCCCCAGATCATCGGAACGTACTCGACACCGTTCGGCTTGGTGACGGCGCCCGTCGACGAGGTCCAGTTGAAGTACCAGGAGGCTCCGGAGTCGGCCAGTGCCCGGGAGGCGCCGTCGACCGGGTTGAGGCTGACGCCCTTCCGGTTCGAGGCCGGGGTGGTGGTGCCGGAGGCGGGCGGGGTGCTGGGGGCGGGCGCCGCGGTCCCGCCGGACCCGTTGAAGGTGATGGTCATGCCGGTGCACTTGGTGCACTGGTACATGGTGCGGTTTCCGGGTTCCGCGTCCTGCTTGGACCAGGCGTACGCGGTGGGGCACTTCTGGTTGATCGCGTCGCTGTAGGGGGTCTTCGCGTCCCGGTCGGGATTGACGCACACCAGCGGCCTGCCCGTGGTCCCGTCCTTGGTCAGGTCCCCGGCCGGGCACGACGCGAGCAGATCGACGGCGCAGCCCGCCACCGCGCACTCGCCCGTCTCGGGCGGCGTCACGTCGTTCGGGGTGATGGTGACGGCGGTCGACACGGCGTCGACGTAGCTGACGTCGTACCAGGGCGCGAGCGAGTCGCTGGGGTCGAAGTTGAACTCGGCCAGGCTGGTCGGTTGTTGGCCGGTGCTGCAGTGGTCGGCGTAGGGGCCGCAGTCGCCGACCGCGCAGTGGAAGGTGGAGCCGTCCTCGCCGGAGCAGCCCTGCCGGGCGAAGAACGTGCCGCGCCAGTGGCCGCCGCCCTCGTGCTCGGGGACGGTGATCGTGGCGGACTGGCCCGGGTCGAGGGCGGGCAGTCCGGTCAGGGCGGCCGAGCCGTCCGCGTTGACGTTGCTGCCCACCCAGATACGGCTGCTCGTCCTGTTCTGCAGGGTGACGGTGTGATCCGCGGTGCCCACGTCGGCGGCCGGCGCGCCGCGGAGGTGCGCGGCGTCGGTGTGCCGGCTCAGAAACACCGAGGTCGTCGCGGTCGCGCCGACGACGACCAGTAACAGGGCCAGCAGGATGGAGCGTCTGCGCATGGAACGTGCCTCTCAGATCGCGCTTGCGCCGGATCGGCGATCAGCTGTCGCCTACGCAGGCACGACGGATGCGACCGGGTCGCGGTTCAGCTCGAAGCCCGCCGGGAGTGGCAGGAGGGCGGCGGGCAGCGGGGAGGCGGGGGCTTCCGGGACGCTCCCGGCGGCCGGCGCCGGCCGGGTGGGCCGGTACCGGGAGACGTCCGGATCGGGCAGGAACCTGCGGCGGCCGAGCAGGCCGTGCGGGCCGAGTCGGGGGCGGCCGTGGGAGCGGGCGGACGGGCCGCAGGGGACGTAGGACGCGGACGGGACGCGGGGAGCGCGGGACACGGGCGGGGCGCAGGGGACGCGAGGGGCGCAGGGCGCGGACGGGGCGGACCGGCGGGACGACTCCGGGGACGTGAACGGCGGCGCGGGCATGGGGACCTCCCAGACTTCGGCGACCGGCCGGTCACCAGGCCGGTCGTGACAGCACAACGGCTGCCGGGTGCCGGGGGTTCAAACGGCGCGAGTGGCCGCGTCCCTCCGCCGGCGCGGGACCTCCGGCCCGCCGTCCGCCCGCGCGCACGGTCGCTCCTGCGGCCGCCGACCTGGGGCGTGCCGACCGCACGGTCGGGGGCCGCCTGCGCACGGTGGGGCTCCGTTCGGCGGGTGAGCACCACGTGGAGCGGCGGCGTTGCATCCCCGACCAGTCACCCGTCAAGATGGTGATGTGAACCCTGACCACGTCTTCGTCTGCGGAAACCCGGCGCTCGACTTCGCGGCCACCCTGCGCGCCCGGCGCTCGACCCGGTTCGAGATGCTCGCGACGCCGGAGCGGCTCAACGCCTGGTATCTGGAGTCCGGCCTCGTGGACGCGATCACACCCGCCGCGGAGAACGACGTCCGGGAGGCGACCACGGTGCGCGAGGCCGTCTACCGCCTGGTCACCGACCGCCGCCTGGGCGAGGACCTCCACCGGGAGGCGCTCGCCGTCCTCAACGGCGCCGCGCGCAGGACGCCCGCGGCGCCGCAGCTCACCCTGGGGGGCCGGCACACCGAGGCGACCCCCGGGCAGGCGCTGGCCACGGTCGCCCGCCAGGCCGTCGAACTGCTCAGCGGCCCGGACGTTCCGCTGCTGAAGGAGTGCGGCAACCCGGAGTGCACCCGGGTCTACGTCGACCGCTCCCGGGGCATGCGGCGCCAGTGGTGCGGCATGGAGTCCTGCGGCAACAGGATCAAGGCCGCGGCGTACCGCGCACGCAGGAAGACGGCACCCGCGGCGGCTCCGCACTGACCTCGACCGACGTCACCGATCAAGAGGGTGACGCGGCTCGGCGGCCCCACGCCCCCACGCCTCATGCCGGCGGCGGCCGGTCGGCCGCCGCCGTCAGACGGTGATGGTCTTGTACTCGGTGTAGGTGCCGAGGCCCACCGTCCCGTACTCGCGGCCGATGCCGCTCGCCTTGAAGCCGCCGAACGGGCCGTCGAAGGCGACGGACGCGCCGTTGACGGTGACGGTGCCGGTACGGATGCGGCGCGCGACGGCCAGCGCGTGCTCCTCGTCACGGGACCAGACACCACCGGAGAGGCCGTACTCGGAGTCGTCGGCGATCCGCACGGCGTCGTCCTCGTCGTCGTAGGCGATGACCACCAGGACCGGGCCGAAGACCTCCTCCTGCGCGATCCGCATGGAGTTGTCGACGTCGGCGAAGACGGTGGGCGTGACGTAGT
This sequence comes from Streptomyces sp. NPDC101225, assembly GCF_044767585.1. Lineage (NCBI taxonomy): Bacteria > Bacillati > Actinomycetota > Actinomycetes > Kitasatosporales > Streptomycetaceae > Streptomyces > Streptomyces sp. NPDC101225. The sequence continues at coordinate 313,296 of NZ_JBIWOE010000007.1, forward strand.
TGCCCGCCTCCAGCCCCTCCGGGATCTGCGGACCGCCGGTGACCAGGCGGGCGCCCTCCTCGATGCCGAGCCGGATGTAACCGCGCACCCGCTCCTGCTGGTCGGGGCGGATCATCGGGCCGACGAAGGTGTCGGGGTCGCCCGGGTCGCCGACCTTCAGCGACTCCACGAGGTCCTTCAGCCCCGCCACGACCTCCTCGTAGCGGCTGCGCGGAGCGAGGATGCGGGTCTGGGCGATGCAGGACTCGCCGTTGTTGAGCAAGGAGGCGAACCTCACGCCCGCGACGGCCTTCTCGATGTCGGCGTCGGGGAGGACGATCATGGCCGACTTGCCGCCCAACTCCAGGCTCACCCGCTTGAGTTGCTCGCCCGCGATCGCGGCGATACGGCGACCGGCGCGCGTCGATCCGGTGAAGGCGATCTTGTCGACCTCCCGGTGCGACACCAGGTACTCACTGGTCTCCCGGTCCGCGGGCAGCACGCTGATCACCCCCTCGGGCAGGCCCACCCGCTCCAGCAGCTCGGCCAGGAAGCCCATGCTCAGCGAGTTCTCCGGGGACACCTTCAGGACCACGGAGTTGCCGGCGAGGAGGGCGGGGATGATCTTCGAAGTGGCCGAGGAGAAGGGCGAGTTCCACGGGATCACCGCGGCCACGACGCCGACCGCCTCGCGGCGCACCACGCTGCGCACCGGGGACGCGAGATCGGAGGGCACGAGCGTCTCCTCCCAGCCGAACTCCTCAGCCGCCTTCAGGTAGGCGTTCGCCTGCCGCGTGAGGCCGGGCTGTCCGGCACGGGTGAACCAGCCGGCCGAGCCGTTCTCCAAGGAGATCAGATGTGCGATCTTCTCCGCGTTCTCCTCGCGGAGCGCGTTGAACCGCCTGAGCAGTGCGATGCGCTCGGCCGGTGGGGCCCAACGCCACTCGCCCGCGTCGAAGGACGCCCGCGCCGCGGCGAGTGCCCGGTCGACGTCCGCGGGCCGCGCCTGCGCGGCACGGCCCACCACGGACCGGTCGTGCGGTGAGGCGATGTCGAGCAGCTCGGGGTCGCTCGGCTCGACCCAGGAGCCTGCGACGAAGAGCCGGTCGTAGGTGATCACGCGCTTTCTCCTCAGGTGCTTTCGATGCGGGTCGCACGGACACACGGACGCATGGAGGCACGGCCGCACGGACGCACGGGCGAGTGATCAACATGACAACCACATCGCAATCATGGCACTAAAGCCATTATCTGACACTTGACTGTAGCAGTTAGCGGTCATGGTTCTACTCCACAGAGACGGTAGATGTCTCAGACTTCACATTCGGCCACTAGACTCGGCGCGGTGAGAGCCGACGCCGCGCGCAACCTGGAAGCCGTCCTGACCACCGGAGCCCGCATGCTCGCCGCCGACCCCGGCGCCAGCATCGCGAGCATCGCCGGCGAGGCGGGCGTGGACCGGCGCACCGTCTACCGCCGCTTCGCCTCCCGCGAGGACCTCCTGGCGGCCATCTACGCAGCCCGCCTCACGGCCGTCGAGCAGGCCATCGAGGACGCCCGGCTCCGCGAGGCCCCCGTCGCCGTCGCCCTGCACCGCTACGTCGAGAACATCATCACCGTGAACCGCACCTGGCCGGTCGACCTGACCCGCATGCTCGCCGACGAGGACGTCCGCGCCCGTCGCGACGCCTCCGTCCACGAGGTCGACGTCTTCCTCCGACGAGCCACCGACGAAGGCCTGTTGCGTCCCGACCTTCCCGAAGGCTGGGCCGGCGCGCTCATGCCCCAGCTCATGCACCTGGTGTCCCGGCAACTGCCCCGGCTGAGTGCGGGCCGGGCGGCGGACGTCGTCGTGGACACGCTGCTCAACGGCCTCGGCGCACCCTGACGCCCTCCCGGGGACGTCCCGCCGCCGCGGTGGCAGCGGGAGTCCTTCACCCGCGAGGGGGGTCTCGCCGCCGCCCGACTACGCGCCGCGCGCGGCGAGCCGTTCGGCGACCTCGCTCCTGACCGTGTCGCGCAGTTCGTCCGCGGTGAAGCCGAGGTCGCGCAGGATCCGCGCGGCCGGGCTCTCCTCGGTGCGGATCAGGCCCAGCAGGGTGTGCTCGGTGCCGACCCAGTCGTGGCCGAGGTCGGCCGACGCGCGGTGCGCCTGCTCGATGGCGTCCTTGCTCTCGGGCCGGAAGGCGATGTGGCCCCGCAGGGCCTTCTCCCCGGCCGGCGCCAGCACCTCCTCGATCGCCTCGCGGACGCGCCGCTCCGACCCGGCCTTCGCCACCAGTACCTCGTACGCCAGGCCCCGCGGTTCGCCGAGCAGGCCGAGCAGCATGTGTTCGGTACCGATGAAGTCGTGCTTGTGCGTCCGGGCGGCCTCCTGCGCCAGCACGATGCCGTGCCGGTTCAGGTGGGTGAACCGCTCGAACGGGGCGGGCGCGTGGCGCTGCTGGGCGGCCTGCTTGGAGACTCCGATCGCGTCGCCGATCTCGGTCCATGAGGCGCCGCTCCGCTTGGCCTTGCTGACGTAGTGGTCGATGAGCTGGTCACCGAGATCGGACAGGGTCTGGGCGCGAAGCCGCGCCTCGCTGATGCGGGCCAGCTGGTCGGCCTCGGGGAGTTCCTCGTCGAGCCGTGCGATCAGGTCGGCGAGGCTGATGTCGAGTGGACTCATGCGTCAATCTTAAGTTGACGACCCTTCATCGTCAACTTGTAATTGACGATCGCTCCCCCGGGGGCGCGGCCCGACACACCCGCATCCGCCGCTGCACGAAACCTTGCGGCCCCTCTGGTCTCATATCTAAAATATTTTTGCTGATTCTCGCGTTCAACGAAGTTTCTTCGGTAGACGGCTCTCGAGAGTAGGTGCCTTCATGACGGTTGCCGCAGTGTCGACGGTCCTCCCGGACGAGGTGCACGAGAGACTCGGCCGGCATGTGCTGACCGACGGTTTCAAGCTGGTGCTCGACCCGCTCGCCAGTCGGGGCTCGTGGATCGTCGACGCGCGCAGCGGTGAGAGGTTCCTCGACCTCTACTCGTTCTTCGCCTCCGCCCCGCTGGGGCTGAACGCGCCGGGCATCGTGGACGATCCGGAGTTCATGGCCCTGCTGGCGCAGGTGGGGGCGAACAAGCCCGCCAACCCCGACGTCTACACCACGCACTACGCCGAGTTCGTCGAGACGTTCGCCCGGGTGCTGGGCGATCCGGACCTGCCCAGGATGTTCTTCGTGGAGGGCGGCGCCCTCGCCGTCGAGAACGCGCTCAAGACGGCCTTCGACTGGAAGAGCCGCCGCAACGAGGCCGCGGGCCGCTCCCCCGCGCTCGGCACCCAGGTGCTCCACCTGCGGAAGGCGTTCCACGGCCGCAGCGGGTACACCCTCTCGCTGACCAACACCGAGCCCAACAAGACGGCCCGCTTCCCCCTGTTCGACTGGCCGCGTATCGACGTACCCGCCGTCCGCTTCCCCCTGGAACGGCACCTCGCCGAGGTCGAGGAGGCCGAGCGGGCCGCCCTCGCACAGGCGCGGCGGGCGTTCGAGGACAACCCGCACGACATCGCCTGCTTCATCGCCGAGCCGATCCAGGGCGAGGGCGGCGACAACCACATGCGCCCCCAGTTCCTGCAGGCGATGCAGGCGCTGTGCCACGAGTACGACGCGCTGTTCGTGCTCGACGAGGTGCAGACCGGCGTGGGGATGACCGGCACCACCTGGGCCTACCAGCAGCTCGGGCTCGAACCCGACATCGTCGCCTTCGCCAAGAAGGTCCAGCTCGGCGGCATCATGGCCGGCCGCCGGGTCGACCTGGTGCCCGACAACGTCCTCCAGGTCTCCGGGCGGATCAACTCCACCTGGGGCGGCGGCCTGGTCGACATGGTGCGCGCCCGCCGCATCCTGGAGATCATCGAGAGGGACGGTCTGGTGGCCGACGCGGCCGCCGTGGGAGCGTGGTTCGTGACCGAACTACGTGATCTCGAAGCCCGGCACACACCGGTCGTGACCAACGCTCGGGGGCGCGGCCTGATGTGCGCCGTCGATCTGCCCGATGGCGGCGTCCGCGACGACGTGGTGCGCCGGCTGCGAACCGAGGAGCAGGTGATCGCCCTGCCGTGCGGCGAGCGTACGGTGCGCTTCCGCCCCGCCCTGTCCGTCACCCGGGACGAACTCGGATTCGCCCTGCGCGCCCTGGACCGGATCCTCACCGGTCTGCACTGACCGCCCCGTACGGTCTGTCCCGTACGGTCCGCACCCCCTCGTACCAGCCACCCCGCCCTCCCGCCGACAAGGAGCACTCACATGGCCCGTTCCGTCGCCTCGATCGTTGCCGGCCACCCGGTCGCCGGCGCTCCCGGCGGGACTCTCCGGCGCCCCAATCCCGGTCGTACCGCCGAGGTGGTCAGCGAGGTCTCGCTCGGGGACGCGTCGACCTTCGTCGACGCCGCCAAGGCCGCGAAACAGGCACAGCGCGCCTGGGCGGACGTCCCGGCGCCGGTGCGCGGATCGGCGGTCGGGAAGATCGGCCGGCTCGTCGAGGCGAACAAGGAGCGGCTCGCCCGGATCGTGACCGAGGAGATCGGCAAGCCGCTGGCCGAGGCGCTCGGCGAGGTCCAGGAGATCATCGACACCTGCGACTTCTTCCTGGGCGAGGGGCGCCGGCTCTACGGCCAGACGGTGCCGTCCGAGATGCCCGACAAGCAGCTCTTCACCTTCCGCAACCCCATGGGCGCGGTCGCGGTGATCACCGCCGGGAACTTCCCGGTGGCCGTGCCGTCCTGGTACCTCGTCCCGGCACTCGTGACCGGCAACACCGTGGTGTGGAAGCCCGCCGAGTACGCCGCCGCCAGTGCGAAGGCCCTCTTCGAGCTGTTCGTGCACGGCGGCGGTCTGCCCGACGGCGTGCTCAACCTCGTCCTCGCCGACGGGGAGCAGACGTACGCCGGTCTGGAGTCCGCCCTCGACGCCGGCCTGGTCGACAAGGTCGGCTTCACGGGCTCCACCGCCGTCGGCCGGAAGATCGGCGCCCTGTGCGGCAGCCATCTGCAGACGCCCTGCCTGGAGTTGGGCGGCAAGAACCCCCAGGTGGTCACGCCGAGCGCCGAGCTCGACCTGGCGGTGGAGGGGGCGTTGTTCTCCGGCTTCGGCACCGCGGGGCAGCGCTGCACCTCCCTCGGCACCCTGCTCGTGCACGAGTCGGTGCACGAGGACTTCCTCGCCCGCTTCGACGCCGCGAGCCGCGCGGCCCGGATCGGCGACGCGTTCGAGGACGTCCTCTACGGCCCGATGCTCGACGAGCGCTTCGCGCAGCGCTACGAGACCTTCCTCGGCTGGATCAAGGACCATCACCGCACGTACGGCTCCGACGGCATCGGCCGGATCACCGCCGCCAACCCGCGCAAGGGTTTCGTGGGCGACCCCGAGGCGGGCATGTTCTACCACCCGGTCATCGTCGACGGAGTGCGCCGCGACGACGATCTGTTCCTCGCCGAAACCTTCGGCCCGGTCGTCTCGGTGACCACCTACCGCACCTTCGACGAGGCCCTCGACCTGGCCAACGCCCACGGCTACGGCCTGTCCGCCGCGATCTACACCACCGATCCGCACGAGGTGTGGACGTACCGGCGCGGCATCTCCGCGGGCATGGTCAGCGTCAACAACACCACCTCCGGAGCCGAGGCGCACCTGCCCTTCGGCGGCAACGGCAAGTCGGGCAACGGCAGCCGGCAGTCGGGCCAGTGGGTGCTCGACCAGTTCACCCGGTGGCAGTCGATGAACTGGGACTACTCCGGCCGTCTGCAGAAGGCCCAGATGGACGTGGCCGCGCTCGAGCCCGATCTGTCCTTCCGCCTGTGAACGCCGTCGACGACCTGGACCGGCACTTCCGCGAGGCGGTGGCCGGTCTGCGGTCTCCGCAGGCCCCGGCGCGAGCGGCGGGCGGCCTGGACACCCGCACCGCACTGGACCTGTTCGACGCCCAACTCACCAGCAGGCACGTCGACTTCGCCGCGCGCTGGATGCAGCAGCAGGGCCGCGGCTACTACACCATCGGATCCAGCGGACACGAGGGCAACGCCGCCCTCGCCCTGGCGCTGCGCCCCACCGACCCGGCCCTGCTGCACTACCGCTCCGGCGCCTTCTACGCCGCCCGCGCCCGCCAGGCCTCCGGCGACGGCGACGACGGCGTCGACGCGGTCAGGGACATGCTGCTGGGGGTGGCCGCCGCGGCCGAGGAGCCGATCGCGGGCGGACGGCACAAGGTCTACGGCCGCCACGAACTGTCCGTCGTCCCGCAGACGTCGACCATCGCCTCCCACCTGCCGCGAGCCGTCGGGGTGGCATGGAGCATCGCCCGCGCCAAGCGGCTCGGCGTCCGCTGCGCCTGGCCCGGCGACGCCGTCGTCTGCTGCTCCTTCGGTGACGCCTCGGTCAACCACTCCACGGCGGCGGGCGCCGTCAACAGCGCCTGCAACGCGGCCTGTCAGGGCCTCCCGATGCCGGTCCTGTTCGTCTGCGAGGACAACGGCCTCGGCATCAGCGTCCCGACACCGCCCGGCTGGGTCCGGCAGGCCTACGGCAACCGGCCCGGCCTCGCCTACTTCGCCGCGGACGGCTGCGACCCGCAGGCCGCCTTCGACGCGGCGCACGAGGCGGCGGCCCACGTCCGCCGGACCCGCCGGCCCGCCTTCCTCCACCTGTCGCTGGTGCGCTTCCTCGGCCACGCGGGCTCGGACGCCGAAGCCGCCTACCGCACGCCGTCCGACGTCACCGCCGACCTGGAGCGCGACCCCCTGCTGGCCACCGCCCGGCTGCTCACGGCGAGCGGTGCCCTCACCCCGCGGCAGGTCCTCGACCGGTACGACGCGGTGGGCTCACGGGTGTTCGCCGTGGCCAAGGAGGCGCTGGAGAGCGAGCCCCTGACCACCGCGGAGCAGATCACCGCCCCGCTCGCCCCTCGCCGCCCCGCCCTCGTGGCGAGCACGGCACGCCACAGGACCGAGACCTCCACCGCGCCCGTCGGCGAACCGGTCACCGTCGCCCAGTCCCTCACCCACACCCTCGCCGACCTGCTCGGCGCCCACCCGGAGATGGTGGTCTTCGGCGAGGACGTGGGCCGCAAGGGCGGCGTCTACGGCGTGACCCGCGGCCTGCAGCGTCGCTTCGGATCCGCCCGGGTCTTCGACACTCTCCTCGACGAACAGTCCATCCTCGGACTCGCGTTGGGGGCGGGCCTGTCCGGACTGCTCCCGGTCCCGGAGATCCAGTACCTCGCCTACCTGCACAACGCGGCGGACCAACTGCGCGGCGAGGCCGCCACGTTGCAGTTCTTCTCCCAGGGCCGGTACCGCAACCCGCTCGTGGTCCGCATCGCCGGCTACGGCTACCAGCGCGGCTTCGGCGGCCACTTCCACAACGACAACGGGCTCGGCGCCCTGCGCGACATCCCCGGCCTGGTCGTCGCCTCCCCCGCCCGGCCCGACGACGCGGCCGCGATGCTGCGGACGTGCGTGGCGGCGGCGAAGGTGGACGGCACGGTCTGCGCCTTCCTGGAGCCGATCGCGCTCTACCACACGCGGGATCTCCACGAGGAGGGCGACGGCGCCTGGCTCGCCGCCTACCCGCGACCGGCACAGCACGTGCCGATCGGCCGCGCCCGCACCTACGGCACCGGCACGGACCTGACCGTCGTCACCTGCGGCAACGGCGTCCTCCTCTCGCTGCGCGCCGCACGCCGCCTGGAACGGCAGGGGATCGCCTGCCGGGTCGTCGACCTGCGCTGGCTGTGCCCTCTCCCCGTCGGCGACCTGCTCCGGGAGGCACGCGCGACGGGCCGCGTCCTCGTGGTCGACGAGACCCGCCGGACCGGAGGCGTGTCCGAGGGCGTCGTCACCGCCCTGGTCGACGCCGGATTCACCGGCAGGATCCGGCGGGTCACGAGCGTGGACAGCTTCGTCCCGCTGGGGAAGGCGGCGCAGTTGGTGCTCGTGTCGGAGGCCGATGTCGAGCGGGCCGCCGGAGAGCTGCTCGCGGAAGGCCCGTCCGGCCGCGGATGACGACCGCCGGATTCCGGCGGACGCCGCCCGTGTCTCCCGCGCGCCCGGGGGTACCCGACCAGGTGTCCCGTCCTTGACCGCGGCCCCGGCGAGACCATGGAACCGGGACGCGCGTCACCGGACGCGGGACCAGGAACACGCGAACGGGAGTACATGGAAGCACTGTTGCACCGCTCCTGGTGGGCCCGGACCGTGGTCCGGGTCGTGGCCGTGCTGAGCCTGACCGTGCTGGCGGCGGCCGCCGTGGTGCGCAGCACCGTGCTCGACCCGGGTTTCTACGGCCGGGTGCTGGAGGAGGACCACGCCTACCACCGGGTCTACGACGAGGTCCTGGTCGGCCCGCAGGCCGCGCCGGTCGTCCGTGACCTGCTGGGACGGCTGCCCGTTCCGGTGTCCGCCGTCACCGCCAACATCAAGCTCGTGATCCCCCCGGAGACCCTGCGGGCCATGGCCGACCAGCAGATCGACGTGCTGGTCGGCTATCTGGAGGGTGATCGCCGCAAGCTCCGGCTCACCGTCGACCTCAGGCCGGTCGTGGCGAACATCTCGCGCCTCGGCCAGGTCTACTTCGCCGATGCCATCGCCTCCCTGCAGGAGCGTCCCGAGCCCGACTACGAGCGTTTCCGGCAACGGGTGTCCGCGGTGGTGAAACAGCTGGTGGCGGGCAAGGCGCCGGCCGACGGGCTGCCGACGCCGGCGCTCTCCCACCACCAGGCGGTCGCGGTCACGGGCGTGCTGCTGCGGCTGGTGCCCGGCTCGGAACGCGCCGCGCTGGGGCCCGTGGTGACGGCGGCGCTGGACGAGGGGGACGTGGCTTCGGCGCTGGCCGCCGTCGCGCCGGTGGCCGTCGCGGACCGCACCACGGCGGCCGGCAGGGATCTGATGCGGAGCGCGGGCGGACACACCTGGGTGATCACCACCGATCTCGCGCCCTCGGACGACGTACGGGCGCGGGCCCATCGGGTGCGGGCCGCGACCCGTCTCTTCCAGGAAGCGGTGGAGCCGACCGCCGCCGTGCTGGCGGTCACCGCGCTGATCCTGCTGTGGTCCGCCGCCCCGCTGCCCACGGCGGGCCGGCTCATCCCGCTGGGCTGGACCCTGACCGCCGCCGCCACGACGACCGGGCTGCTGGCGCTCCTGGTCCGCGTCACGGTGGGCGACACGCCGTACCGGCCACCGTCCTCCTGGCCCCCGACGGCGGTACGTCTCGTCGACGACCTCCAGACCACCGCCGTCGGCCACCTGCTGACCACCGCCACCGTCGCCGCCCTGATCCTGCTGATCGCCGGCGCGATCCTGGTCACCGTCGGCTGGGCCTGGCAGACCCGGCCCACCGTGCGCATCCCGCTGCGCCCGCGCCACGGCCTGGCCCTGGCCGCCGTGGTCTCGGCGTCCGCCCTCGTCGGGACCACCGTGGCCCCGGCGGCGATGAGCGGCTCCCCGCCCCGCGTCTGCCAGGGCAGTTCCCGCTGGTGCGACCTGCGCTACGACGAGCTCGCCCAGCTCGCGGCGCACAACGCCATGGCCACGACCGCGAACCGGTTCATCGGCCCGGACCAGGACCTCGACATCGTGGGGCAGTTGAACGCCGGCGTGCGGGTGCTGCTCCTCGACACCCACCACTGGGAGCGGCCCGCGGAGATCACGGACCGCATCGCCACCTCCGAGTTCTCCCCCGAGCTGCGCCGCCAGCTCACCCGGGTCCTGCGCCGGGTGGACCCGTACCGTCCGGGGCTGTGGCTGTGCCACTCCGTCTGCGGGGCCGGCGCCCTCGAACTGACGCCCACCCTGCGCACGATCGGTGACTGGCTGCACAGCCACCCCACGGAGATCGTCACCCTGATCCTCCAGGACGACATCAGCCCGCAGGAAACCCGCGCCGCGTTCCGGCAGGCAGGACTCACGGACCTGCTGTACGAGCCGGACCCTGACCCCGATCGCCCGTGGCCGCGGCTGAAGGACATGATCGACAGCGGCAGGCGCCTGGTCGTGTTCGCCCAGCGGGCGGACGGGCCCGCGCCGTGGTACCGCAACTTCTACCGGTACGGCATGGAGACGCCGTTCGACGTCCGCAGCCCCGCCGAGATGACGTGCGCGCCGCAGCGGGGCGGCACGGACAAACGGCTGTTCCTGCTCAACCACTTCGTCACCAACGGCGGCGCCCGGCGACTGTACGCGGGCACGGTCAACTCCCGCCGTACGGTGCTGGAACGCGCCCACGCGTGCGAGCGGCTCCGCGGCAGGCCGGTCAACTTCATCGCGGTCGACTACGCGACCGTCGGAGACGCACGAGGCGCCGTCGCCGCCCTCAACGCCGAACGCGTCCGGGCCGCTGCCGCCGCCTCCCCGGTCGGCTCGGCCACCTGAACGAAGGGCGCGGCCGTCGGGGCCCTCGGCGACGTCGCTGCACGGAGGCCGGAAGGCCCGTTGCTACGGAACCGATGCGGTGGCGGGGGCGTCGGCCCCCTCCCCCGGCTCCTCCCCCGGCTCCTGCGCCGGGCCGGACGGGCCGCCGCCGGGCCGTTGGGCGTGCAGTTCGTCGCGCAGCCGGCGCACTTCCTCGGTGAGGGCGGAGATCTCGCTGGTCGTCTGGGCCTCGTTGGCGCGCAGTTCGGAGAACCGGTCCATGAACCAGGAGGCGAGTGTCGCGGTGACGAGACCTGCCAGGGCGATGCCGCCGACCATGAGCGCGATGGCGATCAGGCGCCCCTGGGTCGTCGTGGGGTACAGGTCGCCGTAGCCGACGGTCGTGACCGTGGTGATGGACCACCACAGTGCGTCACCGAACGAGGTGATCGTGGCGTCCGGGTTGCGCCGTTCGACGTCGAGGATCGTCAGGCTGGAGAGGAAGAGGAGCAGGGCCGTGCAGGCCGCCACATAGGTGCCCAGCCGCAGCCGCACGCGGCCCAGGGTGGAGGCGTTGCGCCGCACCACCATGAACACGATGGTCACCAGCCGCAAGGGGCGCAGCGGTGGCAGCAGCAGGGTCGCCAGGTCGAACAGGCGCACTTTGACGAAGTTCCACCGGCGGCCGGCCAGCGCGAAGCGCAGGACGAACTCGACGGCCAGCAGCGCCCAGATCCCGAAGGTCACGGTCTGGGCCGTGCGGCGCCAGGCGTGCGGCAGTCCGGGGGCCAGGATCGGCACCGCGTAGGCCGTGAGATAGACCATCGCCAGCCCGATGAGCCAGCCGCCGGTGCGCTGCTCCCAGCGCCGTAGCCGTTCGTCTCTGATGGCAGGTGTGGCAGACATGGCACGCCATTGTGGCATCGCGCCCCGACGCGGCCGCACGGTGCCGGGGAGCCGCCGTCCGTGGGCCCGCCGTCGGCGTGGTGGCGCGGTATCGACCCCGCCGCCACCGCTGCGGGGTGTGTATGCTGGCGGCTGCCACCTTTGCATTGTGCCAAGATCCGTTGATGAGGCAGCCGGCGGCACGTGAGACGGCTTTGGGGGAATCATGAGGGACCCGCTCACGGCAGTCCGGCAGCGTCATCCCCTTCTGGAACAGCTCTGTTTGCCGCACCCCTTCCGGAACCGGCCGGGCCGCCACCCGGCTGCCCGCCGACCACGCCCGCACGGCGGGCATCTCCCGTGGTGCCGGCCGTGGCGTCGTATGCGGGTGAGCCGGGTCGGGTCCCCGCCGAGGACCTCGATCACGGCGTGTTCCTGAGCGGGGCCGGCGGCGTGGCCCCTTTTCAGGCCGTACGGCCGATCCGTTGTGATGTCCAAGGCGCCAAATAGCGGGCGCCGAATAGCTGGAGGCCCCACCTCATGCTGATTTCTCAGCGTCCGTCCCTTACTGAAGAGGTCGTGGACGAGTTCCGTTCCCGGTTCGTTATCGAGCCGCTGGAGCCGGGCTTCGGCTACGTCCTCGGCAACTCGATGCGCCGCACGCTCCTGTCGTCGATCCCCGGCGCCGCTGTCACCAGCATCCGGATCGACGGTGTCCTGCACGAGTTCACCACCGTGCCGGGCGTCAGGGAGGACGTCACCGACCTGATCCTCAACATCAAGCAGCTGGTCGTGTCGTCCGAGTACGACGAGCCCGTGGTGATGTATCTGCGCAAGCAGGGTCCGGGGCAGGTCACCGCCGCCGACATCGCCCTGCGGAGCAGCATCGAGGTGCACAACCCCGACCTGGTCCTGGCCACGCTCAACGGCAAGGGCAAGCTGGAGATGGAGCTGACGGTCGAGCGCGGCCGCGGTTACGTCTCGGCCGCGCAGAACAAGCAGGTGGGCCAGGAGATCGGCCGCATCCCGGTCGACTCGATCTACTCGCCGGTGCTCAAGGTCACGTACAAGGTCGAGGCGACCCGTGTCGAGCAGCGCACCGACTTCGACAAGCTGATCGTCGACGTCGAGACCAAGCGGTCCATGCCGCCGCGCGACGCCATGGCCTCGGCCGGCAAGACCCTGGTGGAGCTGTTCGGTCTCGCCCGCGAGCTGAACATCGAAGCCGAGGGCATCGACATGGGCCCCACCCCGCAGGACACGGCCCTGGCCGCCGACATGGCCCTGCCGATCGAGGAGCTGGAGCTCACGGTCCGCTCCTACAACTGCCTCAAGCGCGAGGGCATCCACTCCGTGGGTGAGCTCGTCGCCCGCTCCGAGGCCGACCTGCTCGACATCCGCAACTTCGGCACGAAGTCGATCGACGAGGTCAAGGCGAAGCTGGCCGGCCTGGGCCTCGCGTTCAAGGACAGCCCGCCCTCCTTCGACCCGGCGGCCGCCGCGTTCGGTGGCAACGCCCTGGGCACCGGCGACGACACGAACACGGCCTTCCTCGAGACCGAGCAGTACTAGGGGGTCCTAGGGGGTGTCTGACACCCCCTAGGACACGCGACGGTCCGTACGGTTGCCGGGAGGCCGAGGAGGGGGAGGTCATGGGTGGGACGGTGAAGCGACGTCGGGTTGCGGGGAGACTTGCGATCGCGGCCTGCTGCCTGACGGTGCTCGCCGTTTCGAGCTGGTGCGTGAGCGAGTTGGTCGGCGCCGACTTCCCGCGGCGGCCTGTCTGGGACCTCGGGAGCGCCGGGCCCTGGGTGGCCTCGTACGCGCACGCCATCGCTGCCGGTTCCTGGATGGCGGCGCGCGCCTGCCTGCTGCCGGCCGCCGTGATCCTGGCGCTGACGTGCGTGTCCCGGATCGTGGCCGCGATCCGCAGGGTCACCCGCCGGCCGAGCCGACCGGCGTCCTGAGGCCGCCCCGGCGTGACCGCGCCGGCCGCGGCCCTCGTCCGCGGCCGTGACGGGGACGGCCGCCTCGTGGCGGACCGCGGGCCCGCTCGTCTCCCGCGGTCCCGGCTCGGCGCCGTTCGCGGCCGGTCGGTGCCGCATCCGACCGTGTGCCGAGTCCGTGGCCCTGGGCGCCGGACGTACGCGGCCGGCCGCTCCGCTTCCGTGTCCGTCTCCGCGGCCAGGCCGGCCGCCGCCCGCCGGGTGTCCGGCACACCGGTTTCGCATGACGCGCCAAGGCCTGGGCAGGCGCACGGGCGAAGCCCTCTGCCGGCGGGACGGTGAGGGACGCTCCGGACCGTGGCACATCTGCAAGCGGGAGGCAGCCATGAAGGTACAGCCGTTGCGGCTCACGCCTCGGTGGGCCGATGCGGACCTGCTGGTCGTCGAGGCGGAAGGCGTCTTCGACGCGGCTTCGGCCCCGTTGCTGTGCGGCCCGCTCGTCGGGCTGGTGCGCGTCGGACACCGCCACTTCGTGGTCGACGTCCAACGCGTGACTCGCTTCAACAGCGCCGGCATCGAGCTCCTGGCGGCGGCACGGCGCACGATTCGCGCCGAGGGCGGCATGCTGACCCTGGTCGCGGGGCCGGAGGCCCGCAACGCCTTCAAGACCGCGAACGTCGGCAGGTCGAGCTTCCTCTACGCCACGGTCGTCGAGGCCTCACGGGCCTGCCGAGCCGCGAACCGGGAGTGACGGCGGTGTCCGCACTCCGCCCGTGCCCGGGGCAGGCCGCCGGCCGCCGGCCGCCGTCAGCGCGACGGATCCCACACGTCGGCTCCGCCACCCCGCCATTCGATCAGAGCCGTACCCCCGGCGTCCTCGTACTCCAGCAGGATGCCGATCCGGCGGACCACGGCCAGGACGTCCGCCAGGCTCCGCGCCACGACCACCCCCTCACCCCGGACCGACACCTGGCGGCCGCCGGTCAGCAAGGGCCGGTGCACGACCACGGTCGCCGACCTTCCCTTCTCTCCCCCCGGCGGGCGCGGACAGTCCCAGGGGCCCAGGCCCGGCCCGGCGGACCTCCGCCGCGATATGGATGCGTCCGTCATGTACCGATGCTCTCCCCACTCACTCGACCGGACTTACGTCCACCTCCTGCAATTTTTGCACAGTGCAAACATATAGGGCCGGAGACCGGCCGCTCCCGCGGGCCGCGCCGTCTCCCCCGCCCCACGCGCGGGGAGGTTCTCAGGTGGGGCGGTCGCGTGCGGCGAGACGGGCGAGGTAGGCGTTGTAGGCGGTGAGTTCGGCGTCGTGGTCCCGGTCGGCCTGGCGGTCGGTGCGGGCCGCGGCGCGGCGGTCGCTGCCGGC